>DASTJE010000195.1:0-2142 GCA_035716845.1 Burkholderiaceae bacterium
GGCGCGGCGAGGCCGAGCGCCGCGTGCGGCTCGACGCCTTCTACCTCGACTACATGAGGAACGCGCTCGCGCCGGGCGAGTTCGTGCAGGCCATCGAGCTGCCGCCGCCGGACTTCACGGCGCTGCGCGCCTACAAGCTCAGCAAGCGCTTCGACAGCGACATCTCGGGGCTGGCGGCCGGCCTCGCGCTTCGGCTCGACGGCGGCATCGTCACGGCGGCGCGCTTCGCCTTCGGCGGCCTGGCGGCGGTGGTCCGGCGCGCGGCGGCAGCCGAGGCGGCGGTGCTGGGCCGGCCCTGGGACGAGGCCGCGGCCGAGCGCGCCGCGGCCGCGCTGGGGCAGGACTTCACCCCCATCACCGACCTGCGGGCCAGCGCGGGCTACCGCCAGCGCGCGGCGGCCAACCTGCTGCGCCGCTTCTGGCTCGAGACCCGGGCCGACGCGCCGCTGGCCGCGTCGCAGGCCAGCGTGTTCGCGAGGGCCACGCCATGAACCGCCAGGCGGAACCCTTCCTGGGCGTGCGGCCGCAGGTCGGCGTCGGGCGCGCGCACGAGTCCGCCCACCTGCACGTGGCGGGCGAGGCCACCTACACCGACGACCTGCGCGAGCTCGACGGCACGCTGCACGCCGCGCTCGGCCTGTCGCCGGTGGCGCATGGCCGCCTGGTGGCCATCGACGTCGAGCGGCTGCGCGCCGAGCCGGGGGTGGCGGCGGTGCTCACCGCCGCCGACATCCCGGGCGTCAACGACTGCGGCCCCATCGTCAAGGGCGACGACCCCATCCTCGCCGAGGGCCGGGTGCACTACCTGGGCCAGCCGATGTTCGTGGTGCTGGCCGAGGACCGGCGCGTGGCGCGCCGCGTGGCCGCGCGCGCGAAGGAGTTCGTCTCGATCGAGTCGCTGGCGCCGCTGCTGACGGCGCGCGAGGCGCATGCGGCGAAGTCCTACGTCGTGCCGCCGATGCACCTGGCGCGCGGCGACGCGCGCGCGGCGATCGACGCGGCGCCGCACCGCTTCAGGGACTCGCTCTCGGTGGGCGGGCAGGAACAGTTCTACCTCGAGGGCCAGATCAGCGTTGCCGTGCCGCAGGAGGACCGCGGCATGCTGGTGCACTGCTCGACGCAGCACCCCACCGAGATGCAGCACGCGGTGGCGCATGCGCTCGGCTGGCAGGCGCACCAGGTGCAGGTGCAGTGCCGGCGCATGGGCGGTGGCTTCGGCGGTAAGGAGTCGCAGTCGGCGCTGTTCGCCTGCGTCGCGGCGGTGGCGGCCGAGCGCCTGCAGCGTCCGGTCAAGCTGCGCCTGGACCGCGACGACGACTTCATGGTCACCGGCCGTCGCCACGGCTTCGAGTTCGACTTCGAGGTCGGCCACGACGACGCGGGGCGCGTGCTGGGCGTGGAGATCGACCTGATCGCCAACGCCGGCTTCTCGGCCGACCTGTCGGCGCCGGTGATGACGCGCGCGATCTGCCATTTCGACAACGCCTACTGGCTGCCGCACGTGGCGATGCACGGCTACTGCGCGCGCACCAACACGCAGAGCAACACCGCCTTCCGCGGCTTCGGCGGCCCGCAGGGGGCGATCGCCATCGAGTTCATCCTCGACAGCATCGCGCGCCGGCTGGGCAAGGATGCGCTGGAGGTGCGCCGCGCCAACTTCTACTCCATCGGCGAGCGCGACGTCACGCCCTACCTGCAGCGCGTGGAGGACAACGTGCTCGCGCCGCTGACCGACGAACTGGTGGCGCGCAGCCGCTACCGCGAGCGCCGCGCCGAGATCGCGGCCTTCAACGCCGCGAGCCCCGTGCTCAAGCGCGGCATCGCCTTCACGCCGCTGAAGTTCGGCATCTCGTTCAACGTCAACCACTTCAACCAGGCCGGCGCGCTGGTGCACGTCTACACCGACGGCTCGGTGCTGGTGAACCACGGCGGCACCGAGATGGGCCAGGGCGTCAACACCAAGGTGGCGCAGGTGGTGGCGCACGAGCTGCGCATCCCTCTGGCGGCCGTGCGCTGCACCGCCACCGACACGCAGAAGGTGGCCAACACCTCGGCCACCGCGGCTTCCACCGGCGCCGACCTCAACGGCAAGGCGGCGCAGGACGCGGCGCGCAAGATCCGCGCGCGGCTCGATGCCTTCGC
>DASTJE010000196.1:0-7531 GCA_035716845.1 Burkholderiaceae bacterium
CAGGCCGAGGGCGGCTTCGCGCGCATCACGCTCGCGCCCGTGGCCCCCACCGACGCCGTGCGCCACGTGCTCGTGCTCGAACCGGTGAAGGCGCAGCTGCCGCCCGCGCCCGCCCCTGAAGCCGCCTCGGCGCCCAAGGCCGCCGCGGGCAAGGAGCGCAAGAAGTGAGTGCGCGGGACGAGCGCCGGGCCGCTCCCAAGCCGGACCGCGCCACCCCAAGGGCCACGAAGCGGCCCCTGCGGGGCCATGGGGGTCGAGCGCCGTACCAGACGCGAGGGGGGCTCCAGTGAGCATCATGCCGCGCGGCGAGGCGCTGCTGCTGCCTGCCAGCCCGCTGTTCATCGTCGTCTCGCTGCTGGCGGCGCTGGCGGTCAACCTGCTGCCGCTGGGCCGCGTGCCGGCGATGCCCGACCTGCTGGCACTGACGCTCGCGTTCTGGGCCGTGCACCAGCCGCGCCGCGTCGGCGTGGGCACCGCGTTCTTCTTCGGGCTGGTGATGGACGTGCACCAGGGCGCGCTGCTGGGGCAGCACGGCCTGGCCTACGCGCTGCTGGCCTATGCGGCGATCGCGCTGCACCGCCGGCTGCTGTGGTTCCCGGTGCTGGAGCAGGCGCTGCAGGTATTCCCGCTGCTGCTGGCCGCTCACCTGGTGGCGCTGCTGGTGCGGCTGATCGCCGGCGACCTGTTCCCGGGCTGGAGCTTCTTCCTCGCCCCGGTGTTCGAGGCCCTGCTGTGGCCGCTGGCGGCCGCGCTGCTGCTGGCGCCGCAGCGGCGCGCGCCCGACCCCGACGAGAACCGGCCGTTATGACTGAATTCCGCGACGTCGAGCGCGAGATCGACCGCTTCCGCGGCCGTCTACTCGCAGCGGCCCTGTTCGTGCTGCTGTGCTTCGGCCTGGTGGCCGCGCGCCTGGTCACCCTGCAGGTGCTGCGTCACGACGAGCTGGCCGAGCAGGCCGAGGCCAACCGCACGGCCATCGTGCCGGTGGTGCCCAACCGTGGCCTGATCGTCGACCGCAATGGCGTGGTGCTGGCCAACAACTACTCGGCCTACACGCTGGAGATCACGCCCGCGCGCCTGGCCGCACCGCTCGAGCAGGTGATCGACCAGCTGGCCGAGGTGGTGGAGATCGCCCCGCGCGACCGCCGGCGCTTCAAGCGCCTGCAGGAGGACAGCAAGAGCTTCGAGTCGCTGCCCATCCGCACCAAGCTGAGCGACGTCGAGGTGGCGCGCTTCATCGCGCAGCGCTTCCGCTTTCCCGGCGTGGAGGTCAAGGCGCGCCTGTTCCGCCACTACCCGCTGGGCGACGTCGGCAGCCACCTGCTGGGCTACATCGGCCGCATCAACCAGGCCGAGAAGAAGGCGATGGAGGACTGGGACGAGGAGGTGCAGGGCAACTACCGCGGCACGGAATACATCGGCAAGCTCGGCCTCGAGCAGGCCTACGAGAGCGACCTGCACGGCGTGACCGGCGTCGAGCGCGTCGAGACGAGCGCCGGCGGGCGCGCGCTGCGGCGGCTCGCGCACAGGCCGCCCACCCCGGGCAACACCCTGGTGCTGTCGGTGGACATCCGGCTGCAGGCCCTCGTGGAGCGCCTCTACGGCGAGCGGCGCGGCGCGCTGGTGGCCATCGACCCGCGCAACGGCGAGGTGCTGGCCTTCGTCTCCAAGCCCACCTTCGACCCCAACCTGTTCGTCGACGGCATCGACGCCGACAGCTGGCGCGAACTCAACGAGGACATCGACAAGCCGCTGCTCAACCGTGCGCTGCGCGGCACCTACCCGCCGGGGTCGACCTTCAAGCCCTTCATGGCGATGGCCGCGCTCGACAGCGGCAAGCGCGGGCCGAACGTGGTCATCATGGACAACCTGACGTACAGCTTCGGCGGCCGCACCTTCGGCAGCCCGGACACCGACCGGCCCGGCCCCAAGGACATGCGCACGGCCATCGTGTCGTCGAGCAACGTCTACTTCTACAGCCTGGCCAACGAGATGGGCGTGGACCTGATCCACGACGAGCTGGCGCCCTTCGGCTTCGGCCGCAAGACCGAGATCGACCTGCAGGGCGAGGTCACCGGCGACCTGCCCTCCACGGCCTGGAAGCGCCAGAAGTTCAAGCGCCCGGAGCAGCAGAGGTGGTACGCGGGCGAGACCATCTCGCTGGGCATCGGCCAGGGCTACAACAACTTCACGATGCTGCAGGTGGCCACCGCGGTGTCGACGCTGGCCACCGGAGGGCAGCGCTTCAAGCCGCGCCTGGTGCGCGAGATCGAGGACGTGGTCACGCGCGAGAAGCGGCGCGTCGCCAGCGACGCGCTCGAGCCGCTGCCGCTCAAGCCCGAGCACGTCAGGCTGATCCTCGAGGCGATGAACGGCGTGACCCGCGAGGGCACCTCGCGCGCCGCCTTCGCCGGCGCGCCTTACCAGAGTGGCGGCAAGACCGGCACCGCGCAGGCGGTGGGCCTGAAGGCCGGCGAGAAATACAGCCAGATCAAGGCCGACGAGCGCAAGCGCGACCACTCGCTGTACGTGGCCTTCGCGCCGCTGGAGGCGCCGACGGTGGCATTGGCGGTGATCGTCGAGAACGCCGGCTTCGGCTCGATGTCGGCCGCCCCGATCGCACGCCGAGTCTTCGACTACCTGCTGCTGGGCCAGGCCCCGAGCGAGGAGGACATCGCGCTCACGCAGCAGGGCAAGACGACCGCCCCGGTGGGCACTCCGCGCCCGGCCGGCGAGTTCGCGTTGACCGGCTCGCCGGCAGCGTCCGCGCCATGAACACCGCCCGGCCGCCCGTTGGCGCTCGCACCGCCGTGCGCGGCACGGCAGCTTCCGGATGAGTGCCGTCTTCGAGCAACCCTCCCTCTGGCAACGCCTGCGGCCGGTGCTGTTCGCGCTCGACGGGCCGCTGGCGGTCGGCGCGCTGGTGCTGGCGGCGATGGGCCTGGTGACGATGTACTCGGCCGGCTTCGACCACGGCACGCGCTTCGTCGACCATGCGCGCAACATGCTGATCGCCTTCGCCATCATGTGGGGCGTGGCGCAGGTGCCACCGCAACGCCTGATGGCGCTGGCGGTGCCGGTGTACATGCTGGGCCTGGCGCTGCTGGTGGCCACGGCGCTGTTCGGCATCACGCGCAAGGGAGCGACGCGCTGGCTCAACGTGGGCATCGTGATCCAGCCCAGCGAGATCCTCAAGCTCGCCACGCCGCTGATGCTGGCATGGTGGTTCCAGCGCTGCGAAGGGCGTCTGCGCCTGCGCGAGTGGGCCGTCGCGGGGGTCATCCTGCTGCTGCCCTTCCTGCTGGTGGCCAAGCAACCCGACCTCGGCACCGCGATCCTGATCCTGTCGGCAGGCTTGTACGTGTTCTTCTTCGCCGGCCTGTCGTGGAAGCTGATCGCGCCGGTGCTGGTGGCCGGCGTGGCCGGCATCGTGGCGCTGATCGTCTTCGAGCCGACGATCTGCCAGCCGGACGTGCGATGGCCCCTGCTCAAGGAATACCAGCAGCACCGGGTGTGCACGCTGCTCGACCCCGGCAAGGACCCGCTGGGCAAGGGCTTCCACATCATCCAGGGCATGATCGCCATCGGCTCGGGCGGCTGGACCGGCAAGGGCTTCATGCAGGGCACGCAGACGCACCTGGAGTTCATCCCGGAGCGCACGACCGATTTCGTGTTCGCCGCCTTCGCCGAGGAGTTCGGCCTGCTGGGCACGCTCGCGCTGCTGGTCGCCTTCGGCTTCGTGCTGCTGCGCGGGCTGCTGATCGCGGCCGACGCGCCGACGCTGTTCGCGCGCCTGCTGGCCGGATCGATCACGCTGTCGATCTTCACCTACGTGTTCGTCAACACGGGCATGGTCAGCGGCATCCTGCCGGTGGTGGGCATACCGCTGCCCTTCGTCAGCTACGGCGGCACCGCGATGGTGACGCTCGGGCTGGCGCTGGGCATGCTGATGTCCATCGCGCGCAGCCGGCGGCTGATGCAATCGTGAGCGCCGCGCAGGCGGCGGCGCCTCACCCGGTGGCGGCGGTCAGCGGCAGGCGCACCGTGATGCGCGCGCCCGGTGCGGCCGCGCGCGGCTGCACGGCCTCGATCGCCACGTCGCCGCCGTGGCGGTCGACCACCTCGCGCACGATCGCCAGCCCCAGGCCCGAACCGTCCACCTCCGTGCCCAGGGCGCGATAGAAGGGCTGGAACACCAGCTCGCGCTCGGCTTCCGGGATGCCCGGGCCGTTGTCCTCGACCTGCAGCACCGCGACCTGGCCGAACGGATCCGCCAGCACGCGCACGGTGACGGTGCCGCCGCCCGGCGTGTACTGCACCGCGTTGTCGACCAGGTTGCGGATCATCTCGCGCACCAGCAGCGGCTCGCCGGTGAGCTTGGGAGCCGACGCGTCCTTGGCGCCCGGGCCTTCGTAGCCGAGGTCGATGCCCTTGGCGAGCGCACGCGGCACGAAGTCGTGCACCGCCTCCGTGGCCAGGGCGGCGAGGTTGAAGGTCTGCGTGCGCCGGGCCTCGCCGCGGTCCTCGGCGCGCGCCATGGCCAGCAGCTGGTTGACCATGTGCGCGGCGCGCAGCGACGAGCGGGCGATCTGCTGCAGCGAGCGCTTGGCCGCCTTGGCGTCGCCGGCGTCGATCTCGCGCTGCGCCAGCTCGGCCTGCGTGCGCAGCCCCGCCAGCGGCGTCTTGAGCTGGTGCGCCGCGTCGGCCAGGAAGTGCTTCTGCGTCGCGAGCGAGGCATCCAGCCGCCGCAGCACCTCGTTGATCGCCGCCACCAGCGGGCTGACCTCCTCGGGCGCGACGCGCTCGTCGATCGGCGACAGGTCGCCGCTGGCGCGCTGGCGGATGCGCCGCTGCAGCACGTCCAGCGGACGCAGCCCGCGCATCAGCGCGAACCACACCAGCAGCACGGCCAGCGGCAGGATGGCGAACTGCGACAGCATGACCCCGCGCGCGATCTCGGTGGCCAGCTGCGAACGCTTGTCCAGCGTCTCGGCGACCTGCACCAGCGGCGGCTGGCTGGACTCCGACAGCGCCGCGGGCACCCAGACGTAGGCCACCCGCACGGCGCGCTCGCCCAGCTCCTCGTCGCGGAACTGCACGTCGCCCACCGGCGCCGTGCCGCGCTCGGGCACGGGCACGGGCAGGTTGCGCTCGCCGGCGATCCATTCGCCGCGCGTGCCCAGCACCTGGAAGAAGAACGCGTCCTGCTGGTCGCCGCGCAGCACCGCCACCGCGGCGTCGCTCAGCTCGAAGCGCGTGCGCTGCGCACCCGGACCGGGACCGACCGCGACGCGACGCGCCAGCGTGCGCGCCGTCTCGCCGAGGTCGCGGTCGAACGGCCGGTTGGCGATGCCCTGCGCGGCAAACCAGATCAGCACCACCGACAGCGGCCACAGCAGCAGCAGCGGCACCAGCAGCCAGTCGAGGATGTCGCCGAACAGAGAGCGCTGCGGCCGCGGCTGGGAGGGGTCGGGGTCGGAGAAGGGCATGCGCGGCGCCAGTGTCAGATGCGACTCGCCGGGTCGGCGCCGGGCCGCCCCCTCGCGCCCGGCCCGGCGCTCCCCCAGGGGGAGTCCGGGTGCAGCACGGCGGGGGCGGTGATCACCCGGGGATCTTCTCCAGGCAGTAGCCCAGGCCGCGCACGGTGGCGATGCGGATCGGGCCCTGCTCGATCTTCTTGCGCAGGCGGTGGATGTACACCTCGATGGCGTTGTTGCTCACCTCCTCGCCCCACTCGCACAGGCGCTCGACGAGCTGGTCCTTGCTGACCAGCCGGCCGGCGCGCTGCAGCAGCACCTCGAGCAGCGAAATCTCGCGCGCGGACAGCTCGACCATCTGCTCGTTGATGTAGCACACGCGCCCGGTGGCGTCGAACGACAGCGGCCCGTGCTTGATGATCGCGCTGGCCGTGCCCAGGCCGCGCCGCATCAGCGCGCGCACGCGCGCCTCGAGCTCCTGCAGCGAGAAGGGCTTGGCCATGTAGTCGTCGGCGCCGGCATCCAGCCCCTTGACGCGCTGCTCGACGCTGTCGGCCGCGGTGAGGATCAGCACCGGCGTCGTGGTGCCGCGGGCACGCATCTTCTTCAGCACCTCCAGGCCGTGCAGCTTGGGCAGCCCGAGGTCGAGGATGACCAGATCGAACTCGTGGGACGCCAGCGCGGCGTCGGCCTCGTTGCCGGTGGCCACATGGTCGGCGGCGTAGCCGGCGGCGCGCAGCGAGCGCAGCAGCCCGTCGGCCAGGACCTGGTCGTCTTCGGCGATCAGCACGCGCATGGCCCGTCTCCTCGTTGGGCACCGGCACCGACCCACTGACGGGGCCTCGTCCGGCGAACGGCGCATTCTAGGGAGCCGCAGTTGACACACCCGCGGGGCTGTACGAATATCCAGTTGTCGCGCATAATGCCGGCCGACACATCCCCCCGCACCTTGCCGCATTGGAGAGCCCCATGGACGCGCCCGTCAAAGCCCTGAACACCGAGAAAGCCAAGGCCCTGCAGGCGGCGCTGGCCCAGATCGAAAAGCAATTCGGCAAGGGCTCGATCATGCGCCTGGGCGAAGGCGAGGTGGTGGAGGACATCCAGGTCGTCTCCACCGGTTCGCTGGGGCTGGACATCGCGCTGGGCGTCGGCGGCCTGCCGCGCGGCCGCGTGATCGAGATCTACGGTCCGGAGTCGTCGGGCAAGACCACGCTCACGCTGCAGGTGATCGCCGAGATGCAGAAGCAGGCCGGCACCTGCGCCTTCATCGACGCCGAGCACGCCCTGGACGTGCAGTACGCGCAGAAGCTGGGCGTCAACCTCCAGGAACTCCTGATTTCCCAGCCCGACACCGGCGAGCAGGCGCTCGAGATCGTCGACGCGCTGGTGCGCTCGGGCTCGGTCGACCTGGTGGTGATCGACTCGGTGGCCGCGCTCACACCCAAGGCCGAACTCGAGGGCGAGATGGGCGACAGCCTGCCCGGCCTGCAGGCGCGCCTGATGAGCCAGGCGCTGCGCAAGCTGACGGCCACGATCAAGAAGACCAACACGATGGTCATCTTCATCAACCAGATCCGCATGAAGATCGGCGTGATGTTCGGCAACCCCGAAACCACCACCGGCGGCAATGCACTCAAGTTCTACGCCTCGGTACGCCTGGACATCCGCCGCACCGGCAGCATCAAGCGCGGCGAGGAGGTCATCGGCAGCGAGACCAAGGTCAAGGTGGTCAAGAACAAGGTCAGTCCGCCGTTCAAGACCGCCGAGTTCGACATCCTCTACGGCGAGGGCATCAGCCGCGAGGGCGAGATCATCGACATGGGCGTGAACGCCAAGGTGCTCGACAAGAGCGGCGCCTGGTACGCCTACAACGGCGAGAAGATCGGCCAGGGCAAGGACAACGCGCGCGAGTTCCTGCGCGAGAACCCGGAGCTGGCCGTCGAGATCGAGAACAAGGTCCGCGAGTCGATGGGCATCCCGCTGCTGCCGACGGGCGCGCAGGCGTAGGGCCGCGCCGGCCATGGCGGCGCGGCCGCCCCCGTCGTTGAAGGCTC
>DASTJE010000197.1:0-11199 GCA_035716845.1 Burkholderiaceae bacterium
GGGCGCGAAGCCGAGCTTCTCGGCGCGCGCGAGCACGCGCTTCAGGGTCTGGCGCGGGCACACCGGGTAGGGGCTGCCGTCGCCGTTGACGAACTCGCCGAGGAAGAAGGGCACGTTGCCGTCCCAGGGCACGCGGCGCAGCGTGGCCACGTCGAGCCGCGCCAGCGCATCCGGGAAGCCGTGGTGCCAGCCAGTGACCTGGGTGTTGTCGTAGCACTGGTCGTGCGCGTCCCAGCCGAACACCACGTCGCAGAAGCCGAAGCCGCCTTCGAGCGCGCTGGCGAACTTGTCGAGGTGCAGGTACTTGCCGCGCAGGATGCCGTCGATGTCGCTGCAGGCGACCTTCACCTTGGTGGCGCCTTCCTTCTTCAGCTGGGCGAGGATGTCTTGGGGTCTGCTTTGCTTGGTGGCCACTGCTTGTTCCTCCTCTAGTGGGTCATCGCGCGCTCGCGCCGCTGCGACAGTGCGGGGGCGGTGCCTGCGTTCTCCGGCCTGCGCCCGCAGGCACCGCCCCCGCACTGCAAGTCGCACCGACGCTTTCCGTCGAACACCACACGGGTCGCTTGGGTCGGTGGTGCGGGTATGCGATCGCAGGCCCGCATTCGCGGTCGCCAAGGTGGTGGAGGGCTTGCAAGGTGTTGATGCCACCGGCTCGGCATGAGGGAACGGCCGCCCGCGAGGCAGGCCGGAGAGCGCATGCCCGCGCCGCCGACCCCGCAGCGGCCACCGCACGCGCCCACAACGTGTTCACAACGCCGGCACCCCACTCGCGATGCCCATCTCGCGCAAGGTGTCGGCCACCGCCTCCACCGCCTGGCGCATCTCGTTGGGGCCGATGGCGCCGATGCAGCCGACGCGGAAGGTCTCCACCTGGGTCAGCTTGCCCGGGTAGAGCATGAAACCGCGCGCCTTGGCGCCGGCGTAGAAGCGCTTGAAGTCGTACTTCGCGTCGGCCGGTGCGTGGAAGGTGACGATGATGGGCGCCTGCACCGTCGGGTCCAGGAAGGGCCTGAAGCCGAGCGCGGCCATGCCGTCCACGAGCGTGCGGCAGTTGGCCGTGTAGCGCGCCAGGCGCGCCGGTTGCCCGCCCTCCTCGACGAACTGCGTCATCGCCTCGTCGAGCGCGGCCACCACGTGGGTGGGCGGCGTGAAGCGCCACTGCCCCGTCTTCTCCATGTAGACATGCTGGTCGTGCAGGTCCATCGCCAGGCTGTGGCTGTGGCCGGCGCAGCCGTCGAGCACGGCGCGGCGGATGAACACGAAGCCCATGCCGGGCACGCCTTCGAGGCACTTGCCGGAGGCGGCCACCAGGGCGTCGAAGCGCACGGCCCGCGCGTCGATCGGCAGCGCGGCGAAGCTCGACATGGCGTCCACGATCAGGCCCTTGCCGCGGCGCTCGCACAGCGCCGCGACCTCCGCGAGGGGGTTCTCGACGCCGGTGCCGGTCTCGCAGTGGATCAGGATCACGTGCGTGATCGACGCGTCGGCATCGAGCTGCGCGGCCACGTCGGCCACGCCGATCGGCCGCTCCTCGGGCACCGGCATCACGCTCACGCGGCGGCCCATCAGCGTGGCCAGCTTCGCGGCGCGCTTGCAGTAGGCGCCGTTGTCGGGCACCAGGATGTGCGCGTCGCGCGGCGTCACGGTGGCCACCGCGGCCTCGACGCTGAAAGTGCCGCTGCCCTGCAGCGGTACCACCACGTGCGTGTCGTGCCCGTGCACGATGTCGAGCAGGCGGGAGCGCACGCGCGCGGTGACGGCGTTGAAGTCGGCGTCCCAGCTGCCCCAGTCGCGCAGCATCGCGAGCTTGGTGCGCAGCGTGGTGGTCAGCGGTCCGGGGGTGAGCAGGATGCGGTCGCGGTCCATCGTGTCGTTTCTCCTAAATGCCTTGGCGCTTCGTGGCCCGCCCAACCAAGCCCAGCTTCCCGCCACGGATCCGGCTTTGCCGGTCCGTCGGCGGGCGGCCCCCTCGGGGGGTAGCGAGCGCGAGCGAGCTTGGGGGCTTCATTGTTTCCAGGCGTCGGTGCGCCGGGCGGCCCAGGCGCCCAGCGCCATGAACACGAGCGTGGCCACCGTGTTGGCGGCGGCGATCAGCACCGCCATCGCCGCGGCAGCGCCGATCTCGCCGGCCTCGTCGAGGTTCAGGATCGCGATCGCGGCCACCTTGGTCTCCGGCGCGTACAGGAACACCACCGCCGAGATCGTGGTCAGGGCGTTGATGAAGAAGTAGCGCGCGATGTCCACCAGCGCGGGCGTGCACAGCGGCAGCGTGACGCGCCAGAAGGTCTTGTAGAAGGGCACCTTGAGCGAGGCGCTCACCGCCTCGAACTCGGCGTCCAGCGCCTTCAGCGCCGTCACCGCCGTGAGGTGGCCGGTGGTGTAGAAGTGCACGATGGTGCAGGCCACCAGCAGCGTGATCGTGTGGTACAGCCCGTTCAGCGGGTTGTCCGGCGCGTTGAAGAAGAAGATGTAGCCCAGGCCCAGCACCAGCCCGGGCACCGCCATCGGCAGCATCGCCAGCAGCCGCACCAGCGCGCGCGCCGTGGCCTGGCCCTTGGTCTTCTCGAGCAGGTAGGCGCCGACGAACACGAGCGCGGTGCCGAAGAGCGCGGTGCCGCCGGCCATCTTCAGGCTGTTGACGAAGGCGTCGCCGACCTCGGCGTCGAACAGGCCCATCGCGTAGTGGCGCAGGCTGGGCGCGAGGTTGTAGGGCCAGAAGCTGGCGAAGCTGGCGAACACCGCCATGCCCAGCATCGCCAGCATCAGCGCAGCGACGAACAGGCCGTACAGCGTCATCGCGGCATCGAATCCGCGCGAGGGCTTGGGCGCATAGGGCACCGCGCGCGCGGTGAGCATCGCCGTCTGCTTGCGGCTGACCCAGTGGTCGACCGCGAAGGTCAGCAGCGCCGGCGCCAGCAGCAGCAGCGCCACCACCGCACCGCGCTGGAAGTCCTGCTGGCCGATCACCAGCTTGAACACGTCGGTGGCCAGCACGTTGAAGTTGCCCCCGATCACCTTGGGGATGCCGAAGTCGGTGACCACCAGCGTGAAGGTCACCAGGCTGGCCGAGATCAGGCCGTACTTGGCGCCCGGCAGCGTGATGGTCCAGAACTTGCGCGCCGCGCTCGTGCCCATCGAGTCGGCGGCCTCGTACAGGCGCGCGTCGGCGGTGGCCAGGGCGGTGATGAGGATCATCAGCGCATGCGGGAAGGTGGAGAAGATCTCCGCCAGCACGATGCCCGGCGCGCCGTAGATCTGGTCGATGCCCACGGCCTGCAGCGCCCCCTTGAGCACGCCCTGGTTGCCGAACCAGTAGATCAGCGAGATGGCCGACAGCAGCGAGGGCGCCAAGAGCGGCACCAGGGTCAGGGTGCGGAAGAAGCCCTTGAAGGGCATGCAGCTGCGCACCAGCGCATAGGCGAACAGGAAGGCCAGCGGCACGGTGACCACGGTCACCACCGCGCTCACCCACACGCTGTTCCACAGCGACTGCAGCAGTGCCGGCGAGCGCGCGTAGGAGACGAAGTTCGCCAGGCCCGCGAAGCGGCCCTCGGCGTCCTCGAAGGACTGCTGCAGGATCGCCGCCAGCGGGGCGGCCAGGAAGGCCAGCAGCAGCAGCGCGACGACGACGATGGCCGCGGTGGCGACGTGGTCGGTCCAGTGCGCGCGCTGGCGCACTGCGACCTGCAGGAGGGTCGTTGACGCGGCCATCAGCGCCCGCCCGGCCGCCCGAAGGGCGCTGACGCCCCCAGGGCCACGAAGGGGCCGCCACGCGGCCATGGGGGCAGCGAACGCAGTGAGCGTGGGGGCGCCTCGTTCATCCGAAGATCCGCATGCGCTCGGGCAGCAGGCGCAGCGGCAGGCGCCCGCCCACCTCGAGCCCGTGCTCGGCCAGGAAGTTGAGCGACAGGTAGACGGTGAGCTTGTGCTCGCCGAGGTCGGCGCTCTTCACGCGCACCAGGCAGTAGGAGCCGAGGAACTCGATCTTGTCGATCTCCGCCTCGAAGACGTTGGAGTCGCCCGGGGCGATCGGGCGCGCCAGCACGTCCTCGGGGCGCAAGTAGACGCGCACCTCGTCGCGGCCGTCGAGCGCGATGCCCTCGTGCGTGCACTCGAAGCGCCGCGCGCCCAGGCGCAGCCCGCCGCCGGCCTCCAGGCGCGCCGGCAGCGCGTTGACGCGGCCCACGAAGTCGGCCACGAAGGGCGAGGCCGGCTCGCGATAGACCTCCATCGGCGTGCCCACCTGCTCGATGGCGCCGTGGTTCATCACCACGATGCGGTCGGCCACCGACAGCGCCTCCTCCTGGTCGTGCGTGACCATGATCGTGGTGACGCCGAGCTTGCGCTGCAGGCTGCGGATCTCCTGCCGCAGCTTGACGCGCACGATGGCGTCGAGCGCCGACAGCGGCTCGTCGAGCAGCAGCAGGCCCGGTTTGGTGGCCAGCGCACGCGCCAGCGCGATGCGCTGCTGCTGGCCGCCCGAGAGCTGGCCCGGGTACTTGTTCTCGCTGCCCGGCAGGCCCACCAGCGTCACCAGCTCCTGCACGCGCGCGGCGACGTCGGCCTTGGGCACCTTGCGGTTGACCAGCCCGTAGGCCACGTTGTCGGCCACCGTGAGGTTGGGGAACAGCGCGTAGGACTGGAACACGATGCCGTAGTCGCGTTCGGCCGGCGGCAGCGTCGAGATGTCGCGCCCGGCCTGCTCGATGCGGCCCGCGCTCTGCACCTCGAGGCCGGCGATGATGCGCAGCAGCGTCGTCTTGCCGCAGCCCGAGGGCCCGAGGAAGCAGACGAACTCGCCCGGGTGGATGTCGAGGTCGATGCCGCCCAGCGCGACGAAGGACCCGAAGGTCTTGCGGATGCCCGAAAGGCGCAGGTAGGGTGCAGTCACGACCGGTGGCAGTTCAGGAGCGAGAACCCAGCAGACGCCGTGGGTCCGGCTCCGCCGGCCCACTGGCGTGCCCCCTCGAGGGGGAGCGGCGAAGCCGCTCCGGGGGTGGGAGCGTTACCGTTTTTCGGTCTTGCCGTCGTAGCGCCGCTTCCACTCGTCGAGCACGCGCTCGCGGTTGGCCGCGGTGACGGCGAAGTCCATCTTCACCAGGCGCGCCTCGTAGTCCTTGGGCACGTTGGCCAGCGGCGCGGCCACGCCGGGCTGCGCGGTGATCGCGAAGTTCTTGCCGTACAGCAGCATCGCGTCCTTGCTCGAGGCCCAGTCGGCCAGCTTCTTGGCCGCCGCCAGCTTCTTGGTGCCCTTGTGGATCGCGAAGGCCTCGAGGTCCCAGCCCAGCCCTTCCTTCGGGAACACGAGGTCGATCGGCGCGCCCTTGGCCTTGTTGGTGTTGGCGCGGTACTCGAAGCTGATGCCCACGACGAACTCGCCGCTGGCGGCCATGTTGCAGGGCTTGGAGCCCGAGTGGGTGTACTGCGCGATGTTCTCGTGCAGCGCGTCCATGAACTTCCAGCCGCCGCCCTTGCCGTTGTCGTCACCCCACAGCGTGAGCCAGGCGCTGACGTCGAAGAAGCCGGTGCCCGAGCTGGCCGGGTTGGGCATCACGACCTGGCCCTTGTAGGCCGGCTTGGTGAGGTCCTTCCAGGTCTCGGGCTTGGGGATGCCGCGCTTCTGCGCCTCGACGGTGTTGAAGCACACGGTGGCGCCCCACACGTCCATGCCGAACCAGGCCGGCGGGTTCTTCTTGTCGCGGTACTGCGCCATGATGGCGTCGAGGTTCAGCGGTGCGTAGGGCTCGAGCATGCCGTTCTTGTCCAGCAGCGCCAGGCTGGAGGCGGCCACGCCCATCACCGCGTCGGCCTGCGGGTTGGCCTTCTCGGCCAGCAGCTTGGCGGTGATCACGCCGGTGCTGTCGCGCACCCACTTGATCTCGATGTCGGGGTTGACCTTGTTGAAGCCCTCCTGGTAGGCCTTGAGCTGGTCGGTCTCCAGCGCCGTGTAGACGGTGAGCGTGGTCTTCTGGGCCAGCGCGGTGCCGGCAGCCAGCGCCAGCACGAGGCCGGCCAGGATCGAGGGGCGGGAAAGACGCATGGAGAGCTCCTGCAGGGAAGGGGTCGACGGAACGTCGAGCATGCGGCCCGCGCGGTGACGATCTCGTGACACCGCGGCGGGCTCGCCGCCAGCGTGCCGCGCATCGTGCATGGAGCCCGGGGGGCTGTCAACGGTAGTTTGTCGATTGTTGACAATTTGCCGCGCGGGCGCTCCAATCCCGTGCATGAAAACCCTGAGCGGCGGCCCCGCCGCCGCGCCCCACCCGACGATCGCGCTGCTGCAGAGCAGTTCGCTGGCCAGCGTCGCCCAGGGCGAGCTCGAACGCATGATCCTGTCGGGCGAGCTGGCGCCGGGGGCCAAGCTCACCGAGATGGCGCTGGCCACGCGGCTGGGCATCTCGCGCGGCCCGCTGCGCGAGGCCTTCCGCATGCTCGAGGAGGCGGGCCTGGTGCGCACCGAGAAGAACCGCGGCGTGTTCGTGCGCGACATCCCGATCGAGGAGGCGGTGGAGATCTTCGACCTGCGCGCGGCGATGGAGGAACTGGTGGGCCGGCGCCTCGCCGAGGCCATCGCGCCGGCGCAGCTCAAGGAGGTGCGCGCCATGGTCGACGCGATGGAGCGCGCGGTGAAGGCCAGCGACGCGCGCGGCTACCACCTGCTCAACCTGCAGTTCCACGAGCGCCTGGTCGAGATGGCGGGCAACCGCAAGCTCTCGGCCCTGTACCGCAAGCTGATCAAGGAGCTCTCGCTGTTCCGGCGCCTGAACCTGGCCGACAGCTGGCTGATGCCGATCTCGGCCGGCGAGCACCGCGCCATCGTCAAGGCCATCGCCGCCGGCGACCCCGAGGCCGCCGGGCGCGCGATGTACGCCCACGTCATGGAAAGCAAGGAGCGCACGGTGGCCAACCACGTGCGCCGCCACCCCCCGAACCCGATCCCTGGAGACGCGCCGCATGGCCGCAGCCCTCAACGTCAACGGACGAAGCTACCGTCCGCCTGAAGCGCCCACCGTCGTCGTCTGCGTCGACGGCTGCGAGCCGGACTACATCGCGCAGGTGGTGGCCGCCGGCCGCGCGCCGTGGCTGGCGCGCACGCTGGCCGCGGGCACGGCGCTGGTGGCCGACTGCGTGGTGCCCTCGTTCACCAACCCCAACAACCTGTCGATCGTCACCGGCGTGCCGCCCTCGGTGCACGGCATCTGCGGCAACTACCTGTACGACGCCGCCTCGGGCACCGAGGTGATGATGAACGACCCCAAGTGGCTGCGCGCGCCCACCCTGCTGGCGGCGCTGGCCGAGGCCGGCCACGCCTGCGCGGTGGTCACCGCCAAGGACAAGCTGCGCCGCCTGCTCGGCCACGGCATGCCCCTGGCCAGGAGCGTGTGCTTCTCCTCCGAGAAGGCCGACACCTGCACCGTGGCCGAGCACGGCATCGAGGGCGTGCTGCCGCTGGTGGGGCGCGCGGTGCCCGACGTGTACAGCGCCGAGCTGTCGGAGTTCGTGTTCGCCGCCGGCGTGGCGCTGATGAAGCAGCGCCGCCCCGACGTGATGTACCTCTCGACCACCGACTACATCCAGCACAAGCACGCACCGGGCGACGCGGTGGCCAACGACTTCTACGCCATGATGGACGCGCACCTGGCCGAGCTCGACGCGCTGGGCTGCGTGATCGCGCTCACCGCCGACCACGGCATGAACGCCAAGGTGCGCCTGGACGCGCAGCCCGACGTGATCTACCTGCAGGACTTGCTGGACGCATGGCTGGGCGCCGGCAAGACGCGCGTGATCCTGCCCATCACCGACCCCTACGTGGTGCACCACGGCGCGCTGGGCTCCTTCGCCACCCTGTACCTGCCCGCCGGCGCCGACCACGCCGCCATCGCCGAGCGCCTGCGCGCGCGGCGCGGCATCGAGGGCGTGTGGACGCGCGAGGCGGCCGCGGCGCGCTTCGAGCTGCCGGCCGACCGCATCGGCGACCTGGTGGTCGTCTCCGAGCGCTCCACCGTGCTGGGCAGCGCGAAGTCGCGCCACGACCTGTCGGGGCTGGACGCGCCGCTGCGCTCGCACGGCGGCATCTCCGAGCAGCGCGTGCCGCTGATCCTCAACCGCCGCGTCGACGGGCTGGACGGCAATCGCCGCTGGCGCAACTTCGACGCCTTCGACCTGGCGCTCAACCATGCGAGCTGAATCCCTGCGCATCGCCGGCGAGAAGCGCGCCGCCCCCGACGGCCGCGTCATCGAAGTGCGCAACCCGTACACGCGCGAACGGGTCGGCACCGTGCCCAAGGCCAGCCTGGCGCAGGTGCGCGAGGCCTTCGAGATCGGCCGCGCCTACAAGGCGAGGCTGTCGCGCGCCGAGCGCGCCGGCATCCTCAACCGCGCCGCCGCCAGGGTGCGCGAGCGCGCGGCCGAATATGCCGCGCTGATCACCGCCGAGTCGGGCCTGAGCCTGAAGGACTCGACCTACGAGACCGGGCGCGTGGCCGACGTGCTGATGTTCGGCGCCATGGAGGCGCTGCGCGACGACGGCCAGAGCTTCTCGTGCGACATCACGCCGCACGGCCGCCAGCGCCGCGTGCACACGATCCGCGAGCCGCTGCTGGGCGTGATCAGCGCGATCACGCCCTTCAACCACCCGATGAACCAGGTGGCGCACAAGGTGGTGCCGGCGGTGGCCAGCAACAACCGCATGGTGCTCAAGCCCTCGGAGAAGGTGCCGCTGTCGGCGCTGGCCTTCGCCGACCTGCTCTACGAGTGCGGGCTGCCCGGCGCAATGCTGTCGGTGGTGACGGGCGATCCGCGCGAGATCGCCGACGAGCTGATCACGCACCCGGCGGTGGACCTCGTCACCTTCACCGGCGGCGTGGCGATCGGCAAATACATCGCGGGCAAGGCCGGCTACCGGCGCCAGGTGCTCGAGCTCGGCGGCAACGACCCGATCATCGTGATGGACGACGCCGACCTCGACGAGGCCTCGACGCTCGCGGTGCAGGGCTCGTACAAGAACTCGGGCCAGCGCTGCACCGCGATCAAGCGCATGCTGGTGCACGAGAAGGTGGCTGCGCGCTTCACCGACCTGGTGGTGGACAAGACGCGCGCCTGGACCTGCGGCGACCCGAGCGATCCGGGCAACGAGATGGGCACGGTCATCGACGAAGCCGCGGCGCAGCTGTTCGAGGCGCGCGTGGCCGAGGCGGTGGCGCAGGGCGCGCGGCTGCTGGCCGGCCAGCAGCGCGACGGCGCGCTGTACCGCCCCACGGTGATCGACCGCGTGCGCCCCGAGATGACGGTGGTGCGCGAGGAGACCTTCGGCCCGGTGTCGCCGATCATCACCTTCGGCTCGATCGAGGAAGCCATCGCGATCTCCAACGGCACGGCCTTCGGCCTGTCGTCGTCGGTGTGCACCAACCGCCTGGACCACGTGATGCGTTTCGTCGCCGAGCTGAACGTGGGCACGGTGAACGTGCGCGAAGTCCCGGGGTATCGTCTGGAACTCACGCCCTTCGGCGGCATCAAGGACTCCGGACTGGGGTACAAGGAAGGCGTGCAGGAAGCGATCAAGAGCTTCACCAACCTGAAGACATACTCGCTGCCCTGGACCTGACATGAAGCCCCCACGCTCGCACTCGCTCGCTGCCCCCCGAGGGGGCCGTCCGCCGACGGCCCGGCATAGCCGGATCCGTGGCAGGAGGCTGGATGGGAGCGGTGGAATGCGGGGGCTTGGGGCTGCGGCACTGTCTCTCGGCCTGTGCATGGACATGGTGTCATGCTCCACCTGCTGAACCTGCTCGCGGCGATCGCCCTGCTCGTGTGGGGCACGAACATCGTGCGCACCGGCATGCTGCGCGTGTTCGGCGAGAACCTGCGCTCGGTGCTGGCGCGCAGCTTCTCCAACCGCGGCTCGGCGCTGGTGGCCGGCCTGGGCGTGACGAGCCTGGTGCAGTCGAGCACCGCCACCTGCCTGATCCTGGCCTCGTTCGCCGGCAAGGGGCTGGTGGCCACCTCGGCCGCGCTGGCGGTGATGCTGGGCGCCGACGTCGGCACCGCGCTGATGGCGGTGGTCTATTCGTTCGACCTGTCGTGGCTGTCGCCGCTCCTGATCTTCGTCGGCGTCGTGATGTTCGTGACGCGCGAGGACACCACCGTGGGCCGCGTCGGGCGGCTGCTGATCGGCTTGGGCCTGATCACGCTGGCGCTGCAGCTCATCGTGGCAGCGACGCAGCCGCTCACCGAGTCGGCCGCGGTGCGCGCGCTGCTGCTGGCGCTGCCCAACGAAGTGCTGCTCGAGATCGTGGTGGGGGCGCTGCTGGCGGTGCTTTCGTACTCGAGCCTGGCCATCGTGCTGCTGACCGCCACGCTGGCGGCCTCGGGCATGCTGCCGACGACGGTGGCGCTCGGCCTGGTGCTGGGCGCCAACGTGGGCAGCGGCGTGCTGGCCTGGCTGGCCACCGCCAATGCCGCGCCGCTGGCGCGCCGCCTGCCGCTGGGCAACCTGGTGTTCAAGGCCAGCGGCGCGCTGATCGCGATCCCGCTGATGCCCTACGTGCACCCCTGGCTGCAGACGGTGGTGCCCGAGGTGCACCAGCAGGTCGTGGCCTTCCACCTGCTGTTCAACCTCGCGCTGGCCACCGTCTTCGTCGGGCTCACCGGCGTGGTGGCCAAGGCCGTCGACCGCTGGCTGCCCGAGCCCGACCGCCACATCGGCGACCGCCCGCGCCACCTCGACCCGGTGGCCCTGGCCACGCCCTCGCTGGCCATCAGTTGCGCCGCGCGCGAGGCGCTGCACCAGGCCGACGTGGTCGAGACCATGCTGCGCGGCATGCTCGACGTGATCCGCAAGAACGACCTCGACCTGGCGCAGAAGCTGCGGCAGAAGGACGACACGGTCGACGAGCTGTATACGGCGATCAAGTTCTACCTGACGCAGATCTCGCGCGAGGCGCTCTCGGAGCGCGAGGGCCGGCGCTGGGGCGACGTGCTCTCGTTCACCATCAACATGGAGCAGGTGGGCGACACCATCGAGCGCGTGCTGCAGGACGTCGAGGACAAGAAGATCCTCAAGAACCGCAGCTTCTCCGAGGCCGGCATGGCCGAGATCTGCCACCTGCACGAGCGCCTGCTGGCCAACCTGCGGCTGGCGATGAGCGTGTTCCTCGACGGCCATGTGCGCGACGCGCAGAAGCTGCTGGAGGAGAAGGC
>DASTJE010000198.1:0-6411 GCA_035716845.1 Burkholderiaceae bacterium
CTGTACGGCGAGGGCACCAGCCGCGAGGGCGAGATCATCGACATGGGCGTCAACGCCAAGGTGGTCGAGAAGTCCGGCGCCTGGTACGCCTACAACGGCGAGAAGATCGGCCAGGGCAAGGACAACGCGCGCGAGTTCCTGAAGGAGAACCCCGAGCTCGCGGTCGAAATCGAAAACAAGGTGCGCGAGGCGATGGGCATCCCGCTGCTGCCCGCCGGCGCCGAAGGCTGAAGGGCCACCCGGCCGCGGCCATGGCGCCGCCCCCGTCGCGCTCCCTGTCGCTGAAGGCGCGCGCGCTGCAGTGGCTGGCGCAGCGCGAGCACAGCCGGCTCGAACTGCGCCGCAAGCTGCTGGCCGCCGCCCGGCAGCGCGATGCCGCCGAGCGTGGGGCGGACGAAACGCCCGACCCGGCCGGCGAGGTCGAGGCCGTGCTCGATTGGCTGGTGGCGCAACGCCACCTGAGCGAGGCGCGTTTCGTCGAAGCGCGCGTGCATGCGCGCGCGGCGCGCTTCGGCGCGCGCCGCATCGTCCAGGAACTCTCCCAGCACGGCGTCGCCCTGTCGCCCGAGGCGGCGGCCGAGCTGAAATCCAGCGAACTCGAGCGCGCACGCGAAGTGTGGGCTCGCAAGTTCGGCAGCGCACCCGCGGCCGACGCGGCGGCGCGCCTGCGCCAGATGCGCTTCCTGGCCGGCCGCGGCTTCGCGCCCGACATCATCCGGCGCGTGGTGCGCGGCCTGCCCGAGGACGATTAGGCCGGCACCGCGGCCACGAAGGGCACGGCATGGGGCCCCCGTCAGCGCGCGCGCTTGACCTCCGTCAGGCGCTGTCAGTTTTGGTGCGGAGCAGCATGCTAAATTCCCCGCGCCCCAACCCGCCCGACTCTGGTGGCCAGGCCCTGGCCGCCCCACCCCCATGAAGATCCACGAATACCAAGGCAAGGAAATCCTGCGCCAGTACGGCGTACCCGTCCCGCGCGGATACCCGGCGTTCTCGGTGCGCGAGGCCACCGAAGCGGCCCAGAAGCTCGGCGGCAGCGTCTGGGTCGTCAAGGCACAGATCCATGCCGGCGGCCGCGGCAAGGGCGGCGGCGTCAAGCTCGCGCGCTCGATGGCCGAGGTGGAATCGCTGGCCGGCCAGATCCTGGGCATGCAGCTCAGGACGCACCAGACCGGCCCCGAGGGCCAGAAGGTGAGGCGCCTGCTGATCGAGGAAGGCGCCGACATCCGCAAGGAGTACTACGTCGCGGCGCTGACCGACCGCGCGACGCAGAAGGTCGCGATGATGGCCAGCAGCGAAGGCGGCATGGACATCGAGGAGGTCGCGCACAAGACGCCTGAGAAGATCATCAAGGTCTTCGTCGACCCGCTGGCGGGCATCACCGACGCGCAGGCCGAGCAGCTGGCCGAGGGCATCGGCGTGCCCGCGGCGAGCAAGGCACAGGCGGTGGACGTGTTCAAGAAGCTCTACGCCTGCTACATGGGCACCGACGCCAGCCTGGCCGAGATCAACCCGCTGATCCTCGAGGGCAACGGCGCCATCAAGGCGCTGGACGCGAAATTCAATTTCGACTCCAACGCGCTGTACCGCCACCCCGAGATCGTGGCCTACCGCGACCTCGACGAGGAGGATCCGGCCGAGGTCGAGGCCAGCAAGTTCGACCTCAGCTACATCAGCCTGGACGGCAACATCGGCTGCCTGGTCAACGGCGCAGGCCTGGCGATGGCGACGATGGACACCATCAAGCTGTTCGGCGGGGAGCCGGCCAACTTTCTCGACGTGGGCGGCGGTGCGACGGCCGAGAAGGTGACCGAGGCGTTCAAGATCATGCTCAAGAACGACAAGGTCAAGGGCATCCTGGTCAACATCTTCGGCGGCATCATGCGCTGCGACACCATCGCCGAAGGCGTGATCCAGGCCTGCAAGGCGGTGCACCTGTCGATTCCGCTGGTGGTGCGCATGAAGGGCACCAACGAGGAGATCGGCAAGAAGATGCTGGCCGATTCCGGCCTGCCCATCATCAGCGCCGACACCATGGCCGAGGCCGCGACCAAGATCGTCGCGGCCGTGAAGTGAGCCCCGAGGAAAGAACATGAGCATCCTGATCAACAAGGACACCCGCGTCATCACCCAGGGCATCACCGGCAAGACGGGCCAGTTCCACACCCGCATGTGCGTGGCCTACGCCAACGGCAAGAACTGCTTCGTCGCCGGCGTCAACCCGAAGAAGGCCGGCGAGGACTTCGAGGGCATTCCGATCTACGCCAGCGTCAAGGACGCCAAGGCTGCCACCGGCGCCACCGTCAGCGTGATCTACGTGCCGCCGGCCGGCGCTGCGGCCGCGATCTGGGAGGCGGTGGAGGCCGACCTCGACCTCGCCATCTGCATCACCGAGGGCATCCCGATCAAGGACATGCTCGAGGTGCGCAACCGCATGAAGGCCAAGGAAGCCGGCGGCGGCAAGAAGACGCTGCTGCTGGGCCCCAACTGCCCCGGCACCATCACACCCGACGAGATCAAGATCGGCATCATGCCGGGCCACATCCACAAGAAGGGCCGCATCGGCGTGGTCTCGCGCTCGGGCACGCTGACCTACGAAGCGGTGGCGCAGCTCACCGAGATCGGCCTCGGCCAGTCGAGCGCCGTGGGCATCGGCGGCGACCCGATCAACGGCCTCAAGCACATCGACGTCATGCGCCTGTACAACGACGATCCGGACACGGATGCCGTGATCATGATCGGCGAGATCGGCGGGCCCGACGAAGCCGAAGCCGCGCGCTGGTGCAAGGCCCACATGAAGAAGCCCGTCGTGGGCTTCATTGCCGGCGTGACGGCGCCCCCGGGCAAGCGCATGGGCCACGCCGGCGCGCTGATTTCCGGCGGCGCCGACACGGCCGATGCCAAGCTGGCCATCATGGAGGAGTGCGGATTCAAGGTCACCCGCAACCCCTCCGAGATGGGCAGGCTGCTCAAGAGCCTGCTCTGACGCGACGCGCGCCCGCCGCGCTGCGGCGGGCTCGTCCGGCAATGCCGTGAGCCTCCTGTCGCGCTGGCGCGCAGCGCACCCCGAGCCGACGCTGGACGCCCACGCCCTGCCGCCCGGCGTGCGGCTGGGGGGCGTGCGGATCGGCTCGCGCCTGGCTGCCGGCACGCAAGGCCAGGTCTACGCCGCCACCGACGAGGCCAGCGGGGCCCCGCGCGTGCTCAAGGCCTGGGCCGACGAGGATCCCGGTGCGGCGGGGGAGGCCGGGCGCCGGCACTTCGTCGAGCACGGCGAGCGGCTCACCCGCCTCATCCACCCCGGCATCGTGCGGATCCACGGCGGCGGCGTGGCGCGCGGCGTCGCCTTCGTCGTGATGGACCGCGCCGCGGGCCACCCCCTGGCGCGCTACGCGCGGCCGGGCCGCCTGCTGCCCGAGCCGGTCGTGCTCGAGATCGCGGCGCGCCTGGCCGAGGCGCTGGCCTGCGCCCACCGCCATGGCGTGGTGCATCGGGACATCAAGCCGGACAACGCGTTCTTCGACCCCGCGAGCGGCGACGTCGGGCTGGCGGATTTCGGCCTGGCCCGCTCGGAGAGCGCCGACGCCACGCGCAGCGGACTCTTTCTCGGCTCGCCCGCCTACATGGCGCCGGAGCTGCTGGCCGGTGCCGTGCCCGACGCCGCCAGCGACCTGTACGCGCTGGGCGTGCTCGTCTACGAGCTGCTGGCCGGCTGCCCCCCGTTCGAGGGCGCCTCGCTGGGCGACCTGATGCGCTCGGTGGCCGATGCTCCGCCCTTGCCACTGGCCACGCGCAGGCCCGAGCTCGACGCCCCGCGCACGACGGCCCTGGACGCCCTGCTGGCGCCGCTGCTCGCCAAGTCGCCCGCGGCGCGGTGCCGCGACGGCGATGCCTGGGCCGCCGATGCGCGCGCGGCCCGTGCACGCTGGGGGGCTCCGACATGAGGCGAATGTCCGCGGCAAACGCCACGAACCACACGAGGGTGGCGGCTCCGGGCGGGGCAAATGCATCCACTCGTTGCAAAATCGTCGGCGCCTGAACTGCTCGCCGCTACCGTGCCGACGCCTCCGCTGACCCTCGAGTTCTTCTGCGCCACGGACACGGGCCGGGCGCGGTCGAACAACGAGGATTCCGTCACGCTCGACGAACCCAACGCCCTGGTGGTGTTGGCCGACGGCATGGGCGGCTACAACGCGGGCGAGGTGGCCAGCGGCATGGCCACCGGCTTCATCAAGAGCGAACTCGGCCGCTGGTTGCAGGAGGTGGGGTCCGACGCCACCGACGCCGAGGTGCGGCGCGCCATGGACATCTGCGTGGACAACGCGAACCGCGCCATCTTCAACGCCGCCAACGCCAACCCGCAGTACGCCGGCATGGGCACCACGCTGGTGGTGGCAGTGTTCCGCGGCACGCGCGCGCTGATCGGCCATGTCGGCGACTCGCGCTGCTACCGGCTGCGCGGCGGCCGCCTGACGCAGCTCACGCGGGACCATTCGCTGCTGCAGGAACAGATCGACGCCGGGCTGATCACGCCCGAACAGGCCTCGTACTCGGCCAACAAGAACCTGGTGACGCGCGCCGTCGGCGTGGAAGACACCGTGCTGCTGGAGATCCACCAGCACGAGGTGCACCCCGGCGACCTCTACCTCATGTGCTCCGACGGCCTGTCGGACATGTTGCCGGATGAAACGCTGGGCCAGCTGATGCAGGGGGTCGACGCGCTCGAGGAGATGGGCCATGCCTTGATCGAGGCGGCCAACGAGGCGGGCGGCAAGGATAATATCGCGGTCATCCTGGTGCGCGCGCCGGGCGCTCCGGCCGCGGCCAGCAAGTCGTGGTGGGCCCCGTTCCGACGCTGACCACAACTCAAAGACACTCGAGGTCTCGAACATGGGCAAGCTGGTCGTGTCGCTCGACGGCGTGGTGATCAAGGAAGTCCAGATCACCAAGGACAAGACCACGCTCGGTCGCCGCCCCTACAACGACATCGTGATCGACAACCTCGCCGTCAGCGGCGAGCACGCCGTGCTGCAGATGGTGGGCGCCGACGTCTTCATCGAGGACCTCAACAGCACCAACGGCACCTACATCAACGGCAAGGCCGTCAAGAAGCAGCTGCTGGCGCACAACGACACCATCGAGATCGGCAAGTACAAGATCAAGTACCTGGTCGAGGAAGGCGTCGACTACGAGAAGACGATGATCATGAAGCCGGGGGCGCCCGGCACGCCCTCGGTCAGCCAGGCCGACCGGCCCACCTTCTCGCACACCATGCCGGCCACCAACTCCGGCTTCGGCGGCCTGGCCAGCACCCCCGGCGGCGCCGCGATCAAGGTGCTCAACGGCGCCGCCGCAGGGCGCGAGGTGATGCTCACCAAGGTGGTCACCACGGTGGGCAAGCCCGGCGTGCAAGTGGCCTCGATCACCAAGCGCCCCACCGGCTACGTGCTCGCGCACGTGGAAGGCGGCAACCGCCCCACCGTCAACGGCCAGCCGCTGGCGGGCGACTCCGCGCAGCTGCGCAACGGCGACGTGATCGAACTCGCCGGCACGCAGATGCAGTTCATCCAGATCTGAGCCCGAATACCGGTTTCGCGCGCCGGCGCGCCGGCGGCGTGCACTTGGTCACGTGCGGTTGCCGCGGCGCCGCCCCACGCCGCCCGACAATCCCGACATGAAGATCCGCGTCCTCGGCTGCTCCGGCTCCATCGCCGCCGGCTGCCGCACGACATCCTTCCTGGTCGACGACGATGTGCTGATCGACGCCGGCACCGGCGTGGGCGACCTCACGATCGACGAGATGGCGCGCATCGACCACGTGCTGGTCAGCCACTCGCACCTGGACCACGTGCTGGCCATCGGCCTGCTGGCCGACAGCGTGGCGCGGCGCCGCATCGGCCGTGCGCCGATCACCGTGCATGCGCTGCCGGCCACGCTGGAGGCGCTGAAGCGGCACATCTTCAACGGCGTGATCTGGCCCGACTTCACGCGCCTGCCGAGCACCGAGGCACCGATCCTGCGTTTCGAGCCCTTCGCTGCGGGCGGGATGCTCGCGCTGGGCAGGCGCCGCATCGAGGTGCTGCCCGCTGAGCACACGGTGCCGGCGGTGGGCTTTGCCGTGCAGCCCAGCACCGACGCCGCGGCGCCGGCCTGGGTGTTCACCGGCGACACCGGCCCCAACCCGGCGCTGTGGCGCCGCCTGCACACGATGAACGTGGCGCACCTGGTGATCGAGACGGCCTTCGGCGACGACGAGCAGGCACTGGCCCGCGTCAGCGCCCACTTGTGCCCGAGCCTGCTGGCCAAGGAGCTCGAGGCGCTGGACGGGAGCGTGGCCGTGCATGTCACCCACATCAAGCCGGGCGAACTGCCGGCCGTGATGGGGCAGATCGGGGAGCGGTGCCGGAGGCACAC
>DASTJE010000199.1:0-20118 GCA_035716845.1 Burkholderiaceae bacterium
TTCGCGGCCGGCTACGTGCTGGCCGTGGCGATGCTCGGGCGCACCTACTGGGCCCTCGTGGGCAATCACCACGCGCGCGAGATCTACTACCTGCCGGTGCTGCGCGCCGAGTACTGGCGCGAGCTGTTCGCGATGGCCGGCTGGTACCTGTTCCTGCGGCCGCGCCCCAACCAGTACATCGGCCACAACCCGATCGCGCGCTTCGCGATGGTGACCATCTTCATGGTCGGCACGCTGTTCATGATCGTCACCGGCTTCGCGCTGTACGGCGAGGGCGCCCAGGCCGGGCACTGGTCGCACACCGCGTTCACGAGCTGGGTGCTGCCGCTGTTCGGCGGCAACAGCCAGGACGTGCACACCTGGCACCGTCTGGGCATGTGGTACATCGCGCTGTTCGTGATCGTGCACGTGTACGCCGCGGTGCGCGAGGACATCATGGGCCGCCAGAGCATCGTCAGCACGATGATCTCGGGCCACCGCACCTTCAAGAACTGAGGCGTATGTCGGCCCCTCGCCCGCTGCGCGAGCACTCCCCCGAGGGGCGCCTCGGGCCGACGCCCGGGACGGCACGGCGCTGGCCCGAGGACGCGCCGCAGGCCGTTCCCGGTGTGCGTTGCCGCGTGCCGCTGCACCCCGGGCTCTTCCTCGAGCGGCACTACCTCAAGCCGCTCGCCCTGAACCAGAGCGACGCCGCGCGCAAGCTCGGCGTCTCGCGCCGCCGCCTGCACGAGCTGGTGCACGGCAAGCGTGCCATGTCGCCCGACTCGGCCATCCGCTGCGCCCAGGCCTTCGGCCTGCCCGCGGCGGCGTGGCTGGCCATGCAGGCCGACTGGGACGCCTGGCAGGCCTGGCAACACCTGCGCACGCAGCGTCCCGCGGCGCAGGGCTGACCCCTTCGACGATCGAGAGAACCCCCATGCGCTCCGACTCGCCCGACGGCACCTGTAACGCCTGCGGTGACAGTGTCACCCGTGACGACACCATCGTCGTGCTGGGCATCGGCAACGTGCTGTGGGCCGACGAGGGCTTCGGCGTGCGCGGCGTCGAGGCGCTGCAGGCCGGCTGGGACTTCGCGCCCCATGTGCGCCTGGTCGACGGCGGCACGCAGGGCCTGTACCTGCTGCCGCTGGTGCAGCAGGCCGCGCGGCTGCTGATCCTCGACGCGGTGGACTACGGCCTCGCACCCGGCTCGATCAAGCTGGTCGAGAACGACGAGGTGCCGCGCTTCCTCGGCGCCACCAAGATGAGCCTGCACCAGACCGGCTTCCAGGAGGTGCTGATGCTGGCGCAGCTGACCGACGCCTATCCGCGCGAGGTGCTGCTGATCGGCTGCCAGCCCGAGGAGCTCGACGACTACGGCGGCAGCCTGCGCGAGGGCACCAAGGCGGCGCTGGACGAGGCGCTGCGCATCGCCGTGCAGCGCCTGGCCGCCTGGGGCGCCGCGCCGCGCGCGCGCGAGGCCCCGCCGGCACCGGCCGAGGCGGCCACGCCCACGAGCCTGACGCTGGCGGCCTACGAGGCCGGGCGGCCCAGCGCCGACACCGCCTGCCGCGTCGGCGATGCGCGTTTCATCGCGGCGGAGTAGGGCGATGTGCATCGGCGTGCCCCTGCGCGTGATCGAGGCCTGGAGCGACCGCGCCCTGGCGGCGGGCCGCGGCCGCAGCGAGACCGTCGACACGCGGCTCGTGGGCGCGTGCGCGCCGGGCGACTGGCTGCTCGTGTTCCAGGGCGCGGCGCGCGAACGCCTGCATGCGCAGCGCGCCGCCGAGATCGACCGCGCGCTCGACCTGCTCGAGGCCGGGATGTCCGGCGATGCTGCCGGCGCCGCCGCCGACCCGGGCTTCGAATTGCCTTCTGCCATGTCCGCGGCGCAGCTGGCCGCGCTCACCGGCGCCACGCGCCCGCCCTCCGGAGACCTGCCATGACCCTGCACCCTCTCGTCGAGCGCCTGCTGGCGCACCCCGCCACGCAGCGGGTCGACGCCGCGACGCTCGACGCCTGGCTGGAGGCCGCGGGCGACGGCGTGCTCTTCTTCAGCGGCGATCCGGTGCGCTTCCCGGAGGGCACGGACGTGGCCGTCGTGCTGCCCGAGCTGCGCGCGGCGCTCGGCCAGGGCCTGCGCATCGGCGTGGTGGCGCGGGCCGACGAGGACGCGCTGGCGCGCCGCGTCGGCGTGCAGCGCTGGCCTTCGCTGGTGTTCCTGCGCGACGGCGCCTACCTCGGCACGGTGTCCGGCATGCAGGACTGGGACGTCTTCCTGCGCGACGCGGCGCAGGTGCTGGCCGCCGCGCCGCGCCGACTGCCCTCGATCGGCATCCCGGTCGTCGCCGCCGAATCCGCCGGTCATTGCCACTGATGGAGGCCCTGCGCATGGACACCTTCAAGCCCTTCCCGATCCCCGTGGTGCCCGGTGCCCTCGGTCCCGGTTCGCAGGCGCCCGAGGAAGGCCCCGACGTGCTGGCGTTCCCGCACGAGATGAGCACCTACCAGCCGCCCGCGCTGCCCGAGCGCGAGGCGTTCGGCGCGTACCGCGGCGCGCTCGCGGTGCTGCACGCGGTGCGCGAGGCGCTGTCGCAGCAGCTCGAGGGCGTGCCGCCCGCGCCGATCGAGCTCGGCGGGCTCGACGAGGCCGACCGCGCCCTGGTGGGCCAGGTGCTGGGCGAAGGCGAGGTCGCCGTGCAGGTGAGCATGGATCCCGGGCTGCAGGCCCAGGAGTCGGTGTTCGCCGGCGTCTGGCGCGTGCTGCACTTCGAAGGCGCTCGCCTGGTGCGCGACACGATCGAGGTCGGCGCGATCCCGTCGCAGGTGCCCGAGGCGGCGCGCCGCGCGGCGCTGGCGCAGCCGGCACCGGGCGGCGAGCGGCCGCCCGGCACGATGAACGCGCCGTCGGTGCTCGAGGAGCTGCATGCGCAGCAGCGGCGCTGGAACCCGGGCGACGCGGCGCACGTGATCAACCTGAGCCTGCTGCCGCTGTCGCCGGCCGACAGCAGCCACCTCGACGCGCAGGTGGGGCAGGGGCCGGTGGCGATCCTCTCGCGCGGCTACGGCAACTGCCGCATCGTCAGCACGCGCCTGCCGCGCACCTGGCGCGTGACCTACTTCAACTCGCAGGACATGGTCATCCTCGACACGCTCGAGATCGCCGCGGTGCCCGAGGTCGCCTGCGCGGCGCGCCAGGACCTGGAGGACTCGGTCGAGCGCCTCGACGAGGTGCTGGCCTGGGTGGAGGCGCCGTGAGCCTGCACGCGGGCCCCGGTTTCGAGGGCAGCTACCTGGGCGACCGCGCCCGCGTGCCGGCCGGCGCGCGGCTGGAGTGCAAGATCTGCTGGTACGTGTACGACCCGGCGCAGGGCGACCCGCAGGGCCAGGTGCCGCCGGGCACCGAGTTCGCGCAGTTGCCGTGGCACTGGGCCTGCCCGCAGTGCGACGGCCCTGCCGACCAGTTCATGGTGATCGGCTGACGCGATGGACGCCGCCCTGCACGCACGGCTCGACGCGCGCGTCGCCGCACTGGTGGCCCTGTACCGCCGCGTGCAGCGCGAGCGCATGGACGGCGTGCCGCTGGTGCACGCCGGCCTGGCCGTGCATGCCGAGGGCTTCGAGGCCGAGGCCGACGGCGCCGCCGCGGTGGGCGTGCTGGTGACGCCGTGGTTCATGAACCTGGTGCGCCTGCCGCTGGACGCCGCAGTGCCGATGGCCCCCGCAGGGGCGACGCGCCGGCGCGTCGTGGGCCACACGAGCTTCGACTTCATCGGCGCGCACGAGCCGGACTTCGGGGCCTACGAGGCCTGCTCGCTGTTCTCGCCGATGTTCGAGTTCGCCGACCAGTCCGCCGCCGAGGCCACGGCACGCGAGGTGCTGGCCGCGCTGCGCCGGAGCCAGGTGCCTGAGACGCGGCAGGCATCGCAGGCACCGCAGGCCTCGCGGCGGGCCCTGCTGTTCGGCCGCGCCGACGGAGCGCCGCGATGAGCCTCGAGGGCCTCGCCGGCCGCCTGCGGCTGTGCCCCCAGGGCACGCCGGCGGTGGTGTGCGAGCGTCCGATGGTCGGTGCCGCGCTGCTTGGCCGGCTCACCTCGGGCCGGCGCGCCGTGCTGCTGCCCGACCTGCTGGCCGGCGTGTTCAGCCTGTGCGCGGATGCACAGCGCAGCACCGCGCGGCGCGCCGTCAAGGCGGCGCTCGGCTTCGTCGACGGCGAGGCCGACGCCGTGCGCGACCGCCTCGCGCTGTCCGCCCACGTGGCGCGCGAACACCTGCAGCGCTTCGCGCTCGACCTGCCCGCCCACACGGGCAGCCGCGGCGACGTCGGCTGGATGCGCGATGCCCCGGTCACCGCCTTGCCCGCCATCACCACCGGTCCGGGCGAGCAGGCCCTGCGGCACGCGCTGCACGCCTTGCCGGGGTGGCTCGAGCGGCGCCTGTTCGGGCAGGATCCCGCGGCCTGGCTTGCCGGCTGGCAGGCCGAGGGCGGGGCCTGGCTGGCGCGCTGGTGCAGCGCGAGCGCACACCCGGTGGCGCGCTGGCTGGCGCAGGTGCAGGGCAGCGCGCACGCCGCCGCGTGGCACTGCCGCGCGCTCGACCTGCTCGACGACCCGCAGGAGGGGCTGCGCGAAGTCGCCGCGGCGCTGCGCGAGTCGCCTGCGTTCGCCGAGCGTCCGCTGTGGCAGGGCGCGCCCGCCGAGACGGGCCCCTGGACGCGCCAGGGCGCAGACGAGGGCGTCTACACCGCCTGGGACCGCCTGGGCGCGCGCCTGGCCGAGCTGGCGGCGCTGGCTGGCGGGCAGCCGCTGGCGCTGGGCGCGCTCACGCTCGACGACGGCGAGGGCATCGCCTGGACCGAGATGTCGCGCGGCCTGCTCGTCCACTGGTGCCGGCTCGAGCCCGGCGAGCGCGACCCCGGCACCGCGCGCGTGGCGCGCTACCTCGTGATCGCGCCCACCGAGTGGAACTTCCACCCCGAGGGCCTGTTCGCGCGCTGGCTGCAGGATGCGGCGCGGCCGCCGGCGCACGTGCACCTGGCGGCCGCGGCGCTCGACCCCTGCGTCGCCTTCACGGTGCAGGAGGCGGGCGATGCATGAGATGAGCCTGGCCGGCGGCATCCTGCGCGTGGTCGAGGACGCCGCGCAGCGCGAGCGCTTCGAGCGCGTCCGGCGCCTGAGGCTGGAGGTCGGCGCGCTGGCCGGCGTCGAGGTGCGCTCGCTGCGCTTCGCCCTCGAGGCGATGAGCCCCGGCACGGTGCTCGACGGCGCCGCGATCGACATCGACGAACCCGCGGGCACCGCGTGGTGCATGGCCTGCGCGTGCAGCGTGGCCATCGCGTCGCGCGCCGACGCCTGTCCGCGCTGCGGCGGCTGGCAGCTCACGCCCACCGGCGGCACCGAACTGAAGGTGCGCGAGCTGATCGTTCACGAGGCCTGACGAAAAGGAGTGCGACCATGTGCGTCGTCTGCGGCTGTTCCCACCCCGAGGGCCACCGGCATGGCCATGACCACGCGCACGGCGATGGCCACCATCACGCCGATGGTCCTGTGCACGGCCACGCGCACCGCGACCTCGACTACGGCGCCGGCGCGGCGCGCGTGTCGGTGCCGGGCATGAGCGCCGAGCGCGCGATCCGGCTCGAGGCCGACGTGCTGGGGGCCAACGACGCGGTGGCGCAGGCCAACCGCGCGCACTTCGCCGACCACGGCGTCGCGGCCTACAACCTGGTGTCCAGCCCCGGCTCGGGCAAGACCAGCTTGCTGGTGGCCACCATCCAGGCGCTGCAGCGCCAATGTCCGCAACTGCCGCTGGCGGTGATCGAGGGCGACCAGCAGACCACGCACGACGCCGACCGCATCCGCGCCACCGGCGCGCCGGCGATCCAGGTCAACACCGGCAAGGGCTGCCACCTCGACGCGCCGATGGTCGCCGCCGCCTTCGAGCGCCTGCCGCTGCACGTGCAGGGCGGCGGGCTGCTGCTGATCGAGAACGTCGGCAACCTGGTGTGCCCGGCGATGTGGGACCTGGGCGAGCGCGCCAAGGTGGCCATGCTCTCGGTGACCGAGGGCGAGGACAAGCCGATCAAGTACCCCGACATGTTCGCCGCCGCGCGCCTGATGGTGCTGACCAAGACCGACCTGCTGCCGCACCTGGACTTCGACGTCGCGCGCTGCATCGAATACGCGCGGCGCGTCAATCCGGCGATCGAGGTGCTGCTGGTGTCGGCCAGGAGCGGGCAGGGCATGGACGCCTGGCTCGAATGGCTGCTCGACGATGCCGGCCTCGCGCCGACCGTCGCTGCCGCGGAGGCCGCCGCATGTGCCTAGCCCTGCCGGCGCGCATCGTCGCGCTCGACGGCGACGCCGCCACGGTGGACCTCGGCGGCGTGCGCAAGGCCGTCTCGGTGGCCCTGACGCCGGGCGTGGCGGTGGGCGACTACGTGATCGTGCACGTCGGCCATGCCATCGGCGTGGTCGACCCCGAGGAGGCCGCGCGCACGCTGGCGCTGTTCGCCGAACTGGCGGCGACCGAGGAGGGCGGTGGGTGAAGTACGTCGACGAGTTCCGCGACGGCGCGCTGGCCCGGGGCCTCGCGCAGCGCATCGCCGCCGAGGTGCGGCCGGGGCGCCGCTACAGCTTCATGGAGTTCTGCGGCGGCCACACGCACGCCATCTCGCGCTACGGCATCGCCGAACTGCTGCCGGCGCACGTCACGATGATCCACGGCCCCGGCTGCCCGGTGTGCGTGCTGCCGATCGGCCGCATCGACCAGGCCATCGGCCTGGCGCTGCAGCACGGTGCCATCGTCTGCACCTACGGCGACACGATGCGCGTGCCGGCCAGCGGGAGCCTGTCGCTGATGCGCGCCAAGGCCCGCGGCGGCGACATCCGCATGGTCTATTCGGCCGCCGATGCGCTCAAGCTCGCGCGCGAGCAGCCCGCGCGCGAGGTGGTGTTCTTCGCCATCGGCTTCGAGACCACCACGCCGCCCACCGCGCTGGTGATCCAGCAGGCGGCCAGGGAGGGCCTGGCCAACTTCAGCGTGCTCAGCTGCCACGTGCTCACGCCCAGCGCCATCACCCACATCCTGGAGTCGGCCGAGGTGCGGCAGTACGGCACGGTGCCGATCGACGGCTTCGTCGGCCCGGCGCACGTGAGCATCGTCATCGGCTCGCAGCCCTACGAGCACTTCGCCGAGGAGTACCGCAAGCCGGTGGTGATCGCCGGCTTCGAGCCGCTGGACGTGATGCAGGCCATCCTGATGCTGGTGCGGCAGGTCAACACGGGCCGCGCCGAGGTGGAGAACCAGTTCGCGCGCGCGGTCACGCGCGAGGGCAACCTGGCCGCGCAGCGTGCGGTGGGCGAGGTGTTCGAACTGCGCGAGCGCTTCGAGTGGCGCGGCCTGGGCGAGGTGCCGTACTCGGCGCTGAGGATCCGCGAGCGCTACGCCGCCTTCGACGCCGAGCGCCGCTTCGGCCTGGCCTACCGGCCGGTGCCCGACCACAAGCAGTGCGAGTGCGGCGCCATCCTGCGCGGCGTCAAGCGGCCCACCGACTGCAAGCTCTTCGGCACCGTCTGCACGCCCGAGAGCCCGATGGGATCGTGCATGGTGTCGAGCGAGGGCGCCTGTGCGGCGCACTACTCGTACGGGCGCTTCCGCGACGTGCGTGCGGTTGCGAAGGGCACCGCATGACCGTCAAGAAGGACTACATCCGCCCGCTCGACCTCAAGAGCGGCCGCATCGACATGAACCACGGTGCGGGCGGGCGCGCCTCGATGCAGCTGATCGAGGAGCTGTTCGCGCGCGCCTTCGACAACGAGTTCCTGCGCCAGGGCAACGACGGCGCCACGCTGCCGGTGCCGCGCGAGGCGCTCGAGGGCGGGCGCCTGGTGATGGCCTGCGACGGCCACGTGGTCTCGCCGATCTTCTTTCCCGGCGGCGACCTCGGCTGCCTGGCGGTGCACGGCACCGTCAACGACGTGGCGATGATGGGCGCGCGCCCGCTCTGGCTGTCGGCGAGCTTCATCCTCGAGGAGGGCTTCCCGCTGGCCGACCTGAAGCGCCTGGTCGAGTCGATGGCGGCGGCCGCGCGCGAGGCCGGCGTGCCGGTGGTGACCGGCGACACCAAGGTCGTGGCCCGCGGGCAGGCCGACGGCTGCTTCATCGCCACCACCGGCGTGGGCGTGGTGCCGCACGGCGTGGTGGTGGGCGGCGCGCGTGCGCAGCCGGGCGACGTGCTGCTGGTCTCCGGCACGATCGGCGAGCACGGCGTGGCGGTGCTGTCGCAGCGCGAGTCGCTCGAGTTCGAGACCGCCATCGTCTCCGACACCGCCGCGCTGCACGGCCTGGTCGAGGCCATGCTGCGCGCCGCACCGCCGGGCGCGCTGCACGCGCTGCGCGACCCGACGCGCGGCGGACTGGGCACCACGCTCAACGAGATCGCGCGCCAGTCCGGCGTCGGCATGCTGATCGAGGAGGCGGCGGTTCCGATCCTGCCGCAGGTCGAGGCGGCCTGCGAACTGCTGGGGCTGGACCCGCTGTACATCGCCAACGAGGGCAAGCTGGTGGCCGCCGTCGCGCCCGAGGCGGCCGAGGCCGTGCTGGCGGCGATGCGCGCGCACCCGCGCGGCGCGCTGGCGGCGCGCATCGGCAGCGTGGTGGCCGACGAGCACCGCTTCGTGCGCATGGCCACCCGCTTCGGCGGCCAGCGCGTGGTGGACTGGCTCTCGGGCGAACCGCTCCCTCGGATATGTTGACCCCCCCGAAGCGGCTTCGCCGCTCCCCCCGAGGGGGCACCGCCAGCGGCCGGGCGAAGCCCGATCCGCGGCGGTCGCCTGGCTCTGCCTCGGCCTGCCTGCAGGGCGCTTCTTGCATGGATCGCCCACAGGCTTGACGTGAAGCTGCTGCTGCTCACCCACGCCTTCAACAGCCTGGCGCAGCGGCTCTTCGTCGAGCTGACGGCGGATGGGCACGAGGTCTCGGTCGAGCTCGACATCGCCGACGCGGTGACGGAAGAGGCGGTGGCGGCGTGGAACCCGGACGTGGTGATCGCGCCCTTCCTCAAGCGCCGCATTCCGGAGTCGGTGTGGTCGCGGCGCCTGTGCCTGGTGGTGCACCCGGGGCCGCCCGGCGACCGCGGGCCTTCCGCGCTCGACTGGGCGATCCACGACGGCGCCGCCGCGTGGGGTGTCACGGTGCTGCAGGCCACCGGCGACTACGACGCGGGGCCGGTGTGGGCCGCGCGTGCCTTCGCGCTGCGGCCCGACGCGAGCAAGTCGAGCCTGTACCGCCACGAGGTCGTGGAGGCCGCGCTGGGCGCGCTGCGCGAGGCGCTGGCGCGCTGGACGCCCGGGGCCGTCGGTGGCGGCACGGCGCCGCCCGACGGGCGCTGGCGGCCCATGATGACGCAGGCCGAGCGCGCGATCGACTGGTCGCGCGACGCCACCGCCGACGCGCTGCGCCGCCTGCGCGCCGCCGACGGCACCCCCGGCGTGGCCGACGCGCTGTTCGGCGCGCCGGCGCAGTTGTTCGATGCCCACCCGGCGAGTGCCGCCGACCTGGCGCGCGCGCCGGCCGGCGCCCCGGGTGCGGTGGTGGCGCGGCGCGGGCCGGCGCTGCTGCGCCGCACCGTCGACGGCGCGCTGTGGATCGGCCATGTGCGGCGCCGGCGCGGCGAAGGCGAGCCCACCCTCAAGCTCGCCGCCACGCGCGCCTTCGCGGCCGAGGCCGCCGCGCTGCCCGAGCTGGCCGTGCCGCTCGAGCGCGACGAGGCCACCTGGGACGAACTGCGCTATCGCGAGGTCGGTCCGCCCGGCGCGCGCGCGGGCCTGCTGTCGTTCGACTTCCACAACGGCGCGATGAGCCTGCGCCAGTGCCGGCGCCTGGAGGCCGCGCTGCACGAGGTGGCGCAGCGCAGCGTGCGCGTGCTGGTGCTCGACGGCGGCGCCGACTTCTTCAGCAACGGCATCCACCTGCACGAGATCGAGGCGGCGCAGCTCGAGGGCGGCAGCGCGGCCGACGCGTCGATGGCGCACATCGAGGCGATCGACGACGTGGTGCTGGCGATCCTGTCGCGCACCGACCGCTGGGTGGTGGCGGCGCTGCGCGGCAATGCCGGCGCGGGCGGCTGCTTCCTCGCGCTGGCGGCCGACACGGTGTGGGCGCATGGCGGCGTGGTGCAGAACCCGCATTACAGGAACATGGGCAACCTGCACGGCAGCGAGTACTGGACCTACCTGCTGCCGCGGCGCGTGGGCGAGGCGGCGGCGCGCGAGCTGATGCGCGCGCGCCTGCCGATGGGCGCGCCCGAGGCGCACGCGCGCGGGCTGGTCGACGCGGTGCTGACGCCGTCGCGCGAAGGTTTCGAGGCCGCCGTGCAGGCCCGCGCGCTGGCGCTGGCCGATTCATCCGAGCTCGCCGCGCGCATCGCCGACAAGGCGGCACGGCGCGCCGCCGACGAGGCGGCCAGGCCGCTGGCGGCCTACCGCGCCGAGGAACTGGCCTTGATGCACCGCAATTTCTACGGCTTCGACGCTTCCTACCATGTGGCGCGGCACCACTTCGTCCACCGCAAGCCGCACGCGTGGACACCGCGACACCTGGCGCGGCATCGATAGGTTCGAGGATGAGCGCGTTCGAGCTGCCCGAGGGTCCCCACGCCACCGTCCTGCTGGTCGACGACGAGCCGCGCTCGCTGGAGGCGATGCGCCGCACGCTGGACGAGGATTTCCGCGTCCTCACCGCGGCCGACGCCGCAGCGGCGCGGGCGTGGATGCAGCGCGGGCCGGTCGACGTGGTGCTGTGCGACCAGCGCATGCCGGGCACCACCGGCGTGGCGCTGCTCAAGGAGCTGCGCGAACGCTGGCCCGACACGGTGCGCATCATCGTCTCGGGCTACACCGACAGCGAGGACATCGTGGCCGGCATCAACGAGGCCGGCATCCACCAGTACCTGCTCAAGCCCTGGGCGCCCGACCACCTGCTGGCCGTCGTGCGCGAGGCCGTCGAGGCGCTGCGCCTGCGCCACGGGCTGGCGCGGCTCGACCTCGACCTGAAGGCCGGCGCACAGGCGCTGCGCGAACGGCGCGGGCGCCGCGAGGCCGCCGCGCGCGCCGCCTTCGACTTCGGCCGCCTGCAGCGCGCGCCCGGCAGCCCGCTCGATACCGTGTGCGCGATCGGCGAGCGCGTCGCGGTGGTCGACCTCTCGGTGCTGATCACCGGCGAGTCGGGCACCGGCAAGGAACTGCTCGCGCGCGCCATGCACTACGCCAGCCCTCGCAGCGGCGCGCCCTTCGTGGTCGAGAACTGCGCGGCCATCCCCGACACGCTGCTCGAGAGCGAGCTGTTCGGCCACCGCCGCGGCAGCTTCACCGGCGCGGTCGAGGATCACGTCGGCCTGTTCCAGCGTGCCCACGGCGGCACGCTCTTCCTCGACGAGGTGGGCGAGACTTCGCCCGCGTTCCAGGTCAAGCTGCTGCGCGTGCTGCAGGAAGGCGAGGTGCGCCCGGTGGGCAGCACGCGCGCGGTGCCGGTGGACGTGCGGGTGCTCGCGGCCACGCACCGCAACCTGGAGGAGGACATGCGCGCCGGCCGCTTCCGCGAGGACCTGTACTACCGCCTGGCCGGCGTCACGCTGCACCTGCCGCCGCTGCGCGAGCGCAACGGCGACCTGGGGGTCATCGCGCGGGGCCTGCTCGACGAGGTGTCCGATGAACTCGGTCACCCGGGGATGCAGTTCGGCGCCGGGGCGCTGGCCTGCCTGATGCAATACCCGTGGCCCGGCAACGTGCGCGAGCTGCGCAACGAGATCGCGCGCGCCGTCGCGCTGGCCGACGGCCCGCTGGTCGAGGCCCACCTGTTCTCGCCCCAGGTGCTGCACGGGCGCAGCGCGCGGCCGGCCACGGCGCCTGCCGCGGCCGCCGGGCTGCCCGCCAGCGGCTCGCTCGCCGAGCGCCTGGACGCGATCGAGGCCGCCATCCTGCGCGAGACGCTGATGCGCCACCGCTGGAACAAGACGCGTGCCGCGCAGGAGCTCAACCTCTCGCGCGTGGGCCTGCGCGCCAAGATGGTCCGCTTCGGCATGGCCGACGCGCCGGCCTCGGAGAAGGCGCAGTGAAGCCGCTGCAGGTGCTGTGGCTGCAAGGCGGCGGCTGCGGCGGCTGCACGATGTCGCTGCTCAACGCCGACACGGCCGACTTCGCGCGCCACCTCGAGGCCGTCGGCGTGCGCTGGCTGTCGCACCCGGCCCTCTCGCTCGGCGACCGCGCGCTGCCGGCGCTGCTCGCCGACTGCCTGGCCGGTCGCGTCGCGCTCGACCTGCTGGTGCTCGAGGGTGCCGTGCTGCGCGGCCCGCGCGGCAGCGGCGCGTTCCACCGCCTGGCCGGCGACGGGCGCCCGATGGCCGAGTGGCTGCGCGCGCTGGCCGGGGTGGCGACCCACGTCGCCGCCGTGGGCAGCTGCGCGGCCTTCGGCGGCATCGCTGCCGTGCAGCCCGACGTCACCGAGGCCTGCGGCCTGCAGTTCGAGGACGAACGCAAGGGCGGCCTGCTCGGTGCCGACTTCGTCGCGCGCGGCGGCCTGCCGGTGATCAACATCGCGGGCTGCCCGCCGCATCCGGGCTGGGTGCTCGACACCTTCGCCGCGCTGGCGGCCGCGCGGCTGCCGCCGGAGGGCCTGGACGGGCTGGGCCGGCCGCGCTTCTATGCCGACCACCTGGTGCACCACGGCTGCTCGCGCAACGAGTACTACGAGTTCAAGGCGAGCGCGGCGCATCCCACCGAGCTCGGCTGCCTGATGGAAAACCTCGGCTGCCAGGGCACGCAGGCCCACGCCGACTGCAACCTGCGCCTGTGGAACGGCAACGGCTCGTGCCTGCGCGGCGGCTATGCCTGCGTCGGCTGCACCGAGCCCGGGTTCCAGGACCCCGGGCATCCATTCGACCGCACGCCCAAGCTGGCCGGCATCCCGATCGGCCTGCCCACCGACATGCCCAAGGCCTGGTTCGTGGCGCTGGCCTCGCTGTCCAAGAGCGCCACGCCACGCCGCGTGAAGGTCAATGCCGGATCGGACCACGTCGCGGTGCCGCCGGCGATCCGCAAGACGAGATTGCGGTGAGCGCCGGCCGCCTCGTCGTCGGACCCTTCAACCGCGTCGAGGGCGACCTCGAGGTGCGGCTGGACATCGCCGACGGTGCGGTGCGCGAGGCCCGCGTGTGCGCGCCGATGTACCGCGGCTTCGAGCAGATGCTGCCCGGCCGCGCCGCGCCCGACGCGCTGACGATCGTGCCGCGCATCTGCGGCATCTGTTCGCTCAGCCAGTCCGTGGCCGCGGCGCGCGCGCTCGCCGACCTGGCGGGCGTGCGCATGCCGCCCAACGGCGCGCACGCCGTCAACCTGATGTCGGCGGTGGAGAACCTGGCCGACCACGTGACCCACTTCTACCTGTTCTTCATGCCCGACTTCGCGCGCGCGGCCTACGCGCACCGGCGCTGGCACCACGAGGCCGAACGGCGCTTCGCGGCCGGCCGCGGCGACCACGCGCGCCGCGCCACCGCGGCGCGTGCGCGCTGGTTCCACGCCATGGGCACGCTCGGCGGGCGCTGGCCGATGAGCGGCAGCGTGCGCCCGGGCGGCAGCACGCGCGCCCTCGAGAGCACCGAGGTGCTGCAGCTGCACGCGCTGGTGCGCGAGTTCCGCGCCTTCCTCGAGGAGGTGCTGTTCGCCGCGCCGCTGGAGGAGGTGGCGGCGCTGGACAGTGCCGAGGCCCTGGTGCGCTGGCAGGCCGACACCCCGTGGGCCGGCGACCTGCGCTTCTTCCTCGATGTGGCCGACGACCTCGGCCTGGCCCACCTCGGGCGCGGGCCGGGGCGCTTCCTGTCGTACGGAGCCTACCCCTCGCCGGAGGGTGCCTTCGCGCTGGCGGCGGGCGTGTGGACGGAGGGCGGTGAAGGTGCGCCCGCGCCGCTGGCGCTGGCGTCGCTCACCGAGGACGTCTCGCACGCCTGGCTGGGCGAGGCGGGCGACGGGCCACGCCACCCGAGCCGCGGCCACACCGAGCCGGCGCCCGACAAGCCGGGGGCCTACACCTGGAACAAGGCCCCGCGACTGGACGGGCACGTCGTCGAGACCGGCGCGCTGGCGCGCCAGCTCGTGGCCGGCCACCCGCTGCTGCGCGACCTGGTCGCGCGCGAGGGCGGCGGCGTGCGCACGCGCGTGATCGCACGCCTGGTGGAACTGGCCGTCGTGCTGCCCTGGGTGGAGGGCTGGCTCGCGGCGCTGCAGGCGCGCGCCCCCTTCCACGCCGTGCACGAGCTGCCCGAGGACGGGCAGGGCGTGGGGCTCGCCGAGGCCGCGCGTGGCGCGCTCGGGCACTGGCTCGAGGTGCGCGACGGCCGCATCGCGCGCTACCAGATCGTCGCACCGACGAGCTGGAACTTCTCGCCGCGCGATGCCGCCGGCACGCCCGGCGCCCTCGAGGCCGCGCTGGTCGGCACGCCGGTGGCCGCCGGCGAGGCGATGCCGGTGGCGGTGCAGCACGTGGTGCGGTCCTTCGACCCGTGCATGGTGTGCACGGTGCATTGATGAGCCCCCCCCGAAGCGCCTCCGGCGTGCCCCCCCAGGGGGGCGCCGCCAGCGGACCGGCAGCGCCGGACCCGCGGCGCTCGCTGGACGTCGAGGCGCTCGCCACCGTCGTGGACGAATCGGTATGGCTCGACGTGATCCGCAAGATGGACGAGGTCTACACCCAGCTCGTGACCGACGAGGTGGCGCTGGAGGCCCAGAACGCCGAGCTCGAGCGCCAGCAGCGCTTCATCATGAGCCTGCTCTCGTCCATGAGCGACGTGCTCGTGGCGTGCAACGAGGACGGCCAGATCGAGGAGACCAACGCGGCGCTGTGCGAGCTGGTGGGGCGCAGCGAGGAGGCCCTGCGCGGCACGGCGCTGGCGGCGCTCGTCGCCGACGAGGTGTCCGGCGCGCGCCTGCGCCACGCGCTGCACACCGTGCTGCAGGAGCGTTCGGCCGCGACCGTCGAGATCGACCTGCTCGACGCCCAGGGCCAGCGCGTGCCCGTGGACTTCAACTGCACGACGCGCCGCAGCGCCGGCGGGCGCCGTGCCGGCCACGTGCTGGTGGGGCGGCCGCTGGGCGACATCAAGCGCGCCTACGTGGCGCTGCGCGAGGCGCACGAGGCCCTCAAGCGCACGCAGGCGCAGCTGCTGCACTCGGAGAAGATGGCCTCGCTGGGCCGCCTGGTGGCCGGCGTGGCGCACGAGCTCAACAACCCGATCAGCTTCGTGCTCGGCAACGTGCGCGCGCTGCAGAAGTACGGCGATCGCCTCGCGCGCTACCTCGACGCGGTGCACGGCGGCGCCGACGCGGCCGCGCTCGCGTCGCTGCGGCGCGAGCTGCGCATCGACGGCGCGCTGGCCGACCTGCCGAATGCGCTCGACGGCCTGCAGGAGGGCGCGCAGCGCACGGCCGACATCGTCGCCGGCCTCAAGCGCTTCTCGGCGATGGACCGCGAGGAGCGCGGCGAACTCGACCTGCGCGAGGTGGTGGAGCGCGCGATCCACTGGGTGCGCAAGGGCACCGCACCGGGCTTCACCGTGGACTGGCAGCCCGGCGACGAGCCGCTCACGGTGCACGGCAACGCCGGCCAGCTGCTGCAGGTGCTGATGAACCTGATCCAGAACGCGGTGGACGCCACGGCCGGCCGGGCCGACGCGCGCCTGACCGTGCGCGCCGCGCGCGATGCCGCGCGGGTGCAGATCGCCTTCGAGGACAACGGCCCGGGCATCGACCCGGCGGCGCTGCCGCGCGTGTTCGACCCCTTCTTCACCACCAAGCCGGTGGGCCAGGGCACCGGGCTGGGCCTGTCGATCAGCTACGGCATCGTCGACCAGCACGGCGGCCGCCTGGCGGCCGACAACGCCGCGGCCGGCGGGGCGGTGTTCACGCTGGAGCTGCCGCGGGCGGATCCCGGCTGAGGACTGCCCGCGGCGGCGCGCCGGATCAGAAGCGGATCATGTCGAGCCTGGTCAGCGCGACGTTGCGCGAGACCAGCGGCGCGGTGGTCATGTGCACCGCGACGAACTGCTCGATGAACGCGGTGTCGGCCGACATGCCGTCCACCGGCAGCACCACCTTCATGCCGCGCAGCGACGCGGTGCTGGCGGTGTAGAGCACCGCGCCGTGCGCCGAGGTGCCGGTGGCGATCACGGTCTGGGTGCCGGCGGCCTTCAGCACCTTCTCGAGTTCGGCGTTGGCGAACTTGTCCACGCCGGCGCCGACCACCGTCTCGGTGTCCAGCGGAGCCAGGTCCGGCAGGATGTCGGCGCGCTTGCCGGTGGGCCCGGTGGCGAACACCACCAGCATGCCCTTGGCGCGCGCCTCGGCCAGCAGCTTCTTCATCGCCGGCACCGAGGCCATGCAGCGCGGGCGGTTCGTGCAGTTGGGGTTGACGAAGTCGAGCACCAGCAGCGCGGTGGTCTTGGGGTCGAGTTGTGCCGCCTTGAGCTCGGGCGCCGCGGGCGCCTTGATCACGGACCACTCGTCGACGATCGTCGTATTGGCCTGCGCCATGCTGCCCATCGCCGCGAGTCCGAGCGCAAGCGCCAGGCGGGCAGCGGGACGGGCGATGAATGCCGGGACAGCGCGGTCGTGACGAAACATGGGCAACTCCTCTGTGAGTGGGGGAAGGCGATGGGCGCGGAGTCTAGGGCGCTCGAAAGGCCGGCGCGGATTGGGGCTTTCGCCGGATGCACGAGGGCGGCTGTTCGCCGGGCCGTCCGCCGGCGTCGTGTTCTCGCCGGCCTGGGCGCGCCGCGCGGGAGCGGTCCTTCGGTGTGCAGCCGCGTCGGGTCGACGACGTCCAGCGTCAGACCCTGTCGCGCTGACGCCAAGGGCTCATCGCATTCGGGCACGCGGCCTCACCGACGCACCGCCTGCGAGTCGCCGTGCCGAAAACCCCCGCAACAGTCGAATAGTGCTCAGGCGGCGCGCTCCGCGCGCGGCGCCAGGGCCGTGGCCTGCGCGATAGTGGGGCGTGGCTCCGGTGTCCCGGCGTCGTCGTACCGATACCCGCTCCCCCACCGAACGCGCCCCTCCGATGAAACTCCTTGCCACCGAGAAGCTGACCCGCACCTGCACCGTGCAACTGCCCGACGCGTTGTGCGATCGCCTCGGCCTGGCCCCCGGCGACGCGGTCGAGTTCGTCGAGGACGCGCAGGGGCACGTGGTGCTGCGGCGGCCACGGCGCAAGTTGGGCGCCCTGGAACCGAAGCTGCAGCTGCACGCTGCCCCCGATGCGCCGCTGAACTCGGACTTCCTGCGCGGCTTCGACAGCACGAGCCCGGCGCCGATCGACCTCAAGCCCTGAGCGCGCTCGCCGAGCGACGGATCAGGCCGCCGCGGCCAGCTCGTCCTCGCGGCCGCGCACGACGCGCCGCCCGGCGTGGCGCCCGTGCAGCGCGGTGACCACGGTGTACTGGCGCTCGTGGTGTGCCGCGTCCTCGGCGTAGATCACCACCCAGTCGTGCACGCGGTCGAGCTCGTGCGCGCGCGCGGTGTTGGAGTACAGGGCGGTGAAGGCCCAGTCGCCGCGCCGCGTGTGCAGCACCGGCAGCCAGGCCGTGCCGTCGGGGTTGAAGCGCCGCGGCGCGATCTTCGGCAGCCGCCCGTCGGCCACGCCCTCGCGGTACTCGCGGTCGACGTCGAGCAGCGCCTGCAGCGGCGGCGCCTCGGCCGCCGCCGGCCCGCCGCGGCGGCGCTGCAGCGCGCGCCGGCGGTCGAGCATCTGCGTCAGGGTCGCGCGGATCGCCGCGGCACGCCGCGCGCCGAGCTGGGGCAGGCGTTCCAGCCGCCCGTCGTGCGCCGCGGCCTCGAGCGCCTCCAGCGTGTCGACGCCGAGCTCGTCGTGCAGGCGCAGCGCCAGCTGCGGCCCGACGCCCGGGATGGTGCGGAACACCGCCTCCGGGCCGGCCGCGCCGCGCAGGCGGTCGTACTGCGCCCAATGCCCGGTCTGCAGGATCTCGGCGATCGCCGACGCGATGCCGGGGCCGACGGTGGGCAGGGCGTCGAGCCCGTGCACGCCGTCGCGCTCGAACAGCGTGCGCACGCCGGTGGGCAGCCGGGCCACGGTGTCGGCGGCGTTGCGGTAGGCGGCGATGCGGTAGGGGTTGTCCTCGCCTTGCGCCTCGAGCAGCGCCGCCATCTCGCGCAGCTGGTCGGCCACCGAGGCGTTGTCGCGCGCCGCGTCCGCCAGCACCGGGGCCCAGGTGTCGCTCATCGTGCCGGCAGCTTCGCGCTCGCGCTGCGCGGGGTCTTGAGCCGACGCAATGGCGCGGTGGCCCCCCGGGCGGCGTGCCTGCGCGGGCGAGCGGTGCCCCGGGCGGCGGTCCGGTGCCTCAGGCGGCGCCGCGCGACTGCTGGCTCGCGAAGTACAGCACCTTGCGCGCGCGCTGCACCTCGCCGAGAGGGCGGTGGTCGGCCAGCGCGTGCCAGACGTCGAACACGCCGGCCTCGGCCTCGCGCGCCAGCGCCTGGCCCTGGGCCGACTGCGTGTCCTGCGGCTCGAGCGTGAGCCGGGCCACCGTCGTGAAGGGCGTGTCCCAGGCCACCGAGGCGTCCTCGATCGGCGTGCGCGTCTCGCTGACGAAGGGCTGCAGCTGCAGTTCCCACGCCAACGGGCGCTCGCGCAGCAGGCGCGCGAAGTCGGCCGCCCAGTCCTGCGAGGCGCCGGCCGCGGCCGGCCCGTTGCCGGGGCCGGGCACCATGCGCACGCGCACCGCATACGGGCCGCAGGCGATCGGCACGGTGCTGTGGAGCGCTTCGGTGGCAAAGCCGCTGAAGGGCCGCCCGACCGATTTCAGCATCTGCCCCAGCCGGTGCAGCCCGCCCAGCAGCCCGTGCGCGGCGATCAGGTGCCGCACCAGCGCGCCCTTGCCCTGCGCGGCGGCCTCGACGAAATCGACGAACGGCCCCGGGCGCGCGAACGCGAAGCGGTCGAGGTGGATGAGCAGGAAGTCCTGGCTCGCGGCCGGGCCGTGGCCGAGCGCCGAGGCGCCCTGCACGCCGGCCACCCGCAGCGCGAAGCCGCGGATGTCGGGCACGCGGTCGGGCTGGTGGCGCGGGGCGCCGTTGGACAGGCGCACCACCGTCTCGTAGCGTGCCGGCCGCGCGAACAGGCCGTGGCGTGCGAAGTCCGGCAGGCCGTCGAGCACGTCGAGCACCCCGCGCGCGGCCGTGATCTGCTTGCGGTGCAGGGCGCGCCCGGGGCCGTGGCGCTTCGACGCGCGCTGCTGGAGCGCCGCGAAACGCCGTGCGTAGGACGCAAAACGCTCGGCCTCGTCCGGCTCGATGCGTTCCTGCCATGCGGTGCTGGCGTGGACGGAATCCTTCATCGCTGCGCGCTCCTGCCGTCGGAAGCGGCGCATGGTACGCGAGCGCGGCGCCGGCGGCCTGCGGCGCGCCGTGCCTGCACCGGCGTTGAGCCCGGGCAATGCCGCGGACTGCGAAACGCCTAGCGTCGAGTGGGCCGTGGCCGCGGGCAACGGCGCAGGAGGACCTTGACGATGACCAAGGCATTCGCATCCCCTGTCACGCAAGGGCCGCTGCAGCCCGGCGACGCATTGCTGGTGGTGGACCTGCAGCGCGACTACATGCCCGGCGGCGCACTGGCCGTGCCGCTGGGCGAGCAGGTGCTGGGCCCCGTCAACGCCTGCCTGGACCGCTGTGCCGCGCTGTGGCTGCCGGTGTTCGCGTCGCGCGACTGGCACCCGCAGGGGCACAGTTCGTTCCATGGCGCGGGCGGCACCTGGCCGCCCCACTGCGTGGCGGGCAGCGAGGGCGCGGCCTTTGCGCGCGGCCTGCGCCTGCCGCGGCAGACCGAGCTGCTGTCCAAGGGCATGGCGCGCGAGCGCGACGTCCTCTCGGCCTTCGACGGCACGCCGCTGGGCGAGCGGCTGAGCGCCTTGCGCGTGCGCCGGCTGGTGGTCGCGGGCCTGGCCACCGACCACGGCGTGCTGGCCACGGTGCTCGACGCACTGCGCCTGGGCTTCGCGGTGGCGGTGCCGCTGGAGGGCGTTGCCGCCGTCGATCTGCAGCCCGGCGACGGCGAGCGCGCCCTCGTGCGCATGCAGGC
>DASTJE010000200.1:0-5207 GCA_035716845.1 Burkholderiaceae bacterium
TTCCACGCCGCCACCAGCGCGCGTGCGCGCCGCGCCGCCTCGGCCGCGGTGACGCCGGGCGCATAGAGCGAGGAGCCCACGCCCACCGCGGCCGCGCCGGCGGCCTTGTAGGCGGCGAGGTTGTGCGCGCCCACGCCGCCCACCGGCACCATCGGCGTGGCCGGCGGGAACACCGCGCGCCAGGCCTTGAGCACCGGCGGGCCCAGCATCTCGGCCGGGAACAGCTTGAGCATCTGCGCACCGGCGGCCAGCGCGGCGAAGCCCTCGCTGGGGGTGGCCACGCCGGGCATCGCGACGAGGCCGCGCGCCACCGTGCGGCGCACCACCGCGGCGTCGAAGTGCGGCGACAGCACCAGCGTCGCGCCGGCGTCGGCGGCGCGGTCCACGTCGTCCGGGTCGAGCACCGTGCCCACGCCCAGGCGCACGTGCGCGCCCAGCGCGCGGTGCATGCGGCGCAGGCTCTCGAAGGGCTGCGGCGAATTGAGCGGCACCTCGAGCGTGGCCAGGCCGGCCGCGGCCAGGGCCTCGGCCAGCGGCACGGCCTCGTCGGGCGTCACGCCGCGCAGGATGGCGATCACGCCGCTCAAGCCGTTCACCAGGGGGCTCGGGTTCATGCGGTCTCCAGCAGTCCGGCCGCGCGCGCCAGGCGCCACTGGCCGCGGGCGGTGATGTCGTCGGCGGCCGTCTCGGCGGTCACGCCCGCCTGCGCGAGGGCACGTCCGTAGCGCAGGCACAGCGCCGCCTCGCCGATCAGCGTCACGCGCTCGACGCGTCGCTGCGCCAGCGCGCCGGCCACCTCGGCGCCGATCAGCATGCCCGACAGGAAGTCGGCCAGCGCCGCGGGCGCGCGTTCGCCGGTCAGGCCAGCGGTGCGGGCAGCGAACACGGTGTGCAGCAGCTGGGCCGGGCGCGCCAGCCCGAGCCGTGCGCCGTCGTCGAAGTCGGCCTCGGCGAAGGCGGCGCCGGGCGTCATCAGGCGGCCCAGCAGCCCGTGTTGGGTCATCAGGCCGAAGGTCTCGCCCGTCATCCAGGTCTGGAACGCCTCGATGCGGCCTTGCGGTCCGGTCCAGGCCCACTTGCTGTGCGTGCCGGGCAGGACGGCGCAGGCCCCCGCGGGCAGGTCGGCGCCCCACAGCTGCGTCTCCTCGCCGCGCATCACGTCGGCCTGGCCGTCGTCGCCGCGGCACACGAGGCCCGGCACGATGGCCAGCCAGGCGCCGCCGTCGAGCGGCACGCGCGCGAGCTGTGCCGCAGCCTCCGTGGGGCCGGCCGGGCAGGGCAGGTAGGGCGCCTCGGCCCAGCCCTGGCGGCTGCCGACCATGCCGCTGGCGATCAGCGGCACGCCGTGGGCGGCGCGCCAGTCGCCGCACACACGCTGCAGCACCGCGGGGAAGCCACCGGCCGGCACGTGGAGGATGCCGTCCGCGCTGCTGCGCGTGGACAGCGTCGCGCCGGCGCCGTCGATCAGGCGCGCCCGCAGCGACGTCGTGCCCCAGTCGAGGGCGATCAGGCGTGGGGCGGCGGGCGGCATGGGCGGCAGGGGCAGGGGCGGCAGGGGCAGCAGGGGCGTCGGAAAGGGCCACAAGCGACGCATGAGCCCCGGTGCGCGATCTTCCACCATGTCGCACGAACCGTGACGGATGCCCTCGTCCGGCGTGGCGGGCGCGGTTTACCCCCACTCCGCATTTATGAGCAATGGTGAAAATGCAACGCGATGTTCCGCCATTACCGTCGATTGCCCATGCCGCCGTTGCAGTGCAATCGGCACGGGTTCACTCCCATGCTTCAGTCTCGTCGTATTCACTGAGCAAACCCATGCGCCAACGATCCAGGAATCTGATGCCCCGCGTGTCCGGACTGCTGCCGGCCCTGCTGTCCACGGCCGTGGCGGCCCAGGCGCCGGCCGATCTGACCTCGCTCAGCCTCGAGCAGCTGATGCAGGTGCCGGTGGTCGGCGCCTCCAAGTACCAGCAGCGCCAGCGCGACATCGCCGCAGCGGTGAGCGTGGTCACGCGCGAGCAGATCCGCCTGCACGGCTGGCGCACGATCGACGAGGTGCTGGCGGCGCTGCCGGGCCTGCACATCACCTACGACCGCCAGTACAAGTACCTCGGCGCGCGCGGCTTCGGCCTGCCGGGCGACTACACCACCCGCGTGCTGATCGCCATCAACGGCAACCGCGCCAACGAGGTGGTCTACGACAGCGGGCCGATGGGCCGCCACTTCCCGCTCGACCTGGGTCTGGTCGAACGGGTGGAGTTCATCGCCGGGCCGGGCGGCGCCATCTACGGCCAGAACGCGATGTTCGGCGTGGTCAATGTCGTCACCCGCGACGCGGCCTCGCTGGACGGCACCGAGCTGCAGCTGGGCGGCGACACGCTGGCGCGCGCAGCCGAGGCGCGCGTGTCGATGGGGCGCAAGCTGGAGGGCGGCGCGAGCCTGCTGCTGTCGGCCAGCGCGTACCGCGCGCGCGGCCAGGACCTGTTCTACGACTTCGGTGCAGCCGGCGTGGTCGGCCGCGTGGCGGGCGCCGACGGCGAGCGCGACCGCGAGCTGTTCGCGCGCTACGAGCGCGGCCCCTGGTCGGCCGAGGTGATCGCCGGGCGCGGCCGCAAGGACGACCCCACCGGCGCCTACCTGTCGGACCCCTTGTCCAGCGGCAACTTCCAGGGCGATTCGTACGTGCTGACGCAGTTCCAGTACGAGGACGACTGGAAGCCCGGCCTGCGCCTGAGCGCGCGCGTGTTCACCGGCATCGAGGCCTACGACTCGCGGCTGACCTACGGCGGCGCGCCCTTTCTCTTCCCCACGCGCAGCCACTGGCGCGGCCTCGAGGCGCGGTTGCTCGTGACCGCCTACGAAGGGCACACCCTGCTGCTGGGCACCGAGCTGCAGGACAACTGGCACTACCAGCAGGAGATCGTGGACGTGCAGACGCCGGCCAACAACATCCGCCTGCCCGGGTCGAGCTGGCGCGGTGGCGTGTACGTGCAGGACGAGTGGCGCCTCAATCCGGCGCTGGCGCTCACGCTGGGCCTGCGCGTGGACCGCAACAGCTACACCGGCACCGAGACCAGCCCGCGCCTGGCGCTGGTGGCGCAGCCCTCCGAGGCGACCACCCTCAAGGCCCTGTTCGGGCGGGCCCACCGGGCGCCCAATGCCTACGAGCGCGAATACGAAGACGCTTTCATCCAGATCGGCAACCCGACGCTGGCCGGCGAAAGCATCGACACCCTCGAACTGGTGGGCGAACGCCGCTTCGGCGAGCACACGCAGGTGCGCGCATCGCTGTACCACTGGACGCTGAAGGACCTCATCGTGCTGGGCATCGACCCGGCCAGCGGCCTGACGCAGTACCAGTCGGGCGGCGACGTGAAGGCGCACGGCGTCGAGCTCGCGTTCGAGCGTGCCTGGGACGGCGGCGTGGTCACGCGCGGCAGCGCGGCGTTCCAGAACGTGGGCCGGATCGCCGGCCTGCCGGCGGTCAACTCGCCGCGCCGCCTGTTCAAGCTGCAGGCGGAGGCGCCCCTGCCGTGGCACGACTGGCGCCTGGGCGTCCAGCTGCGCGCCGAATCCGGCCGCCGTGCCATCGACGGCACGTGGCTGGGCGGCTACGGCATGTCCGACCTGACGCTGCGCGGCGCACTGGGCCGCAGCGCCGACCTCACGCTCGGCGTGACCAACCTGCTCGACAAGCGCTACGCCCACCCGGGCTCCGACGCCAACTGGCAACGGGCCATCGAGCAGGACGGGCGTTCGCTGCGCGTGCAGTGGTTGCTGCGCTTCTGAGGCCGGTGCCCATGCAAAACGTGATGACCTTGCGCCAGCGCGCGGCCGCGGCCGTGCTTGCACTGGTCCTGGCGGCGGCCGCCCCGGCGTCGACCGCGGCCACGCTGTCGCTCGACGCGCTGTTGCGGCTGTCGATCGAGCAGCTGCTGCAGGTGCGCGTCCACGCGGGAGGCTCGCATGCGCGCTAGCCCCCGCATCGTGTGGACGGCGCTGACGGCCCTGGTGGGGCTGCTGCTGCTGGCGGCCGCGCCGGCCGCGCGCGCCAACGAGGCAGCCGAGTACCGCCTCAAGGCCGCCTTCGTCTACAACTTCCTCAACTTCGTCGAGTGGGCCCCCACGGCCGAGCCGGTGTTCAGCCTGTGCATCGTCGGCAACGACCCCTTCGGGGCCGAGATCGACGGGCTGGCCGGCAAGGCGGTGGGCACGCGCCGCATCGAGCTCGTGCGCAAGTCGGGCACCGACGGCGTGCGCGCCTGCCATGCCGTCTTCGTCGCCGCGGCCCCGGCCGACCGCCTGGGCCGTACGCTCGAGGCGCTGCGCGGCGCGCCGGTGCTGACCATTGCCGACAGCGCCGACGCCGCGCGCCAGGGCGCGATGCTCGGCCTGCGCGTGGCCAACAGCCGCATCGTCTTCGACGCCAACGTGCAGGCGGCACGCGCCGCCGGGCTGACCATCAGCTCGCGCCTGCTGCGTCTGGCCAGCGAGGTCATCCAATGATCTGGGCCCTGCAGTCCAGGGCCGTGCCGCTGCGCGAGCGGCTGGCCACCATCCACCGCCAGACCCTGCTGCTGGCGATGACCCTGGTGTTCGTGCTGGTGGCCGTGGGCATGATCGGCATCACCGTCGGCGCGCGCATGCAGTCGGCGCAGGTGCAGGCGCGCGTGCTGGCCGACAACCTGAGCGCGGCCGTGGCCTTCGGCGACGCCAAGGCGGCCGGCGAGTCGCTGCAATCGCTGCGCCACGAGCACAACATCCTGCACGCCTCCGTGAGCGACGTGCAAGGGCGCGTGCTGGCCGCCTACCGGCGCGCCGGCGAAGGCGCGCCGCCGCCGGCCACGCCGCGCGGCACGACGCTCGATCTCGACTGGCAGCGCCTGGTCGTGGTGGCGCCGGTGACGACGCCCCTGGGCGAGGCGGGCCGCGTGGAAATCGTGGTCGGCCTGTCGAGCCTGTACCGCGACGGCCTGTGGCTGATGCTGGCGATGCTGGTGTCGGTGCTGGTGGCCTCGGCCGCCGGCACGCTGCTGCTGCGCCGCCTCAGCCGGTCGGTGATCGATCCGCTGTCCGCGCTCACGCAGGTGGCGCGCGAGGTGGCCACCAGCGCCGACTTCGCCCATCGCGCCGAGGGCAGCCGCATCGTCGAACTGGACACGCTGGCGCGCAGCTTCAACACCATGCTCGACCAGATCCAGGACCGC
>DASTJE010000201.1:0-28803 GCA_035716845.1 Burkholderiaceae bacterium
TCGCGGAAGTACAGCGGCAGCAGCTGCGCATGGCAGTCGGTCATGTGCAGCAGCGACACGCTGCCCGCGCCGCGGAACGGCGCCGGCAGGTCGTAGGGGCTGGCGGCCCGGGCCTCGCCGCTGCGGCCCAAGCCGAAGCCGGCCACGGCCGCCGCGCCGAGCACCTGCAGGAATTCGCGCCGCTCGAGGTGGCTCATCGCGTCGGTACTGCGGCTATTGCGCGTTGACCGGGCTCGTGGGGTCGAGCAGCAGCGCCATCAGGTCGCGCAGCTGCGCTTCGGTCAGCAGCCCGGCATGGCCGAAGCGCGGCATGCCCGAGCAGGCGCTGAAGGCCTTGCTGTTCCACAGCTTGGCCCAGGTGTACTGCACGATCGGCTGCGCCTGGGCGGACGCCGGGTCGGCGACGCCGCGCAGCTTGCCGTACTGGACCAGGCTGGGGCCGATCGTGCCGTACGACAGCTCGGCCTTGCTGATCTGGTGGCAGTTGTAGCAGTTGCCGCCGTTGGGGCTGCCCGGCGCGTCGGTCCAGGTGGCGCCGCGCCCGCTTTGCGCCAGCGTTTCGCCGGCCTTCCAGTCGCCGAGGTAGCGGCCGTCGGACGGCGGCTTCACGCTGGCCAGGGCCTGGGCCTCGATCTGCCGGGCCACCGCCTCCGGCGGCGGCTGGTCGCTCGAGCAGGCGGACTGGCCGAGGTCCTGCTGCAGGCGGTCGAGCTTGGCAATGCCCTGCTCGCGGAACGAGCCGCGGATGACGTCGGTCGCGATCTTGTCCAGCTGCGCCGGCGAGGGCCCGCTGGCACAGCCGGCCAGCAGCAAGGCCAGGACGATGGGGGACAGGGTCTTCATGGCCGTTTCCTCAGCGCTTGAGTGCGGGAGCGATCGACTCGGCGCCCTTGGCGTTGACGCCCATGTAGACGCCCAGCGCGATGGTGACATCCGAGGCGTACCCCGGGTAGGGGAAGCGCTGCTGGCGGTAGCAGTCGTTGAGCCGCCGCTGCATGCCCCACAGCTCGCCGCTGGACACGCGGTACGCCGGCCAGGCGGCGAAGCCCACGCCGTCGCCCGGGTTGACGGTGAGCTGCGGCAGGTCCTGCAGGCGGATGCGCTTGCCCGGCTCGCCATGGCAGGTGGCGCAGGCGAAGTCGTAGGGGCCGCCGCGGAAGAAGAAGACGCGCTTGCCGACCTCGTACATCTCGCGCTCCTTCGCGTGGCCCTGCGGCAGGTTCATCCGCAGGCCGCGCGACTCGGCCGAGATGAACGCCACCAGCGCCTCGAGGCTGGCCTGCTCGCCACGGCCGAAGGGCGTGGCGGCGATCTCCCTGGCGTTCAGCCCCTGCAGCGTCTCCATGCAGCTGAGCAGGCGCGACTCGAGGTCCTGCACGCGCTGGGTGTCGGCGAACCAGCGCGGCAACTCGACGAAGGCGCCCTTGACCACGCCCGGGCCCTTGCCGAGGTCGCAGGTCTCGAGCGAGGCGTTCTTCGGCCCCCGCCTTTGCTTCCACAGCGCCTCGCCCTTGGCCTCGAACAGCTCGGCCGGGTTGCCGTCGGCCAGCATCTCGCGGTAGCGCGCGATGCCTTCGGCGGCGTTCTGCTGGGCCTGCGCCAGCAGTGCCGCGCCGGCGGTCAAAGCCGCCGCGAGGATCTTGTGCATGGAGTGCTCCTGCCGCGGGCGGCGCATCACGCCACGACGGCTTCGTCGGTGCGCTTGTCACCGCGGTTGTCGACCCAGCTCACCACGATCTTGTCGCCGGCCTTGGCGCCCTTGACGGTGAACTGCAGGAAGGGGTTCTTGGCGATGGCCGGCCCCCAGTGGGCGGTCAGCACGGTCTTGCCGTTGTGCTGGGCGGTCACGTCGTTGATGTGCCAGGCCGGAATCACCTTGCCGGCGCTGTCGCGGCGCTGGCCGGTCTCCATCTCGTGGGCCATCAGCACGCGCACGACGGCGTTGCTGCCCTGCACCTGGGCGCGGATGCGCATCGGATCTGCCATGTCGGTCTCCTGTCGGGTCTCTTGATCAGCCGCCGCAGCCACCCAGGGTGACCTTGACTTCCTTCTGGGCGAACAGCACCTTGTTGTCGGCGGTCATCACCACCGCGTAGACGTTCGAGGTCTGTCCCATCTTCACGCGCGTGGTCAGGTTGGGCTCGACGCTGTCGCTGAGGTCGAAGGCGCCCGCCAGCGCGTTGGGGTTCTTCTCCACCAGCAGCAGGATGCGGCGCGCCCCGGGGAGGGTGGTGGCCGCACCGAGCGGCACCACGGCACCGTTCTCGGCGATGTCGGGCGCCTGCAGCGTGATGTCCTTGCTCTCGGCGGGCGCGCTGCCGCCGAGTGCCTTGGCCACGTCGGCCATCGTCTTGGCGTCGAAGGCCGCGCGGTTGAAGGCCGCGCCCTGCGCCCGGGCGGCGGGCCAGAGCCCGGCGCCGAGCAGCAGGCCGGCCACTGCCGCGCTGTGCTTGAGCGCGGTACGTCGTCTCGTGTTCATCGTGGGGCTCTCCTTTGCGGCCGCGGCCGCGGGTGGTTCATCGGTAAGGTCAAGGGGGGCTGGCAAGGCCGCGCAGCGGCCCCACCAGACGTTGCTGCTGCGCCAGGTTGCCGTGCGAACCGCGCGCGTGCGCCGGCAGCGCCGAGGCGATCACGGGTGTGCCCGCGCACCCGTGCATGCAGGCGTCGCCGGCCACGTCGGGCCGGCGCGGTGCGCCGAACGCGCGGCCGGGCCACATCGCATGCTCCACGGTCACGCCGTGGCGGTTGGGCAGGCGCGCCTGCACCTCGGCCATGTTGCGCTCCGACAGCACGAAATCCGCCGGCAGCACGTCGCCCAGGTGCAGCAGGTAGGCGGTGACCGCGTAGACCTCGTCGGTCGCGAGCGACTTGGGCGCCGTCCAGGGCATGGCGCGGCGGATGTAGTCCCACAGCGTCGAGAGCTGCGACAGCTTCATCAGCGTCGTGCGCTGCGGGTAGCCAGCATCGAGCAGGCGCGCCACGCGGCCGCTGCGCACGTCCTCGGCATCGGTGCCGCCCACCAGCGGGCTGAACACCTCGTTGCTCTCGCCGAACACGCCATGGCAGCCGGCGCAGCGCGCCTCCCAGACGGCCTGGCCTTCGGCCACGCTGCCGCGCCCCGGCGGCAGGCCGCGGAAGTCGGGCCGCACGTCGATGTCCCACGCGGCCACCTCGGCCGGCGTGGCGACGCGCCCGATGCCGGGAAAGCGCTCCTGCGCCGGCGCGGCCGCCGCCGCTGCCGCCATCACCATCAGGACCACCGCGGCGCTACGCGAGCTGGACATTGCTCACCTCGCCGCTTTCCTGCACCCACCAGGTCTGGATGGCGTTGTTGTGATAGACCGACCGCCGTCCGCGCACGGCGCGCAACGCGCGCAGCGTGGGCTGCACCTGGCCGGTCGAGTCGGTGGCGCGGCTCATCACCAGCGCCGGGCGGCCATCCCACACCCAGTCGAGCGAGAAGCGTGTCAGGCACTTGTCCAGCAGCGGCGGCTGCAGGCGCGCGGGCCGCCAGTGGCGGCCGCCGTCGACGGACACGTCGACCTTGGCGACCTTGCCGCGTCCGCTCCAGGCCAGCCCGCTGATGGCGTGGAAGCCCCGGCCCATCAGCACCTGCCCGCCCGAGGGCGTGGTGACGACGCTCTTGACCTCCTGGATCGAGGTGTAGGCACGGTGCCGGCCGTCGGGCATCAGGTCGACGTACTGCAGCGTCTCGTCCTTGGCGGCATAGGGCCGGTCGCCGACCTCGATGCGGCGCAGGTACTTGACCCACGACACCCCCTGCACACCCGGCACCACCAGGCGCAGCGGGTAGCCGTTCTCGGGGCGCAGCATCTCTCCGTTCTGGCCGTAGGCCACAAGCACCTCGCCGCGGCGCACCGGCTCGATCGGGATCGTGCGCGTGAGCGACGCGCCATCGGCACCCTCGGCGAGCACGAACTTCGCCGCCTTCCAGTCCGCGCCCGCCATGTCGAGCAAGGTGGCCAGCGGCACGCCGGTGAACTCGCTGCAACTGAGCATGCCGTGCGTGTACTGCACCGTGGGCACGGCCACGCCGCCCCACTCCATGCCGGTGTTGGCGCTGCACTCGATGAAGTGGAAGCGGCTGACGCTGGGCAGGCGCATCAGCTCGTCCATCGTGAACACCATCGCCCGCTCGAGCAGCCCGGGCACACCGGCGTTGAGCATCAGGCGGTGCGTCGTCGGGTCGACGTCCCACCAGCCCTGGTGGTGGCGCTCGAAGTGCAGCCCGCTGGGCGTGACGATGCCGAACAGGCCCTGCAGCGGCGTGAACGACACCGAGGCCTCGCGCGTGGGCGTCAACCCCGGACTGCGTCGGCGCTGCAGGTTGGCCTCGTGACGCGAGGGCTGGCCGTAGCCGGCATCGGGCACCGGCCGTCCGAGCGCGCGGCTGTGCTCGGGCAGCGCGAGGATGTGTGGGTCGCCCGGCGCCACCAGCGCCGCCGTGCCGGACTGGCCTTGCGCGCCGGCGCCGGCCCCGGCGCCCAGCGCCGAGCCGGCCATCGCAGCGCGGAACGCGCCGCGCAGAAAGCCGCGCCGGCCCCGGCGGGCCTCGGCCTGCACGCGGCGGATGCCCTCGGCATCGAGGAATCCTTCCGGCGCGCGCCGGAGGAGGCCCTGCCCGCTCACCGCTCAGGCCCCGGACAGGCGGCTGGCATGCGCGGGCGCCAGCCTCTCGGACGGTTGCACGGCCGCCGGGTCGTCGAGCTCGATGGCGATCTGCGTGCACACCGCACGGCACAGCGACGCCGCCTTCGCATTGCACAGCGAGTACCAGATCTGATTGCCCACGCGCCGCCGCGCCACGATGCCGGCCCGATACAGCGCGGCCAGGTGCTGCGACAGGTTGGGCTGCGAGGTACCGACCACCTCGAGCAGGCGACCGACGTTCTGCTCCTCCCGGCACAGGGCGGAAACGATCTTCAGGCGCATCGGGGCCGCCATGACGGCGAACAGCTCCGCGGCGATCCGGAAGACGGCCTCGCTCTGGTCGTGGGGGAGTCGCTTGGACACCGGCATCATCCGTAGATAAGCAAGCGCGAATCTAGGTGCGGGCCCGAGTGCGCCGTGCGGGGACTTTCCCGGCCCGGGCGAACCCTAGCCGCGTGCTGCGCAAGGCCCTCGCGGGTGGACGGCCCAGCGCGGTGCTGCCCGGCAGCGGCTACCCGTCGCCCAGCGACCCCCGCACCGCGTCCACCGCGCGGATCGCGAGCGCCGCGTCGAGCAGCGCCGCCTCGGCCACGCGCTCGACCGCCGCGGCCGCGTCCTCGCCCGCCATCACCGCGTGGGCCAGCATGGCCAGCGCCTGCACGCGCGCCACCGCCAGTTCGGCGGACAGCGGCGCCCCGGCGCGCAAGGCGAGCTGGCTGCGTACCGCGACCACTGCTGCAGGGGCGAGCCCCCAGGTGTCGACCAGTGCGGCGCCCAGCACCTCGTGGCTGACGCCGAAGGCGTTGCGCTCGAGTGCCGCGAGCTCGGGATCGCTGCGCGCCGCGCCCAGCATGGCCGGGTAGCGCCCGGGCGCGTGCTTCACCAGCACCGCCTTGCCGCACTCCATGAACAGTCCGGCCGAATGGGCGATCCAGCCGTCGACCCCCAGACGCTGGGCGAGGCGGCCCATCAGCAGGCCGCGGCGCGCCGCGCGGTCCCACACCGGCGCGAGCACGGGTTCGGGCGGAAAGACGGCGCGCAGCGCCATCTCGTAGGTGATGGCGGCGATCTCGCGCAGCCCCAGGAACTGGGCGGCCTGCAGCACGGAACGCACGCGCCCCTGCAGGCCGTAGAGCGACGAGTTGACGGCGCGCAGCACCGCGGCGGCCAGCGCCATGTCGGTCTCGATCAAGGCCGATGCGGCCGCGAGGTCGACAGCGTCGGCCGCGAGCAGATGCGACAGGCGCGCCAGCGCGCCGGGTTGCGCCGGCAGGTCGATGTCGAGGCGCCGCAGTCCGGGATCGACAGGCATGGTCAGGCTCGTTCAGCGCAGGAAGGCATCGTAGGCCGTCTTGGCGATCAGCGCGGCGACGACGCCGATGAACACCTTGCGCACGAAACCGGCGCCACGCGCCAGCGCAAGCCGCGTGCCGGCCAGGCTCCCGGCGACGTTGGCCAGCGCGATCAGCAGTGCCAGGTGCCACCAGACATGGCCCTTGGCCGCGAACAGCACGAGGGCTGCGGCATTGGTGGCCGTGTTCAGCAGCTTGGCGCTGGCGCTCGCATGCAGGAAGTCGTAGCCCAGCAGGCGCACGAACAGGAACACGAAGAAGCTGCCTGTGCCGGGGCCGAAGAAGCCATCGTAGAAGCCGACCACCGCCGCCAGCGAGGCTGCGATCGCGGCCTCGCCGCACCCGCCGTAGCGCGGCGCATGGTGGCGCCCCAGGTCCTTGCGCGCCAGCGTGTAGGCGAGCACGCCGGCGAGCACGAAGGGCAGTGCACGCTTGAGCCCGTCGGCGCTGACCAGCGTCACGGCCCACGCGCCGACGAAGCTGCCGCCCAGCGCCGCCGGCACGGCCCAGGCGAGTGCGTGGCGCGGCAGGACGACCCGGCGCGCGTACTGCACGCTGGCCCACGCCGTACCCCACACCGCCCCACCCTTGTTGGTCCCCAGCAGCGTGGCCGGCGGCGCCTGTGGGTAGACGGCAAACATCGCGGGCACCAGCACCAGGCCGCCGCCGCCGACGATGGCGTCGACGAAGCCCGCCAGGCCGGCGGCCAGGGCGATCAGCAGCAGTTCGGGCCCGAAGGCCAAGGCGATGTCGCCCATGCGCAGGTGTTCGCGGGAGGTCAGGGGAGCGGGCGGCGCGCCGGGCGCCGCGACGGTGCGTGTCGATTGTCGCCGCGCGGCGGCGACGGCTCAGGCCGCGACGTCGCGCTGGGAATCGGCCGCGTCGGCCGGCGCGGCCATCATCGCGGCACGCGGCGGGCCGAGCCGGAAGCGGAACATGGCGCCGCGGCCCGGCGCCCCCTCGGCACTCACCGCCCCGCCATGGCGCTCGACGATGCGGCGCACGATCGACAGGCCCAGGCCGGTGCCCTGGAACTGCTCGTGGCGGTGCAGTCGGACGAAGGGCTGGAACAGCGTGGCCGCGCGCCCGGGCTCGAAACCCGCGCCGTTGTCGCGCACCAGCAAGGCGCCTTCGCCGCCCTGGGCATCGCGCACGAACTCGACGCGCGGCGTTTGCACGTCGCGCGTGAACTTGGCGGCATTGCCCAGCAGGTTGACCAGCACGACCCGCGCCAGCGTGGCGCTGCAGTGCGCGGTAAGCCCGGGTTCGATCACCCACTCGATCGGGGCGCGGCGCTCCAGCCACGGCAGGTCGGCGACCACCGATTCCGCCAGCGTGCTCAGGTCGACGGGCTCGAGCAGCAAGGCCGCCGAGGTCGAGCGCGCCAGCTCCAGCAGCGCGGTGACGGTGTGGGACATCTCGCGCGCCGCCTGGCCCGCCAGACGCAGCCATTCGCGCTCGTCTTCGGCCAGGCGGTCCCAGGCACGGCTGCGCAGCAGGTCCGCCAGGCCCACCACCTGGCCGATGGGCGTGCGCAGCTCATGCGCGAGCTGGCGCGAGAAGGCCTCCAGGTCGCGATTGCTCTGCTCCAGCTCGGCCGTGCGCTCGGCGACCAGGCGTTCGAGGTGCTCGTTGCGCGTGAGCAGCAGGCGCTCGGCGCGCTTCTTGAGCGTGATGTCGCGGCCCACGCCGTGGTAGCCGAGGAAGTCGCCCTTGTCGTCGAACTGGGGCACGCCGCTGATGGCCACCCAGCGCAGTCCCCGCCCGGGCACGCGCGCCGCGTACTCGAAGCCGCGAAAGGACCGGCGCGCCGCGAGGTCGTCCCGGTGGGCGGCCCATTCGGCATCGGTGGCACCCTCGGCCGCCGCCTCCCAGCGCGTGTGGCCGAGCGCGGTGGAGGCCCCTTCGCCGAGCGTCTCCACGGCGGTCGGTCCCAGTTCGACCAGGGCATGGCGTGCATCGGTGCGCCAGTACCAGTCGGCCGCCAGCTCCGCGATCATCGCGTGACGGCGCTCGCTCTCCGCCAGGCGCAGATGCGCCAGGCGCTGCTCGGTGACATCGCGGCCCACGCCCTCGTAGCCGATGAAGCGGCCGGCCTCGTCGAAATAGGCGCGCGCATTGAGCGCCACCCAGACCGGCGATCGCCCGCGACGACGCACCTCGAGCACCACTTCGCGCAGCGAGCGGTGCTGGGTCATCCGATCCAGGAGCGGTCGCCACCCGCCCTCCGGGGGCTGGAAGGCAGGCACTTCGTCGACCCGGCGCCCCAACACCTCCTCGGGCTGCATGCCCAGCTTGGTGGGCAAGCCGAGGTCGCGCGACACCCACACCAGCCGCAGCTGGTCGTCGGTCTCCCAATGCCAGTCGGCCGACAGCCGCATGCGCGCCTGCCAGCGCCGCTCCCGCTCGCCCAGCGCAAGTTCGACCTCGCGCGCGGCGCGCTCGAACTGGGATGGCCGGGTCGGCTCCGACACGAGGAACGAGGCGCTGAACCGGCTGCTCGCGTCGGCGCCGGGCAGCGCAACCTTGACGGCCCTCAGGGCCGCGGCGACGTCCCCGTCCCGCAGCGCTGCGCTGAAGCGCGCCAGGGTTTGCGCATGGCGTCGCCCCTGGACGAACGCCCGCCACAGCACGCCCGCCACTGCGAGGCCCGCCGCGCCGGCCAGCGGGGCCCGGACCCAGTCCGGAAAAGGCCACGACGGCGCCAGTGCCGCCGCGACGAGCAGCACGACCGCGACCGCGCCGACGGCGAGCCAGATCGGCTCGATGGCAACAGCTGAACCACCGGAAGCGGCCTCCGGCCTCGAACGGGACGACATCACCGTCAGTCTATCGACCGCATCGGCGGCGCTGCCCGTCAGGTTTGACGGGTACGACGCACTCAATTGAGCGTACTGCCCGTTCCGTCGCGCAGCAGCCACTCGGCAGCGCGCTCCGCGATCATCAGCGTGGGCGCGTTGGTGTTGCCGCTGGTGATGGCGGGCATCGCGCTGGCGTCGGCCACCGTCAGGCCCGCCACGCCGCGCACGCGCAGCCGCGCATCGAGCACCGCCAGCGGGTCGTCCGCGCGGCCCATGCGGCAGGTGCCCACCGGGTGGAAGATCGTGGTGCCGATGTCGCCCGCGAGGCGCCACAGGTCCGCGTCGCTCTCGAACTGGGGGCCGGGCTTGATCTCGTGCGGCGCGAAGCGCGCCAGCGCCGGCTGGGCCGCGATGCGGCGTGTCAGGCGCAAGGACTGCGCCGCAATCAGGCGATCGCCGTCAGTGGAGAGGTAGTTCGGTGCGATGGCCGGCGCGTCCTGCGGCCGCGGCGAGCGGATGTGCACCGTGCCTCGGCTCTCGGGGTTGAGGTTGCACACGCTGGCGGTGAACGCCGGGAAGGAATGCAGCGGCTCGCCGAAGGCGTCCAGCGACAGCGGCTGCACGTGGTACTCGAGGTCCGGCCAGCGCTTGTCGGGCGAGGAGCGGGTGAAGGCCCCGAGCTGCGACGGCGCCATGCTCATCGGCCCGCTTTGCGTGAAGGCGTACTGCAGCGCGATGCGCAACTTGCCCCACCAGGTGTTCGCCAGGCGATTGAGCGTGGTGACGCCGGACACGCCGAACACGGCCCGGATCTGCAGATGGTCCTGCAGATTGCCGCCCACGCCGGCCAGTTCGTGCTGCAGCGCGATGCCGTGTCGGGCCAGCAACGGCGCCGGGCCGATCCCGGAGAGCTGCAGCAGCTGTGGCGTTCCGATGGCGCCCGCCGCCAGTACCACCGAGCGCGCCGCGCGCAGCGTGCGCTCACCTTCTGGCAGGCGCACGACGACACCGGCGACGGCCAGCTGGCCGTCGCCGCGGCGCTCGAGCAACAGGCGCGTCACCAGGGCGCCGGTGCGCACCTCGAGGTTGGCGCGATGGCCGGCCGGGCGAAGGAAGGCCTTGCTCGCGTTCCAGCGCACGCCGCGCCGCTGATTGACCTCGAAGTAGCCGACGCCCTCGTTGTCGCCGCGGTTGAAGTCCACGGTGGCCGGGATGCCCGCCTGCTGCGCGGCTTCGGCGAAGGCGTCGAGCAGTTCCCACGACAGACGCTGACGCTCGACGCGCCACTCGCCGCCGGCGCCGTGGACGGCGTCGGCGCCGCGCCAGTGGTCTTCGTGGCGCGTGAAGTAGGGCACGCAGGCCTCCCAGCGCCAGGACTCGTCGCCGACCGCCTCGGCCCAGCCGTCGTAGTCGCGCGCCTGGCCGCGCATGTAGATCATGCCGTTGATGCTCGAGCAGCCGCCCAGCACCTTGCCGCGCGGGTAGCGCAGCGCGCGGCCGTTCAGGCCCGCGTCGGGCTCGGTCTTGTAGAGCCAGTCGGTGCGCGGGTTGCCGATGCAATAGAGGTAGCCGACCGGGATGTGGATCCAGGCGTAGTCGTCGCGCCCCCCGGCCTCGAGCAGCAGCACGCGCCGCCGCGGGTCGGCCGACAGCCGGTTGGCCAGCAGGCAGCCGGCCGTGCCGGCACCCACCACGATGGTGTCCCAGGTGGGGGAGTCGCTCTTGTCCATCTCAGCGCGCGATGTGCGAGGCCAGCACGGGAAACAGCTTGACCAGCCCGTCGGCCAGCAGTTCGACCGCCATCGCGGCCAGGATCAGGCCCATCAGCCGCGTCATGACGTTGATGCCGGTGCGTCCGAGCACCCTGGCGATGCGTCCCGAGGCCGAGAACGTGAGGTAGGTGACCGCGCCGATGACCACGCCGTAGCCCACCAGCACCGCGTGCTCCCAGAGGTGGCGCGTCTTCTCGGCGTAGATCACCATGGTCGAGATCGTCGCCGGCCCGGTGAGCAGCGGAATCGTCAGCGGCACCACCGCGATGCTGTCCCCGGCATCGACCTTCTGGTTCCCCTCGGCCACGTCCGTGCCTTTGCCCTCGGCGGGCTGCGCGTTGAGCATGTTCAGCGAACTGATCAGCAGCAGCGTGCCGCCGCCGACCTGGAACGACGCCAGGCTGATGCCGAAGAACTCGATCAGCTTCAGGCCCGCCAGCGCGCTCACCGCGATCACCATGAAGGCCGAGAACGATGCGACCACGATCGTGCGCCGCCGCTGCTCGCGCGTGAAACCCTGCGTGAAGGCAAGGAAGAAGGGAACGGCCCCGATCGGATTGACGATTGCCAGCAGCGCAACCAGGGGCTTGAGCAGGTCCATGCCGCGATGCTACGGGCACGCTGCGGGTTCGCGCACCGGCGCAACCCGGCTGCGGCGCGCGCGGCGAGAAGAGATCCTGCGCCCGGCCGCAGCGCAAGGCGGGCATGGCGGCCTGGACTCGGAAGGAGGCGACGCAAGCTCCGGGTCAACCCGTAGCCCGAAGCCCCGGGAGGGCCGGAAAACAACACTTTTGGGGGGTCGGTGTCCAACCGGCGCAAGCCTTCCTGAATAATGGACTCTCCCTGTCTGGATGCAGTGCCTTTGCTTGACGTTCTCGAGCCGGCGGAAGCTCCACATGGTTACCAGTGTTCGATAAGGAGCTTGCCGCATGGGCAACAAACTCTACGTAGGCAATCTGGCCTACAGCGTGCGTGACGAGTCGCTGCAATCGGCGTTCTCGCAGTTCGGGACCGTGACGTCCGCCAAGGTCATGATGGACCGCGAGACCGGCCGCTCGAAGGGCTTCGGCTTCGTCGAGATGGGCAGCGACGCGGAAGCCCAGGCCGCCATCAACGGCATGAACGGGCAACCCCTCGAAGGGCGCCCGGTGGTCGTCAACGAGGCTCGCCCGCGCGAAGAGCGTCCGGGTGGTTTCGGTGGCGGTGGCGGTGGCCGCGGCCCGTATGGTGGCGGTGGTGGCGGCGGCCGTGGCGGCTATGGCGGCGGCGGCGGCGGTGGTGGCGGCTACGGCGGTGGCGGTGGCGGCGGCGGTCGCAGCCCGTACGGCGGCGGCGGCGGCGGTGGCGGTCGCGGCGGCTACGGCGGTGGCGGCAGTGGCGGGGGCTACGGCGGCGGCCGTGGCGGTCAGAGCTACTGATACGGCTGCTGGATCGCGATCAGCCGACGACAGGGCGCCATGGGCGCCCTGTTGCATTGCAGCCGGTGCACACCGAGTGTCCGGCGGCTAGCCGGAGCGGCGCCGCTTGCGCCCCTTGCCTTGGAAGAGGCGGTCGAACAGCGGGTTGGGCAACAGCCGCAACAGCTTGACGACCAGGCCCATCTGCCACGGGATCACGCGGTAGCTCGCGCCAGCGGCGATCGCGCGCTGCGCGCGCCGCGCGAAGTCGTCGGGCTCGAGCATGAAGGGCATGCGGTAGCGGTTGCCGGCCGTCAGCGGCGTGGCGACCCAGCCCGGCAGCAATGTCACCACCTTGAGCCCCGCCGGGCGGCATTCGACGCGCAGGCTTTCGCAGTACGAGACAACCGCGGCCTTGCTCGCGCAGTACGCGCCATGCCCCGGCATGCCGCGGATGGCGGCCACGCTCGCAATGCCCACCAGCGTGCCCGAGCGCCGTTGCTTCATGGCGGCCAGGAAGGGGTGGAAGGTGGCGGCCATGCCGACGTTGTTGATCGCGAACGTTTCGGACATCACGTCGAGGTCGCCACGCTCGGCGGTGTCGACGCCCACGCTGATGCCGGCGCTGGCGATGACCACGTCGGGCAGGCCCTGGCGCTCGATGCACGAGCGCCCCGCCGCGGCGATGCTGTCGATGCGCTGCACGTCCGCCGCGTAGGCCACGCAGCGTTCGGCCCCCAGGCCCCTGTCGCGGGCCCAGGCCTCGATGTCACCCACGCGGCGGGCGGCGAGGGCGAGCCTCCAGCCGGACTGCGCGTAGCGAGCGGCCAGCGCCTGGCCGATGCCGCTCGAGGCGCCGGTGATGAAGACGAGGGGAGGCGTGGACATGCGATCGATCAACGGCGCGGCGGCTCGAAGCGCGCCCGGATCGGCGGGCCGAGGCGCGCGCTGCGCGCGAGGTGGTCGTACTCGATCGAGCCGACACGCATCTGGCTGGACCCGTGGCGAATCTGCACCGGCAGGTGGGAGCGCAGCTGCTCGGTGTTGAGGAACGCGTGCAGGAACTCGCTCTCGAACTCGATCCGTTCGGCCGGCGACTCGCCTTCGCGCACCACGGTCGCCCCGCCCTGCAGCTGCACTTCGCTGGCGTCCGCATTGGTCACGGCACGCTGCGCCCGGGCCACCGTCAGCTGGCCTGCGGCCGTCCACGCGCGGATCGTCACGCGGTCGACCTCCAGCGTGTCGGTGTCCGGATAGTGGCGCATCTGCTCGCCCTCGACCTGCACGCGCAGGCGGCCGTCGGGCGCGAATCGCTGCAGCAGCACGCCCTGCATCAGGTAGTCGGGTTCGTGGCGCGGGGCAACGGCATCGCGCGGCGCTGCGGGCCGCGGCGTGTGCTGCACGAGCCACCAGGTGGCCAGGGCCAGCAAGGCCATCAGCACCACGGGGAGGTAGGCCGACAGCCACTGGAGCACGTGCCAGTACCAGGGCTGACGCAGTCGCGGCGCCACGCGCACCTGCGGCGGCGGCAGCGGCGCGTGCGGGTCGATCAGTGTGTCGAGGTCGATCGCCATGTGGAGGTCATGGCGCGGCTCAGCGCGCGTCGAGCGTGGTCAGATGGTCGGCCAGCAGATCGGCATAGCGGCCGGCGGCCGCGAGCAGCAGGTCGCAGCATTCGCGCACCGCACCCTCGCCGCCGCGGGCGCGCGTGACGTGGTGCGCCAGCGCGCGCACCTCGGCGTGTGCATCGGGCGGCGCACAGGCGAAGCCCGCCCGCGCGAACAGGGGCAGGTCGGGCCAGTCGTCGCCCATCACGGCCACGTCGGGCCATTCCAGGCCGAGGGCCTGCAGCAGCGTCTCGGCCGCCGGCAGCTTGTCGCTCGCACCGTACTGGACGTGCACCAGGCCGAGGTCGGCCACGCGGCGCCGCAGCGCAGGCGAGTCGCGCCCGGTCACGATCATCGGCACGATGCCGGCGCGCCCGAGCAGCTTCAGGCCATGGCCGTCGAGCACGTGGAACGCCTTGAAGGCCTCGCCCTGCTCGCCGATGAACAGGCGTCCGTCGGTGAGCACGCCGTCGACGTCGAAGATGGCCCCCTTGACGCCGAGGCCGCGGCCCTGCGCCTTGAGCAGCAGCGCGGGGTCGAACGCGAGTGCCGGTGCCATCAGATCACCTTGGCCCGCATCAGGTCGTTCGAGTTGAGCGCGCCGACGAGGCACCCGCCCTCGTCGACCACGAGCACGCTGGTGATGCGGTGCTGCTCCATCAGGTCGGCCGCCTCCACCGCCAGCGCGTCGGCGCGGATGCGCCGCGGTTTCGGGTGCATCACCTCGCGCGCGGTGAGCGCGCGCAGCTCGGCGCCGCGCTCGATCAGGCGCCGCAGGTCGCCGTCGGTGAAGATGCCGTGCACGGTGCCGTCGTCGGTGGCAATCGCGGTGAAGCCCAGGCCCTTGCCGGTCATCTCGCGCAGCATCTCGGTGAACGAGGCCTCGGGGCCCACGCGCGGCACCGCGTCGCCCGACCGCATCAGGTCGCGCACGTGCATCAGCAGCTTGCGTCCGAGCGCGCCGCCCGGGTGCGAGCGCGCGAAGTCCTCTTCGCGGAAGCCGCGCGCGTCGAGCAGGGCCACGGCCAGCGCGTCGCCGAGCGCCATCTGCGCCGTCGTGCTCGCGGTGGGCGCGAGGTTGAGCGGGCAGGCCTCCTGCTCGACCGTGCTCTCGAGCACCACCTCGGCATGCAGCGCCAGCGTCGAGGCCGCTCGGCCGGTCATCGCGATCAGCGGCGTGCGCTGGCGCTTGAGCACCGGCAGGATCACGTTGAGCTCGTCGCTCTCGCCGGAGTTGGAGATCGCCAGCACCACGTCGTCCGCGGTGACCATGCCCAGGTCGCCGTGACTGGCTTCGGCCGGATGCACGAACATCGCCGGCGTGCCCGTGGAGGCGAGCGTGGCGGCGATCTTGCGGCCGACGTGCCCGCTCTTGCCCATGCCCATCACGACCACGCGCCCGCGGCAGGCGAGCACGAGTCCGACCGCGCGCGTGAAGGCTTCGCCCAGCCGCGCCTTGACGCCGCCCAGCGCGGTGGCCTCGATGTCGAGCGTGCGCGCAGCCAGGCTCAAGGCCCGCTCGGCGTCGAAGGCGGGCGCCGCGGCCGAGGGGGCGGTGGGGAGGGTCACGTCGGGTTGTTCGGAACTTCGGCGAAGATTCTAGGCGCGGGCCCGCGGTTTGCCTGCCTCAATGCCGATGGCCACCACCCTCGAACTCGTCCTGCTCTACCTCGCCGCCGCCGTGCTCGGCGTGGTCGCGTGCCGCTCGCTCAAGCTGCCGCCGATGCTGGGCTACCTCGTGGTGGGCGTGCTGATCGGGCCGAACGCGCTCGCTCTGGCCAAGGATTCGGCCGCCGTGCGCTACCTGGCCGAGTTCGGCGTCGTGTTCCTGATGTTCGTGATCGGCCTGGAGTTCAACCTGCCCAAGCTGCGCGCCATGCGCCGCCTGGTGTTCGGGCTCGGGCTGTCGCAGGTGGCGCTGACCATCCTGGGGGCGGTGGCAGGCAATGCACTGTTGATCTGGGCCTTTGGCTTCGCCGCCCGCCCTTGGGAGCTCGGCTACGCGGGCGCCGTGGTGCTCGGGGCGGCGATGGCGATGTCCTCGACGGCGATCGTGGTCAAGCTGATGGCCGACCGGCTCGAGCTCGAAAGCGAGCATGGCCGGCGCGTGATGGGCGTGCTGCTGTTCCAGGACCTGGCCGTGGTGCCGCTGCTGGTGCTGATCCCGGCGCTCGGGCAGTCCGGCGGCGCGATGGCGACGTCGCTCGGCTGGGCGCTGGTCAAGGCCGTCGTGGTGCTGGGGCTGCTGCTCACCGGCGGCCAGCAGGCCATGCGCTGGTGGCTGACCCTCGTGGCACGGCGCAAGAGCGAGGAGCTGTTCGTCCTCAACCTGCTGCTGATCACGCTCGGACTGTCCTGGCTCACGGAACACGCCGGCCTGTCCCTGGCGCTGGGCGCCTTCGTCGCCGGCATGCTGGTGGCCGAGACCGAGTACAAGCATCAGGTCGAGACCGACATCAGGCCCTTCCACGACGTGCTGCTGGGCCTGTTCTTCATCACCATCGGCATGAAGCTCGACTGGCGCCCGGTGCTCGACCAGTGGGCCCTGGTGCTGCTGCTCACGCTCGGGCCGGTGCTCGCGAAGTTCGCGCTGGTGGCCGTGCTGGCGCGCCTGTTCGGCGCCGCGCCCGGGATCGCGCTGCGCACCGGCTTGTACCTGGCGCAGGCCGGCGAGTTCGGCTTCGTGCTGCTGACGCTGGGCGCCGACGGCGGCCTGGTGGCGCCGCAGTGGCTGAGCCCGGTGCTCGCGAGCATGGTGCTGTCGATGCTGACCACGCCCTTCGTGGTGCTCTACAGCAACCGCATCGTGGCGCGGCTCGCGCCCAGCGACTGGCTGATGCAGTCGGTGGCGCTGACCTCGATCGCCAAGAAGTCCATCGCCGCCGAGGCCCACGTGATCATCTGCGGCTACGGCCGCAGCGGCCAGAACCTGGCGCGCCTGCTCGACGGCGAGCGCATCCCCTACATGGCGCTCGACCTCGACCCGGACCGCGTGCGCCAGGCCGCCGCCGCCGGCCAGAGCGTCGTGTTCGGCGACGCCGCGCGGCTGCGCAGCCTGATGGCCGCCGGCCTGGCGCGTGCCAGTGCGGTGGTCGTCACCTACCACGACACGCCCTCGGCACTGAAGATCCTGCAGGTGGTGCGCTCGCACGCCCCGCAGGTGCCGGTGATCGTGCGCACCGTCGACGACGCCGACCTGGACACGCTGCGCGCAGCCGGCGCCACCGAGGTGGTGCCCGAGGCCATCGAAGGCTCGCTGATGCTGGCCAGCCACGCGCTGGCGCTGGTGGGCGTGCCGATGCGGCGCGTCATCCGCATCACGCGCGACGCGCGCGACGCGCGCTACGGCCTGCTGCGCGGCTACTTCCATGGCGCCGACGACGACACCGTGGAGGAGCTCCAGCAGGCACGCCTGTCCAGCGTCGGCATTCCGGTGGCCGCGCCTTGCGTCGGCCAGCCGCTCGGCGCGCTCGCGCTGCACGCGGTCGGCGTGCAGGTGGTGTCCGTGCGGCGCGCCAGCGGGCCGGTGCTGTCGGCCAGCGACGACAGCGTGATCGCCGCCGGCGACACGCTGGTGCTCTCCGGATTGCCCGAGGCACTGGCCCTGGCCGAGGACAAGCTGCTGCGCCGCACCTGAGGAGAAGCCCGTCATGAGCACCCCCTTCGAGAGCCCGTCGGACTACATCCGCCGCCACATCCGCACCGTCCCCGACTGGCCCTCGCCCGGCGTGCAGTTCCGCGACATCACGCCGCTGCTGGCGGACCCACGGGTGTTCCGCGTGCTGATCGACCAGTTCGTGCACCGGTACTTCAGCCCGCGGCCGGACGCCGTGGCCGGGCTCGACGCGCGCGGCTTCATCATCGGCTCGGTGCTGGCCTACGAACTCGGCGTCGGATTCGTCCCGATCCGCAAGAAAGGCAAGCTGCCGTTCACGACGGTCGAGGAGAGCTACGAACTGGAGTACGGCAATGCCACCGTGGAGATGCACACCGACGCGGTGAAGGCCGGTGACCGGGTCGTGCTGATCGACGACCTGATCGCCACGGGCGGCACGATGCTGGCCGGCAAGCGCCTGCTCGAACGGCTCGGTGCCCAGGTGGTCGAGGGCGCAGCGATCGTCGACCTGCCGGAACTGGGCGGCTCGTCGCGCCTGCGCGAGGCGGGTCTGCGTCTGTTCACGCTGGTGGATTTCGCCGGGCATTGATGTCGGCCCCTCGGCCGCTCGCGCGGCCACTCCCCCGAGGGGAGCCGCGGGCCGGTCGCTTGGGAGCGGCCCGGCGCTGGCCCGCGGCGTCGGCCCCTTGGCCAACTGCGTGGCGGGTGCGCGTCAGCTGAAGGCGTGGCCGTGCTCGATGTTGGCGCGCATGCGCACGCCCATCACGGCGGCACAGGCGCGGACCACCTCCAGCGCCAGGGCCGGGTTGCGCGCGGCCATCTCTTCGATGCGCGGGCCACGCAGGGCCCACACGACGCATGGCGTCATGGCCTCGACATTGGCCATGCGGGGCTGGTCGCTGAACATCCCGGCCTCGCCGACCACCGCGCCGGGGCGCAGGATGGACAGGCGGGCCGCGCCTGGCCGCGCGCTGTCGACGAAAACCTGCAACGTGCCGCTTTCGAGCAGGTACATCGTGTGTTCCCGTTCGCCCTGCTTGAGCAGCAGGTCGCCCGCGCGCACCTCGTGTCGCGTGAGGAACTGCTGCAGCAGCCGCCACTGCTCGAGCGTCAAGCGCGGCTTGAACGCGTCCTCGGCGTTGAGCGAGTGCACCGCCTCGTAGAGCGCCTGGATGTCGTGCGCGACGACCATGGCCGATTGTGGGAATCGAAGGCGCGCGCCTCAACCTTCGAATGAGGGGCTCGTCACGCACCCTGTGCGCGCCCGCGGCGCTGCGGCGCGATGCAGCGCGCTCACTTGCCGATGCAGAAGCGCCCGAAGATCTCGCCCAGCAACGCATCCGCGCTCATGCGGCCGGTGATCGTCCCCAGGGCCTCGTGCGCCAGGCGCAGTTCCTCGGCCAGCAGGTCGAGCGCGGCGTCGGCGCGGGCCGCCAGTGCGCGCGCTTCGCCCAGGTGGCCGTGCGCGCGCTGCAGTGCCTGCACGTGGCGCGTGCGCGCGATGAACACGCCCTCCGGGCTGGCGTGCCAGCCGGCTCGCTCGAGCAGGCGCGCCCGCAGCTGTGGCAGGCCCGCGCCGGTACGTGCCGACAGGCACAGCCCTTGCGGTGGCGCGGCGCCTGTCGCGAGGTCGTTCTTGTTGAAGACATGCAGCACGCGCCCGGCCGACTCGGCGGGGGCCAGGCGGGCCGCGATCTCGGCTTCGGCCTTGTCGTACCCGGGTTCGCCGCAACGCGTCAGGTCGTGCAGGAAGATCACGGCGTCCGCGCGGGCGATCTCGTCCCAGCTGCGCGCGATGCCGATGCGCTCGACCTCGTCTGCGGCATGCCCGCGCAGCCCTGCGGTGTCGACCACGTGCACCGGCACGCCCTCGATCTGGATCGTCTGGCCGATGCGGTCGCGTGTCGTGCCGGGCACCGGCGTGACGATGGCCAGCTCGGCCCCGGCCAGCGCGTTGAGCAGCGAGCTCTTGCCCACGTTGGGTTGGCCGGCCAGCACCACGGTCATGCCCTCGGACAGCAGCGCGCCCTGGCGGCTGCGATCGAGCACGCGCTCCAGCGCCGCGGTCACGGCCTCGAGCCGGCCGCGCGCGTCGGCCTTCTCGAGGAAGTCGATCTCCTCCTCCGGGAAATCCAGGGTGGCCTCGACCAGCGAGCGCAGGTCGACCACCCGTGCCGCAAGGGCATCGACCTCACGCGAGAACGCGCCGGCCAGAGAGCGGCTGGCCGATCGTGCCGCCGCCTCGGTGCCCGCGTCGATCAGGTCGGCCACTGCTTCGGCCTGCGCGAGGTCGAGCTTGCCGTTGAGGAAAGCCCGCTGCGTGAACTCGCCCGGCTCGGCCAGGCGCAGGTGCGGCAGGCAGGGGCCTCCATCCGGACCCGGGGTGGCCGCCGCCTCCAGGCATCGCGCCAGCAGCAGTTGAAGCAGCACGGTGCCGCCGTGGGCCTGCAGCTCGAGCACGTCTTCGCCGGTGTAGGAGTGCGGAGCCGGGAAGAAGATGGCCAGCCCCTGGTCGAGCGCCTCGCCCTGGGCATCCAGGAACGGGGTGTAGGTGGCCTGGCGCGCCGCGAGCGTGCGGCCGGTCAGCGCGCGTGCCAACGCGGCCAGACGGCGCCCCGAGACGCGCACGATGCCCACCGCGCCGCGGCCGGGCGCCGTGGCGATGGCCGCGATCGGGTCCTCAGGGTTGGCAATGAAAGAAGGCACCGGACGATTGTCGCGCGGTGCCTTCGGGAAAAATGGCGCGGGGGGAGTGGCGATGTGCGCTCCGGAGCCGGCGGTGAGGTCTTGTGTGGACCGCGCCGGGTCATCCCCGCATGGAAGACATCATCGGCCGGTGCGCGGCCCGATTCAATGGCCCGGCGTCACAAGGGCGCCGCGGGCGTGAACGACGGCACACCCCGCCTCAGGCCACGCCCAGCTGCTTGTTGATCCACCACTGCTGCGCGATCGACAGGACGTTGTTGGTGAGCCAGTACAGCACCAGGCCCGCCGGGAAGAAGAAGAACATGAAGCCGAAGGCGATGGGCATGATCCACATCATCTTGGCCTGCATCGGGTCCGTCGGCGTCGGCTGCAGCCAGACCTGCAGCAGCGACGAGGCCAGCATCAGCAAGGGCAGGATGAACCAGGGGTCGGGTGTCGAAAGGTCGTGAATCCACCCCAGCCACGGTGCGTTGCGCATCTCCACGGAGGACAGCAGCACCCAATACAGCGCGATGAAGAACGGCATTTGCGCCAGGATCGGCAGGCACCCGCCCAGCGGGTTGACCTTTTCCTCGCGGTAGATGCGCATCATCTCCTGCTGCATCAGCTGCGGCTTGTCCTTGTAGCGCTCGCGCAGGTCCGTGAGTCGGGGCGTGAGCGCCTTCATCTTGGCCATCGAGCGGTAGGCGCTGGCGTTGAGCCAGTAGAACGCCACCTTCAGCAGCACCACCAGCGCAACGATCGCCCAGCCCCAGTTGCCGATCAGCTTGTGCAACCGGTCCAGCACCCAGAACAGCGGCTTGGCCAGCACCGTGAACCAGCCGTAGTCCTTGACCAGTTCGAGGCCGGGCGCCATGGCGGCGAGCTTGTACTCCTCCTGCGGTCCTGCATACAGCGTGGCCTCGACGGCCTTGCTGGCCCCGGGGGCCAGTTCACCCAGCGGCTGCACCATCTGCACCGCGTAGAGGTTGTCGGCCACCTTCTGGGTGCGGAACTCGCGCGGCCCGGCAGCCGGCACGATCCAGGCCGAGGTGAAGTAGTGCTGCACCATCGCGACCCAGCCGTCGCTGGCGCTCGTGACGTGACTGGCCTTGCCCTTCTCGATGTCCTTGAAGTCGATCTTCTCGAACTTCCTGGCCTCGGTGTAGACCGCCGGACCTGTGAAGGTGAAGTACCACTTGGACTCTCCGCGCGCCGGGTTGCCATCGCGCACGAGCTGCAGGTACAGCTGCGGCGCCACGGGCGCGCCGCCGGCATTGGCCACCTCGTGCCTGACGCCGATGGCGTAGTCGCCGCGCCTGAGCGTGTAGGTCTTGGCCAGCGTGACGCCGGGCTCGGTCGATTCGAATCGAACCTGCAACTCGTTGGCCCCGCCAGCCAGGGCCGTGGGCCCGGGCACGTAACGCAACGGGGTCCAGTGATTGGGCAGCGCGACCCCCGGCTGGGCGGTGATCAGGCCGCTCTGCGCCGCATAGCTGCGCTCGGCGCTGCGGTCGAACAGCACCACGCGGCGCTGGCGGTCCTCGGCGTCGACATGATTCAGGAGTTCCAGGCGCACCAGGCTGCCGCCCAGGGTGTCGAACGTCGCTCGCACGCGATCGGTGCTGACCACGATCTCCTGGCCCTGCGGTCCGGAGCGCGCAGCCGCTGCCGGCACGGGGCCGACCGCTGCCGACGCCGTTGGCGAAGGCGTCGCCGCAGCCGCCGGTACGCCCGCCTGAGAGGCCGCACCGGGTGCGGCGGCGCCCGCCGCAGCGGCCTTCGGGGGGGGTGCGCCAAACAGGGTCGGCTGGCCCGTATGCCGATTCCAGGCGTCCCACAGCATCACGAGCGACATCGTGAACACCACCCACAGCAAGGTGCGGCGCAGATCGGTCATGGATAACTCTTCAGGCAAGGGTGCGGCGCGTCGGGTACGGGGTCGTAGCCCCCATCGCACCAGGGATGGCAGCGCAGCACACGCCGCGCCGCAAGGTAACTGCCCCATCCCGCGCCGTGGCGCTCGAGCGCGTCGAGCGCGTAACGTGAACAGGTAGGCTCGAAGCGGCAGGCACTGCCGAGCCAGGGGCTCAGGAAGAAGCGATAAGCGCGCACCGGGAGCGCAAGCAACCGGCGCGGCCACAGACAAGGGTGAAGCCGGGACGTCATGCCGCAGCCCAGCGCCGGAACAGTTGGTCCAGTTCGACGCGCACGGCCTTGGCCAAGGCTTCGGAAGAGGCGCTCCGGAACTGCTGCCGATCGAAGGGCGACCGCAGGCGGACCACCCAGGTGCCTTCCGGCAGGGCGTGGGTCTGCAACGCCACGCGCATCAGGCGCCGGATCAGGTTGCGCGTCACGGACCGTCTCGCGTTGCGCTTGGGAATCACGAATCCGACCCCGGAGGGGAGCTTCTGATCGGTGTTATCCACAGAAGTGACCGTGGTTGGTGCGTTCTCTGTTGACAACCCAGGAACAACTGCTCTCGTCGCGCTTGTCTGATGATGCAGGGAGAAGTGGGCCGTGCGCGCCACCACGGGCGCCGACAGGGCGGCCGCCATGCGGGCGCCACTGAGCGCCGGGCCGGGCGATGGTCGCCGCACGGCCGGACCCCGTCAGGACGAGCGGATTCGGACGCCGGCCGTCGCGCGCGGCGTCAGACGGACAGGCGCTTGCGGCCCTTGGCGCGGCGGGCATTGAGCACGGCGCGGCCACCGCGGGACTTCATGCGCACGAGGAAGCCGTGCGTGCGCGCGCGGCGCGTCTTGGAGCCTTGATAGGTGCGTTTCATGGCAGGTGCGGGTTTCTTGCGGGAGCGCCTGACGCGCCGCATTCGAAAGCACGGCTCAGGCGAACCCGCGATTACACCACAAGAATGCACCGGCAGGACGCGCCCTCTGGTATCGGGGCCTTGGGCCGATCTTTCGAGATTCTGTGGATAACCCGGATTCGCAGGCCCCTCGATGGTCTAAACTCGGTGCGCTCGAAGAATACTTTTCCACAATGAGCGACGACCTGTGGCAGAGAGGCTGCGCCGAACTGGCGGCCGAACTGCCGGAACAGCAATTCAACACCTGGATCCGGCCCCTGCCGCAGGCCCAGGTGACCGACACGGAGGGAGGTGCAGTGGTGTCGCTGCGCGTCCCGAACCGGTTCAAGCTCGACTGGATCCGCTCGCAGTACGCGTCACGGATCGAGTCGACGCTGAGCCGCGTGGCCGGCAAGCCCGTCCGGCTGGATCTGCAGTTGCAGCCGGCGGCCGTGCGGGCGGTGACGGCGGGAGTACCGCCCGTCGCGGTGAGTTCGATTCCCTCGACCGGCAGTGCCGCGCCGGCCCGTCCGGCACCGGCCCTGCCCGCGCATCGTCTGAACGCGGCGCTGACCTTCGATACGCTGGTCGCCGGTCGCGCCAACCGCATGGCGCGCACCGCCGCTCTGCACGTGGCCGGCAATCCCGGCCACATGTACAACCCGCTGTTCATCTACGGGGGCGTCGGCCTGGGCAAGACGCACCTGATCCACGCGGTGGGCAACGCCCTGCTGCACGACCGGCCCGACGCCCGGGTGCTCTACCTGCACGCCGAGCAGTTCATCAGCGACGTGGTCAAGAACTACCAGCGCAAGACTTTCGACGAGCTGAAGGCCAAATACCACTCGCTGGACCTGCTGCTGATCGACGACGTGCAGTTCTTCGCCGGCAAGGACCGTACGCAGGAGGAGTTCTTCAACACCTTCGAGGCCCTGCTGGCCAAGCGGGCCCACATCATCATGACCAGCGACACCTATCCGAAAGGGTTGGTGGACATCGACGAGCGGCTGACGAGCCGCTTTGACTCCGGCCTCACGGTGGCCATCGAGCCGCCGGAGCTGGAGATGCGCGTGGCGATCCTGATCCGCAAGGCCGAGGCCGAGGGCGCGACGATGCCCGAGGACGTGGCATTCTTCATCGCCAAGAACGTGCGCGCCAACGTGCGCGAGCTCGAAGGCGCCTTGCGCAAGGTGCTGGCCTACGCCCGGTTCTCTCAGAAGGAGATCGCCATCGGCCTGGCGCGCGAGGCTCTGCGCGACCTGCTGTCGATCCAGAACCGCCAGATCTCCATCGAGAACATCCAGAAGACCGTCGCCGACTTCTACAAGATCAAGGTGGCGGACATGTACTCGAAGAAGCGTCCGGCCTCGATCGCGCGGCCGCGCCAGATCGCGATGTACCTGGCCAAGGAAATGACGCAGAAGAGCCTGCCGGAGATCGGCGACAGCTTCGGCGGGCGCGACCACACCACGGTGCTGCATGCGGTGCGCAAGATCGGCGGTGAGCGCCAGAAGAACACCGAGCTCAACCAGCAGCTGCACGTGCTGGAACAGACGCTCAAGGGCTGACAAGCTGGGGACAAGGCATTGGATCGTTGCCGCACAAGCACGAAGTCATCCCCAGGCGAGCGCGGCCCGGGCCACTTGTTGCCACCGGGTCCCGCATCGGTGCCCAGGGCTGCGCACAGGGTTGGTCGGTAGCTAAGCTCTTGATCCGACAGGCGAAAATACGTTTTTCCACAGCGGGAGGCGGTGCCTACTAGCACTACCAACCTTAAAAAAGAGAGAAGACTGAGGAACAACCCATGATCGTGCTCAAGGCCCCGCAGGACAAGCTGCTCGCGGCGTTGATGGCCGTGGCCGGCATCGTCGAACGCCGCCATACCCTGCCCATCCTGGCCAACGTGTTGCTGCGCAAGAACGGGGGCGACATCGAGTTCACCACCAGCGACCTCGAGATCCAGGTGCGCACGCGCGCCGAGCTGGGCGGCGATGCGGGCAGCTTTGCCACCACGGTGGGTGCCCGCAAGCTGATCGACATCCTGCGCACGCTGCCGGCCGACCAGCTCGTGAGCCTGTCGTCGTCGCAGAACAAGCTCACGCTGCAGGGTGGCAAGAGCCGCTTCACGCTGCAGACCTTGCCCGCCGACGACTTCCCGCTGGTCAACGAGGCGGTGGACTTCGGCCCCGCGTTCGCGGTGCCCCAGAAGACGCTCAAGGGCCTGATCAACCAGGTGCACTTCGCGATGGCGGTGCACGACATCCGCTACTACCTCAACGGCATCCTGTTCGTCGCCGAGGGCAAGTCGCTCACGCTGGTGGCCACCGACGGCCACCGGCTGGCCCTGGCGCAGGCCACGCTCGAGGTGGACATGCCCAAGCAGGAGGTGATCCTGCCGCGCAAGACGGTGCTCGAGCTGCAGCGCCTGCTCAAGGACGAGGACACCGCGATCGAGATGCGGTTTGCCGGCAACCAGGCGCGCTTCGAGTTCTCGGGCATGAGCTTCGTGACCAAGCTCGTGGAAGGCAAGTTCCCGGACTACAACCGCGTGATTCCCAAGACGCTCAAGAACTCCGTGACGCTGGGCCGGGCACCGCTGCTCACCAGCCTGCAGCGCGCGGCGATCCTGACCAGCGAGAAGTTCAAGGCCGTGCGTGTCAACGTCGAGCCCGGGCTGTTGCGCCTGTCGGCCAGCAATGCCGAACAGGAAGAGGCCAGGGAGGAGCTCGAGGTCGACTACGCCGGCGACACGATCGAGATCGGCTTCAACGTCACCTACCTGATCGATGCCCTGGCCAATGCCGACGCCGAGATGGTCAAGATCGAATTGCAGGACGCCAGCTCGAGCGCGCTCTTCACCTTCCCCGACCAGGCCGGCTTCAAGTACGTCGTGATGCCGATGCGGATTTGACGCGCCGCGGCGCGCGAGTCCAGGCGGGCCCCCGGGCCCGCTCCGTGTTTTCTTGAGACCCCATGACCGACATTCCCCAGTCTGCCGACGCCAGCCCGGACGCCTACGGCGCCGATTCGATCCAGATCCTCGAAGGCCTGGAGGCGGTGCGCAAGCGGCCGGGCATGTACATCGGCGACACGTCCGACGGCACCGGCCTGCACCACCTCGTGTTCGAGGTGGTGGACAACTCGATCGACGAGGCGCTGGCCGGCCACTGCGACGACATCATCGTCACCATCCACAGCGACAACTCCATCTCCGTCATCGACAACGGGCGGGGCATCCCCACCGGCGTCAAGATGGACGACAAGCACGAGCCCAAGCGCTCGGCCGCCGAGATCGCGCTGACCGAGCTGCACGCCGGCGGCAAGTTCAACCAGAACAGCTACAAGGTCTCGGGGGGCCTGCACGGCGTGGGTGTGTCGTGCGTGAACGCGCTGTCCAAGTGGCTGCGCCTGACGGTGCGGCGCGACGGGCAGGTGCACTTCATGGAGTTTCGAAAGGGAGTGCCGCAGGAGCGCGTGCTCGAGCAGCGCGAAGGTGCCCAGATCAGCCCGATGAAGGTGCTGGGCAGCACCGACAAGCGCGGCACCGAGGTGCACTTCCTGCCCGACGAGGAGATCTTCTCCAACATCGACTTCCACTACGACGTGCTGGCCAAGCGCCTGCGCGAGCTCTCGTTCCTCAACAACGGGGTCAAGATCCGCCTCGTCGACGAGCGCCACAACAAGGAAGACAACTTCGCCTATGCCGGCGGGGTGCGCGGCTTCGTCGAGTTCATCAACCAGGGCAAGCGGGTGCTGCACCCGAACATCTTCCATGCCATCGGCGAGCGCCCGAGCGATCAGGGCAGCACGATCGGCGTCGAGGTGTCGATGCAGTGGAACGACGGCTACAACGAGTCGGTGCTGTGCTTCACCAACAACATCCCGCAGCGTGATGGCGGCACGCACCTGACCGGCCTGCGCGCGGCGATGACGCGCGTCATCAACAAGTACATCGAGGACAACGAGCTGGCCAAGAAGGCCAAGGTCGAAGTCGGCGGCGACGACATGCGCGAGGGGCTGGCCTGCGTCATCAGCGTCAAGGTGCCCGAGCCCAAGTTCAGCTCGCAGACCAAGGACAAGCTGGTGTCCTCCGAGGTGCGCGGGCCGGTCGAGGAGATCGTGGCGGCCAAGCTGAACGACTGGCTGCTCGAGAACCCGAACGACGCCAAGACGGTGTGCGGCAAGATCGTCGACGCCGCGCGTGCGCGCGAAGCCGCGCGCAAGGCGCGCGAGATGACGCGCCGCAAGGGCGTGCTCGACGGCATGGGCCTGCCCGGCAAGCTGGCCGACTGCCAGGAGAAGGATCCCGCGCTGTGCGAGATCTACATCGTCGAGGGTGACTCGGCCGGCGGCTCGGCCAAGCAGGGGCGCGACCGCAAGTTCCAGGCGATCCTGCCGCTGCGCGGCAAGATCCTCAACGTCGAGAAGGCGCGCTACGAGAAGCTGCTGACGTCCAACGAGATCGTCACGCTGATCACCGCGCTGGGCACCGGCATCGGCAAGGACGACTTCAACCCCGACAAGCTGCGCTACCACCGCATCATCGTGATGACCGACGCCGATGTCGACGGCGCGCACATCCGCACCCTGCTGCTGACCTTCTTCTACCGCCAGATGACCGAGCTGGTCGAACGCGGACACATCTACATCGCGCAGCCGCCGCTGTACAAGGTCAAGCACGGCAAGGCCGAGCAGTACCTCAAGGACGGCCACGAACTCGACGCCTACCTGATGAAGGTGGCGCTCGACGGCGCGCAGGTGCGCCCAGGGGCCGGCAAGCCCGCCATCTCGGGCACGGCGCTCGAGGCGCTCGCGCGCCAGTACGTGGTGGCCGAGAACGTGATCGAGCGGCTGGCCAACTGGATGGACATCGAGGCCCTGAAGGCGATCGCCGACGGCCTGACGCTGGACCTGGACAGCGTCGCGGCCGCCGAGGCCAGCGCCGCGGCGCTGCAGCGCGCGCTGCACGATGCGCAGGTGGCGGCCGAGGTCGACGCACGCACCGACAAGCACCTGCTGCGCATCAGCCGTCGCCATCACGGCAACGTGAAGTCCAGCGTCATCACCGCCGACTTCGTGCACGGCGCCGATTACGAGGCGTTGAGCCGCGCCGGCGTCACCTTCAAGGGCCTGCTCGCGGGCGATGCGGTGGTGCAGCGCGGCGAGGGCGAGAGAGCCAAGGAGGCCAAGGTGGGGGACTTCCGTTCGGCCATGGCCTGGCTGATGCAGCAGGCCGAATCGAGCGTGAGCCGGCAGCGCTACAAGGGCCTGGGCGAGATGAACCCCGAGCAGCTGTGGGAAACGACGATGGACCCGGGCGTGCGCCGGCTGCTGCGCGTGCAGATCGAGGACGCCATCGAGGCCGACCGCGTGTTCACGATGCTGATGGGCGACGAGGTGGAGCCGCGCCGCGACTTCATCGAGAGCAACGCGCTGCGCGCAGCCAACATCGACGTGTAGCGGGTCACGCCCATCGTCGGCACTCTTACCGAACACAATCGGGCGGGCCGTCATTGCCGCCGTACATCCGCCGCGTGGCGATGAGACTCGGGTTGGCGAGGCAGCAGTCGAGACGCGACGGTCGACGATGCGTAGCGAGGATGTGCCCAGCACTCAGCAGGTATGGATCTCGGAGGGCTTCTTGGGCGTGGTCAAGGATCTCGATCTCTCCAAGCTGCCGCCGGACTACGCGGCTTGGTACGGCTCGCACCTGGAGAAGGTCGACGGCGCCCGGGCCGCGGTGGAGCGCATCGTGCGCGCATCCCTGCCCCCGATTCGCGCGCGGATGCTCCGGTCTACGCAACTGGGCGCCGAGGCGCTTCGCGCGAAGGGCGGCTACGAGATCAGGTTGAGCGCGGCGCTCCCGGCCATCGTGCACTTCACCTTCAACTGCCTCCTGCGCACGTCCCAGTTCATGTACGGAATCGGCGACGCGCAGTCGGAGCAGCGCTACCGCGATGCGAGCGAGCGGATTCCGTTGGCGTTGCCTCGCGGCCTGGACGTCGAGCGCGCCATCGTCCAGATCACCGGCCTGTCGCGACCACGCGACGAGCACCGCTCGGCAACGGCGGTCCTGATGACGGAACTCGCCGTTGC
>DASTJE010000202.1:0-2872 GCA_035716845.1 Burkholderiaceae bacterium
ACCAGCTTGCCCTGGGCATGCGGCGGCAACTGGTAGTGCAGCCCCCGCAGCACGCCGCGCTGCGAGCAGGAGTGGTTGTCCTGCACGAACTCGACATGCCGCCCCAGCGCCGCATCGAAGGCGCGCTGGTTGAAGCTCTCCAGGAAGAAGCCGCGCGCATCCCCGAACACGGCAGGCTTGAGCACCAGCACCTCGGGCAAGGCGGTCGGTGTCACCTCCATCAGAACACCTGCTCGTTCACCAGGCGCAGCAGGTACTGGCCGTAGCCGTTCTTGGCCAGCGGCTGCGCCAACGCGTCCAGCTGGGCCGTGTCGATCCAGCCGTTGCGCCAGGCGATCTCCTCCGGACAGGCCACCTTCAGGCCCTGCCGCTTCTCGAGCGTGGCAATGAACTGGCCGGCCTCCATCAGGCTGTCGTGCGTGCCGGTGTCGAGCCACGCGTAACCGCGCCCCATGATTTCCACCTGCAATTGCCCCTGGCGCAGATAGGTCGCATTGACATCGGTGATCTCGAGCTCGCCGCGCGCGCTCGGCTGGATCGAAGCCGCGATGTCGCACACCTGGGCGTCGTAGAAGTAGAGCCCGGTGACCGCGTAATGGCTCTTGGGCTGCCTGGGCTTCTCCTCGATCGACAACGCGCGCTTCGCCTCGTCGAAAGCCACCACGCCATAGCGCTCCGGGTCGTGCACGTGGTAGGCGAATACCGTGGCGCCGTCCTGCCGTGCCGAAGCCGACTGCAGCAAGGGCTGGAAATCGTGGCCGTGGAAGATGTTGTCGCCGAGCACCAGGGCACTGTGCGCACCGCCGATGAACCTGCGCCCGAGGATGAAGGCCTGTGCCAGCCCCTCCGGGCGCGGCTGCACGCAGTACGAGATGTTCATGCCCCAGCGCGCGCCGTCGCCCAGCAGGGCCTCGAAGCGCTGCGTGTCGGCCGGCGTGCTGATCAGCAGCACGTCGCGGATGCCTGCCAGCATCAGGGTCGACAGCGGGTAGTACACCATCGGCTTGTCGTACACGGGCAGCAGTTGCTTGCTGACGGCCAGCGTGGCCGGGTGCAGGCGCGTGCCGGCACCGCCGGCCAGGATGATGCCCTTGCGGGCGTTCGCGGCGCTCATCGCGGGTAGACCTCCTCGAGCATGCGGTCCACGCCGGCCTGCCAGTGCGGCATCGTGAACCCGAACGTGCGGCACAGCTTGCCGGTGGCCAGCCGCGAATTCAGCGGACGCCGCGCCGGCGTCGGATAGGCCGACGTCGGCACGGCGCGGATCGCGTCGCGGGCCACCGCGACCGGCAGGCCGCGCGCACGCGCCCACTCGATCACGTGGCAGGCGTAGCCGTGCCAGCTCGTCTCGCCGGCTGCCACCACGTGGTAGGTGCCCGCCACGGACTCGTCCTCGCGCAGCGCGCACACGGCATGGGCCGTGACGTCGGCCAGCAGGTCGGCGCCGGTGGGCGCGCCGATCTGGTCGTCGATCACCGACAGCGCGTCGCGCTCGGCCGCCAGGCGCAGCATGGTGCGAGCGAAATTGCCGCCCCGCGCGGCGTACACCCAGCTGGTGCGCAGGATGAGGTGCGTGCAGCCGCTGTCGCGGATGTGTTGCTCGCCCTCGAGCTTGGAGCGCCCGTAGACCGACAGCGGCCCGGTCGGTGCCGACTCGTCGCGCGGCGCACTGCCGCTGCCGTCGAACACGTAGTCGGTGCTGTAGTGCACGAGCAGCGCGCCCCGCAACGCCGCCTCGTGCGCCAGCACGCGCGGCGCTTCGGCGTTGATGGCCGTCGCCAGCGCCGGTTCGCTCTCGGCCTTGTCCACCGCGGTGTGGGCCGCGGCATTGACGATCACGTCCGGCCGCACCGCGCGCACCGTCGCCGCCAGCGTCTGGGGGCGAGAGAAATCGGCCGCCAGCTCGCGGCTGTCGAAGTCGAGCGCGACCACCTCGCCCAGCGGCGCCAGCGAGCGCCGCAGTTCCCAGCCGACCTGGCCGCCCTTGCCGAACAGGAGGATCTTCATGGGCAGGAGGTCACCGTTGCGCGTAATTGCGTGCCACCCAGTCGCGGTAGGCGCCGCTCTGCACATTGGCCACCCAGCCGGGGTGGTCCAGGTACCAGCGCACCGTCTTGCGAATGCCCGACTCGAAGGTCTCGGCCGGACGCCAACCGAGTTCGCGCTCGATCTTGCGCGCGTCGATGGCGTAGCGCCGATCGTGGCCCGGGCGGTCCGTCACGTGGGTGACGAGGCGCGCGTAGGAGCCTGCGCGATCGGGTCGCAACTCGTCGAGCAGCGCACAGATCGTGCGCACGATCTCGATGTTGGGCTTCTCGTTCCAGCCGCCCACGTTGTACGTCTCGCCCACGCGCCCTTTCGCCAGCACGGCACGGATCGCGCTGCAGTGGTCGCCCACGTACAGCCAGTCGCGGATCTGCATGCCGTCGCCATACACCGGCAGCGGCTTGCCCGCGAGGGCATTGACGATCATCAACGGGATCAGCTTCTCCGGGAAATGGAAGGGTCCGTAGTTGTTGGAGCAGTTGGTCGTCAGCACCGGCAGACCATAAGTGTGGTGCCAGGCGCGCACCAGGTGGTCGCTGGCCGCCTTGCTGGCGGAATACGGGCTGTTCGGCTCGACGCGGTGCTGCTCCGTGAAGGCGGGCGCGTCCGGCGCCAGCGAACCGTAGACCTCGTCGGTGGACACGTGCAGGAAGCGAAAGCGCTCGCGGTCGGGCGCCTCGAGGCCCGTCCAATACGAACGCACGGCCTCCAGCAACGCATAGGTGCCCATCACGTTGGTGCGCATGAAGGCGTCGGGGCCGAGGATGCTGCGGTCGACGTGGCTCTCGGCGGCGAAGTTCACCACCGCACGGGGGCGATGCTCGGC
>DASTJE010000203.1:0-17429 GCA_035716845.1 Burkholderiaceae bacterium
CAGCTGGTCGATGTCGCTGCGCTGGCGCTCGACGCCGTCGGCGCGCAGCCAGATCGCCGCACGCGCCGGGTGCCCGATCGCCGAGGCCGGGTGCAGCAGGCCCACCGGCGCCGACTGGTCGAAGGCCTTGCTCACCTCCCAGGGCCGGCCCGTCTTCTTGGCCTCGGCCTGGCGGTCGCGCCGCGTCATGTCCAGGCCCACGGCATAGCCCCACACATGCTCCGGCGCGCGCTCGACCGCGATGTCGCGCCCGCCCCGGCCGATCGCCACGACCATCTCGATCTCGTGGTGCAGGTCCTCGGTCACCGTCGGGTAAGGCAGGTCCACGGTCTGGCCGGGCGGGCACACGACCACTGCGTCGGCCGGCTTGCAGAAGAAGAACGGCGGCTCGCGCGTCGGGTCGCCCCCCATCTCGCGCGCATGGGCCGCGTAGTTGCGGCCGACGCAGTAGATGCGGCGCACCGGGAACACGGTGTCGGTGCCCGCCACCGGGATCGTGGCGACGGGGGCGGGCGGGATGGCGAACTTCATTGGCGGAGTCTCCTGGTCGGGTGTCGTGCGGGCGCGCAGGGCGCCGGGCCGGCACGCGCCTGTCTGGTACGGTCCGACCTGGCCGATTCTGCATCGTCGTCGAGATGCGGCGGCGCGCGCCCTGCCCCGTCCCATGCCCCGCCTTGCCTTGCTCGATCGCTGGCCGCCATTGGCGGTGGTCCTGGGGCTGAGCCTGCCTTCGGCAGCGGCCATCGCCGCGCCCCCCGTCCCCGACACCGTCGCCCAGCGCGCCCTCGCCTGCACCGCCTGCCACGGCCGCGAAGACCGTGAACGCCAGGGCAGCCACGTGCCACGGCTGTCCGGCAAGCCGGAGGGCTACCTGTTCGAGCAGATGCGCAATTTCCGCGACGGGCGCCGCATCCATCAGGGCATGGCCCGCCTGATGGAACACCTGGACGACCGCTACCTGCGCGAGCTCGCGGCGCACTTCGCCGAGCAGCAGCCCCTGCGGCCTGCCGCGCAGGCGGCCGCGCCCGACGCGCCGGTGCGCGCACGCGCCGAGCGTTGGTTGCGCGAGGGCGATCACGCGCTCGGCATCCCGCCCTGCACGGCCTGCCATGGCGAGGCGCTGACGGGGGTCGCACCCGATGTCCCGGGCCTGCTCGGCCTGCCCGCCGCCTACGTGTCGGCGCAGCTCGGTGCCTGGCGCCAGGGGCTGCGCAAGGCGCGCACGCCCGACTGCATGGCGCGCATCGCGCAGGCGCTGCCGATGCAGGACATCCCGGCCCTCGCGCACACGCTGGCCGCGCAGCCGCTGCCGGCCGCGCCGCGCGCGGCATCGGCCGCACCGGGGCCGTGGCCGATGGAATGCGGGAGCGTGACGCGATGACGCACCTGCTTCGTGCAGGCCTCCTGCTGGCCGCGCTGCTGCTGGCCGGCTGTGCGCCACGTGGCGCGGACGCGCCGCCCGCCGCAGCGCCCGCGACGGTGGCCGACGACGCCGCACTCGTCGCACGCGGCCGCGAACTCGCCCTGATCGGCAACTGCGCCGGCTGCCACACCGCGCCCGGCGGTGCCCCCTACGCCGGCGGCCTGGCGATCCCCACCCCCTTCGGCCCCACGTACGCGGGCAACCTGACGCCCGAGGTCCGGACGGGCCTGGGCCGCTGGACGCGCGAGGACTTCTGGACCGCCCTGCACGAGGGCCGTGCGCGCGACGGCCGGCCCCTGGTGCCGACCTTTCCGTACACCTCGTACACGCACGTGCGGCGCGAGGACAGCGACGCGCTGTTCGCCTATCTGCGCAGCCTGCCCGCAGTGCACCAGCCCGACCGACCCCACGAGCTGCGCTTCCCGTTCGGCAGTGCCGTCGTGCTGCGGGCCTGGCAGTGGCTGTTCTTCGAGCCGGCCGACCTTGCCGCCGACGAGGCCGCGCGCCGCGCCTTGCCCGAGCGCGCGGCGCGCGGCGCCTACCTCGTGCAGGGTCTGGGCCATTGCGGCGCCTGCCACGCGCCTCGCAACGCGTTCGGTGCACCCTCGGGCGCACTCACCGGCGGCGAGATGTCGCTCCAGGGCTGGACGGCGCCGTCGCTGCATCCGCGCGCCGGCGACGCGGGTCACGCCGAGGAGATGGCGGCCCTGCTGCGCGCGGGCCAGACCGCGCGCTCGACGGTGCTCGGGCCGATGGCCGACGTGGTCTACCGCAGCCTGCAGCACTGGCCCCCGGCGGACATCGCCGCCGTGGCGGACTTCCTCGCGCGCCTGCCGCCCGAGCCGGCACCGGCCGCGGCGCCCGCGGACGCCGCACAGCTCGACCGCGGCCGTGCCGTCTACGGCGAGCAGTGCGCCGATTGCCACGGCCGCGACGGCGAAGGCGCCGGCACCGCCTACCCGGCGCTGGCGGGCAACCCCACCGTGCTGCAGCCGAGCCCGCGCAACCTGGTGCAGGTGGTGCGCTTCGGCGGCTTCGCGCCCGTGACGGCCGCCAACCCGCGGCCCTACGGCATGCCGCCGGCGTCGCTGTCCGATGCCGACACGGCCGCGGTGCTCAGCTTCGTCCGGCAGAGCTGGGGCAACCGCGCCGGTGCCGTCAGCGCGCTGGACGTGCTCAAGCTGCAGTGACGCCGCGGGCCGCGCAGGCGGCAGGGCCTCAGACCCGCTCGAGAATCACCGCGATGCCCTGCCCGACGCCGATGCACATGGTGCACAGCGCATAACGGCCGCCGCTGCGGTGCAGCTGGTTCACCGCCGTGGTGGCCAGCCGGGCGCCACTGGCCCCCAGGGGGTGCCCCAATGCGATGGCGCCGCCGTTGGGGTTGACGCGCGCGTCGTCGTCGGCCAGCCCCAGGTCGCGCAGCACGGCCAGACCCTGCGCCGCGAAGGCCTCGTTGAGCTCGATCACGTCGATCTGGGACAGCGAGAGGCCGGCCAAGGCCAGCACGCGGCGCGTGGCCGGCGCCGGGCCGATGCCCATGATGCGCGGCGGCACGCCGGCGGTGGCCATCGCCACCACGCGCGCACGCGGGGTGAGGCCGTGGCGCGCCGCGGCCGCCTCGCCGGCCAGCAGCAGCGCGCAGGCGCCGTCGTTGACGCCGCTGGCGTTGCCCGCCGTCACCGTGCCGTCGGGCCGGACCACGCCCTTGAGCTTGGCCAGCGCCTCGAGGCTGGTGTCGCGCGGGTGCTCGTCGCGGGCCACGACGATCGCCTCGCCCTTCTTCTGCGGGATCGCGACCGGCGTGATCTCGGCGTCGAAGAAGCCGGCCTGCTGCGCGGCCACGGCCTTCTTCTGCGACGCCAGCGCCATGCGGTCCTGCGCCTCGCGCTCGATGCCGAACTCGGCGGCCACGTTCTCGGCCGTCTCGGGCATCGAGTCGACGCCGTAGCGCTCCTTCATCAGGCGGTTCACGAAACGCCAGCCAATGGTGGTGTCGTAGACCGCATTGGCGCGCGAGAACGCGCTCTCTGCCTTGGGCATCACGAAGGGCGCGCGGCTCATGCTCTCGACGCCGCCGGCGATCATCAGCTCGGCCTCGCCGCAGCGGATCGCGCGCGCCGCGCTGCCCACGGCGTCGAGCCCCGAGCCGCACAGGCGGTTGATCGTCGCGCCCGGCACCTCCTGCGGCAGGCCGGCCAGCAGCAGCGCCATGCGCGCGACGTTGCGGTTGTCCTCGCCGGCCTGGTTGGCGCAGCCGTAGAGCACGTCGCCGACCGCGCCCCAGTCGACCTTGGCATGGCGCGCCACCAGGGCCCGCAGCGGCACGGCGGCCAGGTCGTCGGTGCGCACCGCACTGAGGGCGCCGCCGTAGCGGCCGATGGGGGTGCGGATCGCGTCGCAGATGAAGGCGTGGCTCATGGCTCGAAGTGTCTCAGGTGCGGTTGCGCAGCCAGGGGCTGACACGGTAGCGCTCGCCGCGGTAGTGCGCATCCAGGGCATCGAGCAGATCGACGACGCCGCGCACGCTCCAGGCCGCCAGCCACTCGAAGGGGCCGGCCGGGTAGTTGACGCCGAGCTTCATCGCCGCATCGGCCGCTTCCGGCGTGCACACGCCCTGCTGCACGGCATCGGCCGCCTCGTTGATCAGCATCGCCAGCGTGCGGCCGACCACCAGCCCCGGCGTGTCCGCCAGCGGCAGCGGCGCGAAGCCCAGCGCTGCCAGCCACGCCGCGGCCTGCGCGCGCCACGCCGCGCCGGCACCGGGTGCGACGGCGTAGGCGAGTGCCGTGCCCGGCGCGGCCGGCCAGGCGAGCAGGCGGTCGAACACGGCGAGTTCGGTCACGCCGAGCTCGGCCGCCATCGCGTGCGCGCTGCGGCCATCGGTCATGGCCAGTCGCGCACCGTCGATGGCCACGCCGATCCAGGCGCTGTCGCGCTCGCGCGCCGGACCCCAGCCTTGCGGGGCCAGCGCGCTGGCCACCGCCTGCTCGAGCGCGTCGGCCACGGGGCCGTCGCCGTGCACCGTCACCGTGCGCGCGGTGGCCGGTGCCTCGTGCACCGCCACCGGCAGCGCCGGCACGCCGTCCGGGTAGCGGTAGAAGCCGCGCCCGCTCTTGCGGCCGAACAACCCGCCGTCGACCATCTCGCGCTGCACCAGCGAGGGCACGTAGCGCTTGTCGAAGAAGTTGGCCTCGTAGACCGAATTCGTGACCGCGAAATTGGTGTCGTGGCCGATCAGGTCCATCAGCTCGCAAGGGCCCATGCGGAAGCCCGCCGCCTTGAGGCAGGCGTCCAGCACCTGCGGCGTCGCGGCCTGCTCCTGCAGCAGCGCCAGGGTCTCGGCGTAGTAGGGCCGCGCGATGCGGTTGACGATGAAGCCGGGCGTGCTCTTCGCGTGCACCGGCACCTTGCCCCAGGCCCGGGCGAGCTCGAAGATCGCCTCGGCGACCTCGCAGGCCGTCTGCAGGCCCGACACGACCTCGACCAGCTTCATCAGCGGCACCGGGTTGAAGAAGTGCATGCCGACCAGCCGCTGCGGCCGCTGCAGGCCGTTGGCGATCGCAGTGACCGAGATCGACGAGGTGTTGGTGGCGAGGATGGCCTCGTCGCCGACGATGCCTTCCAGTTGCCGGAACAGCGCGCGCTTGGCGTCCAGGTTCTCGACGATGGCCTCGACGACGAGCGCGCAGCCGGCGGCCGCCTCGAGTCCCTCGACCGGCTCGATGCGCGCCAGCGACTGCGCCGCGGCATTGGCGTCGAGCTTGCCCTTGGCGACCAGGCCGTCGAGCGTCGACGCCAACTTGCCCTTCGCCTGCGCGGCGGCGCCGTCGCGGGTGTCGAACAGGCGGACCGGGTGCCCGGCCTGCGCCGCCACCTGGGCGATGCCCGCCCCCATGATGCCGGCGCCGACCACCAGCACCGGGGCGTTCTTCAGAGACATCGTCATTGCGGAATCCAGTTCGCCGGCCGCTTGCCGAGAAAGGCGGCGAAGCCTTCCTTCGCCTCGTCGCTGCCGCGCACGCGGCTGATGGTCTGCGCCGTCAGCTCCCGCACCTCGGGGGTGAAGGCGCCGGGCTCGATCCGCGCGAACAACTGCTTGATCTCGCGCTGGGCGTTCGGACCGCCGGCCAGCAGTTCCTCGACCACCGCGTCGACCGCCGCGTCGAGCCCGGCCAGCGGCGCGACCTGCTGCACGAGCCCGATCGCGAGCGCCTTGGCCGCGTCGATGCGCGTGGTCGTCAGGCCCAGCCACCTGGCCTGGCGCTTGCCGACCGCGTTGATCACGTAGGGACCGATCACCGCCGGCAGGATGCCGAACTTCGCCTCGCTCACCGAAAAGCTCGCGTTGTCGGCGGCCACCGCGATGTCGCAGGCGCAGGCGAGGCCGACGCCGCCGCCCAGCGCCGCACCCTGCACGCGCGCGACGGTCGGTTTCGGGCAGGCCTCGATGCGCGCCAGCATGCCTGCGAAGCGGCGCGCGTCCTCGAGGTTCCACTCGCGGCTGGCCTGGCTGGCGCGCTGCATCCACTGCAGGTCCGCGCCGGCGCTGAAGTGCTTGCCGTCGCCGGCCAGCACGATCACGCGCACGCCGTCGTCGGCCTCGAGCTGCGCGAATGCCAAGTCGAGTTCTCCGATCATCGCCTCGTCGAAGGCGTTGAACACCGCCGGCCGCGACATCGTGACCTGCGCGACACCCGGCGCGCGCGCGCCCAGGTGCAAGGTGGTGAACGGGGCCATCAGTAGGTCTCGAGGTGGAGCCGGCCGTGGCGCTTGAGATCAGCGCCGAGCGCATCCCAGGCCAGGCCAGACTGCTGCGCGATGTCGCGCAGCGCCAGCACCACGCCCTCCTCCATCGCCTTCAGGCCGCAGACGTAGAAGTAGGCGTTCGGGTCGGCCAGCAGCGCGGCGAGGTCCGCCGCGCGCTCGTGCATCGCGTCCTGCACGTACTTCTTCGGCTGGCCCGGCGTGCGCGAGAAGGCGAAGTTGATGTCGATGAAGTCCTTGGGCAGGTTCTGCAGCGGGCCGAAGTACGGCAGCTCTTCCTTGGTGCGCGCGCCGAAGAACAGCATCAGCTTGCCGCCCTCGAACTTGCCGCTGGCACGCAGGCGGCGGCGCCACTCGGTCATCGCGCGCATCGGCGCGCTGCCGGTGCCGGTGCAGATCATCACGATGTGGCTCTTCGGGTGGTTGGGCATCAGGAAGCTGGTGCCGAAGGGGCCGATCACCTGCACCTCGTCGCCCACCTTGAGGTCGCACATGTAGTTGCTGGCCACGCCGCGCACGGGGTGCCCCTGGTGGTCCTCCAGCACGCGCTTGATGGTCAGCGACAGGTTGTTGTAGCCCGGGCGCTCGCCGTTGCGCGGGCTGGCGATCGAATACTGGCGCGCATGATGCGGCCGGCCCTGGGCGTCGACGCCCGGCGGCAGGATGCCGATGGACTGGCCCTCCAGCACCGGGAAGGGCATGGCGCCGAAGTCCAGCATGATGTGGTGGGTGTCGTACTCCTTGCCCACCTCGGTGACGCGCACATTGCCCACGCACCGGGCGGTGACCGTCTTGTGCGCCGCCTTGGGCCCATAGAGGTTGGTGTACGCATGGGCGGCGCTCCAGGGCGGCAGCGTGGCGCCGTACTGCGCGGCGGCGAAGTGGCCCTCGGCGCTGGTGGCCGATGCGGCGACGTCGGCGGCCGGCGCCGCGGCTGCGGCCGCCTCGGGCTCGGGCGCGGCCCCGCCCGCGGCCGCGAGTTCGTCGGCGCTCAACTCCGCGGGCAGCGCGTCCCACGACAGCTGCTCCTCGACCGTGTAGGCGCGTGCGCGCGGCATGCTGCGGTAGTTGTCGATCGAGCCGGTCGGGCACGGCGAGATGCAGTCGTTGCACCAGTCGCACTTGCTCGCATCGACGACGTAGTTGCGCGCGTCGTGCGTGATCGCGCCGACCGGGCACATGGTCTCGCAGGTGTTGCAGCGGATGCAGATCTCGGGGTCGATCAGGTGCTGCTTGATGACGCCGGTCATGACCCACCCCCGAAGCGGCTGCGCCGCCTCCCCCTCGAGGGGGCGCCGCCGGCGGCCCGGCAAAGCCGGATCCGCGGCGTCCGCGGGGTCCGCAGCGCGGCCATCAGCCGAACCTCACGTATTCGAAGTCGACCGGCTGGCGGTTGATGCCCATCACCGGCGGCGCGATCCAGTTGGCGAACTTGCCCGGCTCGACGACGCGGCCCATCAGGCTGGCGACATAGGCACGGTCGCTGCCGGAGGGCAGCCACTCGTCGACCTTGGCGTTCCATTCGGCCTCGCTCACGACGCGGCCGTCGGGCGACACCTTGGCGCCCGAGAGCGCGCCGATGCTGCGATGGAAGGCCTTGTGCGGCACCTTCAGGCGGAACGGGATGCCGGCCTTCTCGATCACCTTGTTCCAGCGCTCGACGCCGCTGATCGAATCCTTGATGTAGTCGTCGCGCAGCACCTCGTTCAGCGCGTTGAGCATCGGCACCTCCTTCTCGACGAGCTGGCCGTTGTGCACGTTCAGCACGCGGTAGCTCTGCCCCTTGAGCTGGTGGTCGTCGCCTCGCTTGCCCTCCTCGAAGCGGCCCTTCAGGCCCGTCGAGTAGAAGGTGGCCGCATTGCTCGACTCGTCGGCGCCGAACAGGTCGATCGTCACGCTGAAGTGGAAATTCAGGTAGCGCTGGATCGTCGGCAGGTCGATCACGCCGGCGGCGCGCAGCTTGGCCACGTCGTCGGTCTTGAGCTCGTTCATCGCGTTGACGGTGCGCTGGATCACGCGCGAGACCCCGCTCTCGCCGACGAACATGTGGTGCGCCTCCTCGGTCAGCATGAACTTGGTCGTGCGCGCGAGCGGGTCGAAGCTGGACTCGGCCAGCGCGCAGAGCTGGAACTTGCCGTCGCGGTCGGTGAAGTAGGTGAACATGAAGAACGACAGCCAGTCGGGCGTCTCTTCGTTGAAGGCCTGCAGGATGCGGGGGTTGTCCTGCTGGCCCGAGCGGCGCTCGAGCAGGGCCTCGCCCTCTTCGCGGCCGTCGCGGCCGAAGTACTTGTGCAGCAGGTAGACCATCGCCCACAGGTGGCGGCCTTCTTCCACGTTGACCTGGAACAGGTTGCGCAGGTCGTACTGGCTCGGGCAGGTCAGGCCGAGGTGGCGCTGCTGCTCCACCGAGGCCGGTTCGGTGTCGCCCTGGGTGACGATGATGCGGCGCAGGTTGGCGCGGTATTCGCCGGGCACGTCCTGCCAGGCGTCCTCGCCCTTGTGGTCGCCGAAATGGATCTTGCGGTCCTTCTCGGCCGGATTCAGGAAGATGCCCCAGCGGTAGTCGGGCATCTTCACGTGGCCGAACTGGGCCCAGCCTTGCGGGTCGACGCTGACGGCGGTGCGCAGGTAGACGTCGAAGTTCTGCGACCCGTCGGGCCCCATGTCCTGCCACCAGCTCAGGTAGTTGGGCTGCCACTGCTCGAGCGCGCGCTGCAGCGTGCGGTCCTCGCTCAGGTTGACGTTGTTGGGGATCTTCTCGCTGTAGTCGATGGTGCTCATGGTTGCTCCGTGGTGCGTGGGACGCTCAGACGCGATGCCAGTCGAAGGCGGCCTTGTCGCCCTTGCCGTAGACCTTCAGCGCGCCCTTCTCGCCGACGGCGTTGGGGCGCTGGAAGATCCAGTTCTGCCAGGCGGTCAGGCGCCCGAAGACGCGCGTCCACATCGTCTCGGGGCCGTTGAAGCGCAGATTGGCTTCCATGCCGGTCAGCGCGTCGGGGCTCATCGCCACGCGCTCCTCGATCGCGATGCGCGTCTCGTCGGCCCAGTCGATGTCGTCGGGGTTGCTGGTGACCAGCCCGAGCTTGAAAGCCGCGTCGGCATCGAGCAGCTGGCCGATCCGCGCCCGCACCGCGTCGATGGCCGGCGGCTCGTCGTAGAAGCGGCGCCCCAGGCGGCTCTGTCCGGTGGCCATCGGGTAGAGGCCGAAGTTGACCTCGCCGACGCCGATCCTGGGGGTGCGCGCGGCATCGTCGGGCAGGATCAGCTGGTAGCTGCGGTCGCAGGCCAGCGCCAACTCGAGGAAGCTGCCGACGAAACACGAGCCCGGCTCGATCAGCGCGAACAGGCTGCGCGAGCTCACGTCCAGGCGGCTGAAGGTGCGGCGCAGCAGGCCGATGGTCTCGCGCACGAACCAGTGGTCCTGGTGGGCCAGCAGCACCGCGTCCATCGCCTGCACCGCCGCGGCGTCGCCCTGCGACTTGACCAGCCAGGTGCCGATCTCGAGCTCGTTGGTGCGCATGTGCAGGATCGCGTCCTCCAGCTCGCGCGCCAGTTGCAAGGGATACCAGGCCGCACCGGCGGCCTCGATGGCCGCGGGGTCGCCCGCCACGGGCGCCTGCGGGCCCCTGACCGTGAAGGTGGCGACCCGGCGCGCGCGGTCGATCTCGACCGTGACGTGGCCGTAGCGCACCGCGTCGGCCTCGACGGTGCGCTCGAGCGGCGTCAATGCCACGCCCTTGCCGTCGGCGGGGCGGTCGCTCTGCGCGGCCAGCTGCAGCGCTCGTTCCTGCACCTTGGCGGCGAACTGGGCCGGCTTGACCACCGCATCGACCAGGCGCCAGTCGACCGCCTTCTGGCCGCGCACACCCTCGCTCGTGGTGCAGAAGATGTCGGCCAGGTCGTGGCGCACGCGGCGCTTGTCGGTCACGCGCGTCAGGCCGCCGGTGCCGGGCAGCACGCCCAGCAGCGGCACCTCGGGCAGGCTGACGGCGCTGCTGCGGTCGTCGACCAGGATGATCTCGTCGCAGGCCAGCGCCAGTTCGTAGCCGCCGCCGGCGCAGGCGCCGTTGACGGCGGCCAGGAACTTCAGCCCCGAGTGCCGCGAAGAGTCCTCCAGCCCGTTGCGCGTCTCGTTGGTGAACTTGCAGAAGTTCACCTTCCAGGCGTGGCTCGACAGGCCCAGCATGAAGATGTTGGCGCCCGAGCAGAACACGCGGTCCTTCGCGCTGGTCACCACCACCGTACGCACCTCGGGGTGCTCGAAACGGATGCGGTTGATCGCGTCGTTGAGCTCGATGTCGACGCCCAGGTCGTAGCTGTTGAGCTTGAGCTTGTAGCCCGGGCGCAGGCCGGCGTTCTCGTCGAAGTCGGCCGCGAGCGTGGCCACCGGGCCCTCGAAGCTCAGCCTCCAGTGCCGGTATTGGTTCGGGTGGGTCCGGTAGTCGACGATCGGGTGGCTGCTCATGACGGGCTCCTGAAGGGGATGACACGCATTATCGTGCATCTCATCGGTTCGTCAACCAATAACATGCAACTTGCTTCCTATCGTTAACCCTTAATCTGCAGCGCCTCACGCACCATCTGACGCAGGTCCGCAAAGGTCTCGTCGAGCGCGCGAGCGCTGGTGTCGAGGTGGAACTCGGCCTTGGAGTAGAACGCGGCGCGGCCGGCCAGGATGCCCTTGAGGTCTTCCATCGCCTCCCTGCTCGCGGCCATCGGCCGCAGGTCGCCCTGGGCCGTGACGCGCCTCATGTGGTCCTCGGGGTCGGCCTTGAGCCACACGGTCGTGCAATGCGCCAGCAGCAGGTTGAAGGTGGCTGCGTCGGAGACGATGCCTCCGGGCGTGGCAATCACCGCCTCGGGGTAGATCTGGATCGCCTCCTCGAGCGCGCGGCGCTCGTAGCGGCGGTAGGCGTTCTGGCCGTACAGCCCCTGGATCTCGCTGACGCTGCAGCCGGCGAACTTCTCGATCTCGCGGCTGAGCTCGACGAACGGAAAGCCCAGGTCGTCGGCCAGGCGCTGTCCCAGCGTGCTCTTGCCTGCGCCGCGCAGGCCGACCAGCGCGACGCGCGGGCTGCGCGCGGCATTGCCGCCGCCGGTGCCGAGCATCTCGCCAACCGCGACGCGCACGCGGCGCAGCGTCGCCTCGTCGCGATGCTCGAGGAGTTCGCGGATCAGCAGCCACTCCGGCGACGAGGTCGTCACGTCGCCGATCAGCTCGGCCAGCGTGCACTGCAGCGCTCCCGCCACTTGCAGCAGCACCAGGATCGACGCATTGCCGATGCCGTATTCCAGGTTGGCCAGGTGGCGCTCGGACACGTCGGCGGCGTGCGCCACGGCCTTGCGCGTCATGCCACGCCGCGAGCGCAGTGCGCGCACGCGCTCGCCCAGGCCGACCAGGAAGGGGTTCTTGTCCTCCCCCGCCTCGCCCGCGTCGACGGCCTCCGCGCCCTCGGCCCCCGCGGTCGGTGTTAACCCGGTCTCATGCAATATAGTGCTTGACATTGCCGTATTCGAACCGTATCGTCCTGGCACGCACAATAATTCATCTTCGTCCGCCCGGCAAGCCCGGGGTCCTGGACGGGGTGGAGGAGCCGCCCGATGACCACGCCCGAGTCCTTCCGCGCCCAGATCGCCTCGCTGACGACCCAGCTCGCAGGCCGGCCGCTCGACGCAGCCCTGGACGCCTGGCTCAATGCCGCGCACGGCGCCGGCAGCGCCACGTACCGCGAATTCAAGGCCGCGTGCCAGGCTGGCGTCACCGCCGGCTGGCTGTGCAACCGCGAAGGCGGCGGCATCCGCTACGGGCGCATCTTCAAGCCTGCGGACGACTTGCACGGCTTCTCGGTCGACGTGGTGGACATGCGCGACGTCGTCGGGCCGCAACACACGCACCCGAACGGCGAGATCGACCTGATCATGCCGATCGAGGGCGATGCGCGCTTCGACGGCCGCCCCGCCGGCTGGCTGGTCTGCCCGCCCGGCAGCGCGCATCGCCCCACCGTGAGCCAGGGCCGCGCACTCGTGCTGTACCTGCTGCCGCAGGGCGCGATCCAGTTCACAGGCCAATGAAGACCGGTCACTGAAGGAGCCCCGCCGATGACCCCCGCCGTCAACGAAGTCCTGGCCGGCGTCGCGCCGCCGCCCGAGCAGTTCAACTTCGCGCAGCACCTGCTGGCGCTCAACGCGCACCGCCCCGCGCGCAGCGCCTTCGTCGACGACCTCGGCGTGCTCACCTTCGGCGCGCTCGACGAGCGCGTGCGCCGCCTGGCCGCCGGACTGCGCGCACTGGGCGTCAAGCGCGAGGAACGCGTGCTGCTGCTGATGCTCGACGGCAACGACTGGCCGGTGGCCTTCCTCGGTGCGCTGTACGCCGGGGCGGTGCCGGTGGCCGTGAACACCCTGCTCACCGCCGACGACTACGCCTACATGCTCGAGCACTCGCGTGCCCAGGTGGCACTGGTCTCGGGCGCACTGCTGCCGGCGCTCAAGACCGCGCTCACCAAGAGCGACCACGAGGTGCACAAGGTCGTGGTGTCGCGCCCGGTGGCGCCGATCGACTTCGGCGACGTCGCCTTCGAGGCCATCCTCGATGCGCAGGCGCCAATGCCGCGGCCGGCGGCCACGCGCGCCGACGACCCCGCGTTCTGGCTCTATTCGTCGGGCTCGACGGGGCGGCCGAAGGGCACCGTGCACTCGCACGCCAACCCTTACTGGACCGCCGAGCTCTACGGCAGGCGGGTGCTCGGCCTGCAGGAGAGCGACATCTGCTTCTCGGCAGCCAAGCTGTTCTTCGCCTACGGCCTGGGCAACGCGCTGACCTTCCCGCTCAGCGTGGGCGCCACCACGCTGCTGATGGCCGAGCGGCCGACGCCCGAGGCGGTATTCAAGCGCTGGACCGGTGGCGTGCACGGCCTGCGGCCCACCGTGTTCTACGGCGCGCCCACCGGCTACGCCGGCATGCTCGCCTCGGCTGCGCTGCCCCCGCGCGGCGCAGTGGCGCTGCGCCTGGCCTCGTCGGCCGGCGAGGCGCTGCCGGCCGAGATCGGCCAGCGCTTCAAGGCGCACTTCGGCGTGGACATCGTCGACGGCATCGGCTCCACCGAGATGCTGCACATCTTCCTCAGCAACAAGCCCGGCGACTGCCGCTACGGCACCACCGGCTGGCCGGTGCCCGGCTACGAGGTCGAGCTGCGTGGCGACGACGGCCGGCCTGTGCCCGACGGCGAACCCGGCGACCTCTACATCCACGGCCCGAGCGCCGCGATGATGTACTGGGGCAACCGCGCCAAGACGCGCGAGACCTTCCAGGGCGGCTGGACCAAGAGCGGCGACAAGTACATCCGCAACGCCGACGGCACCTACACCTACGGCGGCCGCAGCGACGACATGCTCAAGGTCAGCGGCATCTACGTCAGCCCCTTCGAGGTGGAGGCCACGCTGGTGCAGCACCCGGCGGTGCTGGAGGCCGCCGTGATCGGCGTGCCCGACACCGAGGGCCTGACCAAGACCAAGGCCTTCGTGGTGCTCAAGGCCGGCAGCGCGGCCAGCGCCGACGAGCTCAAGGCCTTCGTCAAGGACAAGCTCGCGCCCTACAAGTACCCGCGCCTGATCGAGTTCGTGACCGAGCTGCCCAAGACCGCCACCGGCAAGATCCAGAGGTTCAAGCTGCGCGAGCGCGAGTCGCAGCGCCCTTCATGAGCACGCCGGGCCGCGCCCCAGTGCTCGCCCCCGGAGCGCGCAGCGCGCAGGCAAATCCAGCGGATGCCAGCGGCCTCGTGCACATCGACTGGGCCGGTCGCCCGGTCGACATCGAAGTGCGCTGGATCGCGCCCGAGCGCCGCGACGCCCCGCTCGTGGTGTTCCTGCACGAGGGCCTGGGTTCGGTGGCGATGTGGCGCGACTTCCCGCAACGCCTGTGCGACGCCGCGGGCGCGCGCGGACTGGTCTACTCGCGCCCCGGCTACGGCCGCTCGACGCCGCGCCCCGGCGCAGAGGCCTGGGCGCCCGACTTCATGCACCGCCAGGCGCACGAGGTGCTGCCCGCGCTGCTGGCCGCGCTGGGCATCGACGCGGCGCGCGAGCGGCCCTGGCTGCTCGGCCACAGCGACGGCGGCTCGATCGCCCTGCTGTACGCCGCGCGCTTCCCGCGCCAGGTGGCCGGGCTCGCAGTGCTGGCGCCGCACATCCTGGTGGAGGACGTGTCGATCGCGAGCATCGCGCGCGCGCGCGAGGCCTACCTCGCAGGCGACCTGCGCGCCCGGCTGGCACGCCACCACGCCGACCCGGACTCGGCGTTCTGGGGCTGGAACGACATCTGGCTGCACCCTGCGTTCCGCGCCTGGTCGATCGAGGACGAGCTCGGCGCCATCGCCTGCCCGCTGCTGGCGGTGCAGGGCCTCGAAGACGAGTACGGTACCCTCGAACAGGTGCGCGGCATCGCGCGCCGCGTGCCCGGCGCGCGCGTGCTGGAGCTCGCGGACTGCGGCCACTCGCCGCATCGGGATCAACCCGAGGCGGTGATCGCGGCGGTTGTCCGGCACATGCAATTAGTTTAGAGTTAAACCAATTCGCCCGCCCCGCCCGATGGATGCCGCCACCTTCCTGATCCAGTGCCTGAACGCGCTGCAGTACGGGCTGCTGCTGTTCCTGGTGGCCTCGGGGCTGACGCTGATCTTCGGCATCATGGGCGTCATCAACCTGGCGCACGGCAGCTTCTACATGATCGGCGCCTACATGGCGTTTGCGCTGGCCCCGCTGGTGCAGGCCACCTTCGGCGGCGGCTTCTTCGCCACGCTGGCCGCGGGCCTCGCGCTGTCGGTGGTGTTCGGCTACCTGCTCGAGTGGGTGTTCTTCAGCTTCCTCTACGAGCGCGAGCACCTGCAGCAGGTGCTGATGACCTACGGCCTGATCCTCGTCTTCGAGGAGCTGCGCAGCCTGCTGGTGGGCGACGACGTGCACGGCGTCAAGGCGCCCGACTGGCTGGCCGGCACGCTGCCGCTGGGCGAGGTGATGACCTACCCGGTGTACCGCCTGTTCATCAGCGGCGTGTGCCTCGCGCTCGCGCTGGGCATGTACCTGGTGTTCACGCGCACGCGGCTGGGCATGATGATCCGCGCCGGCAGCACCAACCGCGAGATGGTTCAGTCGCTGGGCATCGACATCTCGTTCCTCTACCGCGTGGTGTTCGCCGCCGGTGTGGCGATCGCGGTGCTGGCGGGCATGATCGCCGCGCCGGTGTCCTCGGTGTACCCGGGCATGGGCAACTCGGTGCTGATCATCTGCTTCGTCGTGGTGGTGATCGGCGGCATCGGCTCGATCCGCGGCGCGCTCGTGGCGGCGCTGCTGATCGGCGTGGTGGACACCTTCGGCAAGGTGCTGCTGCCGCAGGCCGCCGGCGTGCTGGTGTACGTGCTGATGGCGCTGATCCTCCTGTGGCGGCCCGACGGCCTCTTCAAGGCGGGCTGACCATGCAGGACAAGGGCAAGCTCGCCTTCGTCGCGCTGGTGTTCGCGGCGCTGGCGCTGTACCCGCTGGTGGGCGGCAAGTACGGCGTCGACCTCGTCACCAAGATCATGGTCTACGCCATCTTCGCGCTCAGCCTCGAGCTGCTGGTGGGTGGCACCGGCCTGGTGTGCTTCGGCCAGGCGGCGTTCTTCGGCATCGGCGCCTACGCCGCGGTGCGCCTGTCGCCCGAGGCCGACCCGGCCTCCATCGCCTGGCTGCTGCCGGCGTCGATCGCGCTGGCGGGCCTGTACGCGCTGGCGGTGGGTGCGCTGTCGCTGCGCACCAAGGGCGCGTACTTCATCATGGTGACGCTGGCCTTCGCGCAGATGGCCTATTACGTGGTGCACGACACGCCGCTGGGCGGCGGCACCGACGGCATCTACCTCAACGTCAAGCCGGTGCTGGGCAGCCTGGTCGACCTGGACCGCCCCCTCGTGATGTACGGGTTCACGCTGGCATCGCTGGTGCTCGTGTTCGCGCTGCTGGCGCTGGTGGCGCGCTCGCGCTTCGGGCGCGCGCTGGCGGGCATCCGCGTCAACGAGCAGCGCATGCGCGCCACCGGCTTCTCGACCTACCCCTACAAACTGGCCGCCTTCACGCTGTCGGGCGCGCTGGCCGGCTGGGCCGGCTTCCTGTTCGCGGTGAAGGACGGCTACGTCAACCCCGAGATGCTGTCGTGGCACCAGTCGGGCTGGGTGCTCATCATGGTGATCCTCGGCGGCATCGGGCACCTGCGCGGCGCACTGATCGGCGCCTTCGCCTTCGTGCTGCTGCAGGAGTTCTTCAAGTCGGAGCCCGTCTTCGGCGCCTTCGCCAAGCACTGGCACCTGGGCCTGGGCCTGACCATCATCGCCAGCGTGGCGCTGCTGCCCAAGGGCCTGGTGGGCCTGCCGGCCGTGCTGCGCACGCGCCTGCTGGGGCGCGACGCGCGCCGCGCCCAGGGCGAGCAGGGGCAGCCGCGATGAGCGCAGCCGAGGTGCTGCTGCGCGGCCTCGGCCTGACGCGCCGCTGGGGCGGGCTGGTCGCCGTCAACCAGGTGTCGCTCGACCTCGCGCGCGGCGAGGTGCACGCAGTGATCGGCACCAACGGCGCGGGCAAGTCCACGCTGATCAACATGCTCTCGGGCGAGATCCCGCCCTCCGACGGGCGCGTCGAGCTGATGGGCCACGACGTGACGGCGTGGCCGCAGCCGCGGCGCGCGCGCGCCGGGCTGGGGCGCAGCTACCAGCGCAACACCATCTTCCCGAGCTTCACCGTGTTCGAGAACTGCCGGCTCGCCGCGCAGGCCCGCACGCAACGGCCGTGGCAATTCTGGGCCGACGCACAGCGCTGCGAGGCCAGCGCCGCCGCCGCGCACGCGGCCGCCGCGCGCACCGGCCTGGCCGACTGGCTCGACCGCGAGGCCGGCCTGCTCTCGCACGGCCAGAAGCGCCAGCTCGAGATCGCGATGTGCCTGGCCACCGACCCGCAGGTGCTGCTGCTCGACGAGCCGCTGGCCGGCATGGGCGCCGAGGAGACCGACCGCATGCTCGAACTGCTGGCCGAGCTGCGGCCCGGCCACGCCATCCTGCTCGTCGAGCACGACATGGACGCCGTGTTCCGCATCGCCGACCGCATCACGGTGATGGTCAACGGCGCCACCATCGCGTCGGGCACGCCCGAGGCGGTGCGCGAGAACCCCGAGGTGCAGGCCGCCTACCTGGGCGGCCACTGAGGGACACCGCGATGAGCG
>DASTJE010000204.1:0-4819 GCA_035716845.1 Burkholderiaceae bacterium
CGTGGCGGTGCACGGGCTCAGGGCGGAAGCTCATGGTGGGCGGGGGTCTGCGGCGGGCGCAGCCCCGGTCAGTGGAAGGCGCGTCGCGTGGTCAGATGGCCGGGGGTGGTCGGGGGCTGGTCGTCGGCCAGGTGCACGACCTCGAAGCGCACGCAGGCGGCGCCGTCGTCGTTGGGCGACGCGCCGAGCCCGACGGTGCCGCTGCCGTGCAGCGTGCAGCTGCCGCGGCGCAGGCTGACGATCTCGCCGTCGGCAAAGCGCACGTAGGTGCCGTTGTAGCTGAGGTCGGTGAGCTGGAAGCTGCCGCTGTACCAGTCGACGCGTGCATGCGAGCGCGACACGCGCGAGTCGTCGACGCAGAAGGTGGCCTGGGTGCTGCGCCCCAGCACCACCGGCAGCGTGCGGTTGTCGAACACGCGGCTGAGGTCGTTCCACGTCAGGCGCACGCCTTCGGGCTCGCCGGCGATGGAGACGTCGCCGAACTGCGTGATCGCCGCCTCACCCTGCCCGCGGCGGCGCCCGAGCACGTGCACCTCCACGGGCTCGGTGCGACCGCGCAGCGCCAGGCGGTCGAGGCTGCGGAAGCGCCCGCGCTGTTCGACCGGCAGGCCCTGCAGCACCTCGGCGGTGACGAGCGTCTCGTTGTCGCCGGCATGGTCGATCAGGCGGGCCGCCACGTTGACGGCGTCACCGAAGCAGTCACCGCCCATCTCGACGACCTCGCCGCGCGCCATGCCCACCTGCAGACGCAGGGCCCGCAGGCCGGTCGAGGCGCCGCGCTCGCGACCCTTCTGAACGATGCCGTCGAGCACCTCGTGCATCTGGATCGCGGCCTGGATCGCCAGGGGCGAATCGGCGAACACCGCCATCAACCCGTCACCCAGCGTCTTGACCACGTGGCCGCCGCAGGCCGCGATGGTGCGGCCGAGCGCCGAGACGCAGTGCGTGACGACCGACGTGGCCTCGGCGTTGCCGAGCGACTCGAACAGCGAGGTGCTGCCACGCAGGTCGGCAAAGAGGACGGTCCGGTCGGCGATCAGGGTCATGCCGGCCGCAAGTGTAACGTCGTGACATTTGCACGGCGTCGACGGCGGGCACCTGCGGGCGCGCCGCCTCGCCCTGCCACGTCGTCAGAGGTTGTCCAGGTAGGTCCGGAGCTTGTCGCTGCGGCTCGGATGCTTGAGCTTGCGGATCGCCTTGGCCTCGATCTGCCGGATGCGCTCGCGCGTCACGTCGAACTGCTTGCCCACCTCCTCGAGCGTGTGGTCGGTGCTCATCTCGATGCCGAAGCGCATGCGCAGCACCTTGGCCTCGCGCGGGGTCAGGCTGTCGAGGATGTCCTTGACCACGTCGCGCAGGCCGGCCTGCATGGCGGCGTCGACCGGGGCCACGTTGTTGGTGTCCTCGATGAAGTCGCCCAGGTGGCTGTCGTCGTCGTCGCCGATCGGCGTCTCCATGGAGATCGGCTCCTTGGCGATCTTCATGATCTTGCGGATCTTGTCCTCGGGGATCTCCATCTTCTCGGCCAGCGTGGGCGCGTCGGGCTCGTAGCCGAATTCCTGCAGGTGCTGGCGCGAGATGCGGTTCATCTTGTTGATGGTCTCGATCATGTGCACCGGGATGCGGATGGTGCGCGCCTGGTCGGCGATCGAGCGCGTGATGGCCTGGCGGATCCACCACGTGGCGTAGGTCGAGAATTTGTAGCCGCGGCGGTATTCGAACTTGTCGACCGCCTTCATGAGGCCGATGTTGCCCTCCTGGATCAGGTCCAGGAACTGCAGGCCGCGGCTGGTGTACTTCTTGGCGATCGAAATCACCAGGCGCAGGTTGGCCTCGACCATCTCCTTCTTGGCTTGGTTCGAGTGCCGCTCGCCGGCCAGCATCTGGCGATTGATGTCCTTGATGCGTGGAATGTCGAGACCGTGCTCGCGTTCGATCTCGGCCAGCTTGCGTTGTGCGCGGCGGATGTCGTCGGTGTACTGCTTCAGACGCGTGCTGTGCTTCTTCTTGGCCTGGATCTGGGTTTCGAGCCAGCCGGTGTCGGTCTCGTGGCCGATGAACACGCGCAGGAAATCCTTGCGCGGCATGTCGGCCTTGTTGACGCACAGGTCCAGAATCACCTGCTCCTGCTGGCGAATGCGTTCCATCAGGGCGCGCAGCAGGCCGGCCAAGTCCTCGACCTGCTTGGGGATGACGCGAAGTCTTTGCAGGTTGGCGCTGAGTTCCTCGCGCAGGGTCGCCAGATTCTCGACGTTCGGTTTCTTGCTGGCTTCCAGTTTGGCGATCTTCTCGCGCAAACCACGCAGCAACTCGAAATGCGCCCGCACCTGTTCCGGGTCGGGGCCGATTTCGGCTTCCTCGGTGGTGGTCTCGGCGTCGTCGTCGAGCTCGCCCTCGTCCTCTGCAGTTTCGTCGACTTCGGTCGCCGCCGCGGTGGCCTCATCGACGGCTTCCTGGTCCGCTGCTTCAGCTTCTTCGGCTTCGTAGAAGCCGGCCACGAACGAGGACAGGCGCAGCTGGCCGGCCTGCACCTGATCGTACAGGCCGAAGATTTCGTCCAGGGCGCGCGGCAACTGCAACAGCGCCGCCACCACCTGCTGCTGGCCGGCCTCGATGCGCTTGGCGATGGCGATTTCGCCTTCCCGGGTGAGCAACTCCACGGTGCCCATCTCGCGCATGTACATCCGCACGGGGTCGGTGGTACGGCCCTCGCGTTCGACCGCCGTCATCGCGGCGGCGGCTTCCTCGACTGCCTCGTCCTCGGTCACGGTTTCGCCACTCATCAGCAGCTCTTCCGCGTCCGGCGGGGCGTCCGACACGCGGATGCCCATTTCCGTCAGCATCGAAACGATGCTTTCGAGCTGCTCGGCCTCGACGATGTCCTGCGGCAGGTGATCGTTGATCTCACCGTAGGTGAGGTAGCCCCGCGCACGGCCGAGCGCAAGCAGCTGCTTGAGCTCGAAATTTTCCTCGGAGTGGTCGACACCGTTATCCATGGGATGCCTCGAAGCGTGTGGCGCGGAACTGGGCATTATAGCCTAGCGAAGGGTCGGTTGATGCAGCGCGTCCCGTCCGTGGCGGGACGCCCAGGGCTTGCCGCGCGTTGAAGATTGCACGGGCGGAACCTCTTCTCATTCCATTAGATCGGGTTCTTGCGGTGTCGGTTCAAGAGCGCCAGCACCTGTGCCTTCTGCTGGGGGTCGAGTTGGCTTGGCGAGGTGTCGCGCAGCAGCGCCCCGAGTTGCGTGCGCTGTGCCTGCGATGCCAGATCGGTGCCGATTTGGCGCAGTTCGGCGGCGGCCTGTGCCGGCGTGTCCGGTACGAGCTCGCTGCTGGCGAGAATGCGTGACAGCGTGGTGCCGTCGTTGGTGTCGCGCCACAGCTCGATCAGTCGATCCAGGCGCGGCTGCGCGAGGCCGCCGATGGCGAGCAGCAGCCGCCGCAGCACGTCCATGCCGGGCCGGTCGATGGTTTCAAGTGCCTCGGGCGGACCGATCTGCGCCGCCAGTTGCGGGTAATGAGCCAGCAGCAGGATGGCGCGGCGCACCAGCGACGGACGCGGCGTGCCGGCTGTGTTGGTCTTGGTTGTCGGGCGCCTTGCCGGCACCGCGGCGGGCACGCTGCGGCCAACCAGCCGGCCGATTTCATCGGCCAACAGGTCGCGGAAAGTAGCCGCCGGCATTTTCTCGAGCAGCGGCTGCGCGAGCGCGGACAAGCGGGCACGGCCCTCGGCCGAGCCAAGGTCGACCTGACTTTCGAGGCGCCGCAGCAGGTAGTGCGAAACCGGCGTCGCTTCCGACGCGAGCGCCAGAAATGCCTCCTTGCCGACGCGCCGCACCAGCGAATCCGGGTCCTCGCCTTGCGGCAGGAACAGCAGGCGCAGTTCACGCCCGTCGGTGAGTTCCGGCAGCGCCGTGTCGACGGCGCGCTCGGCGGCACGCCGCCCGGCATTGTCGCCGTCGAAGCACAGGATGACGCGCGGCGTGAGCCGAAACACGGTCTTGAGATGCTCCACCGTGAGCGCCGTGCCGAGTACGGCCACGGCGCTGTCGATGCCGTGCTGGGCCAGCATCACCACGTCCATGTAACCCTCTACCACCAGCAGTGCGTCCGGCTGGCGGGCGTGGGCGAGCACGTTGGGCAGGCCATACAGCTCACGGCCCTTGTGAAACACCGGTGTCTCGGGTGAGTTGAGGTACTTCGGCTCGCCGGTGCCGACGATGCGCCCGCCAAAGCCGATGACCCGCCCGCGCCGGTCCTCGATGGGGAACAGGATGCGGCCGCGGAAGCGGTCGTAGCTGCGGCGGTCCTCGTCACCGGTCAACAGCCCCGCCCGGCGCAGCAGCTCTTCGCCGTAGCGTGGCGCGAGTGCGCGCTTGAGGTTGTCCCACTCGTCGGCGGCGAAGCCCATGTGAAAGCGCGCCGCGGTTGTGCCGTCGAGGCCGCGTTGCTTCAGATAGTCGATGGCGGCGGCGGCCGCCGGGTGGCGGCGTAGCTGCTGCTGATAGAACGTACTCGCCGCCGCCAGCACCTCGTACAACGGCGCCAGCGGTGGGCCCGACGCAGCATTTGCCGAGTCGGCTTCCCGGGGCAGGGTCATGCCGGCGCGCTGTGCGAGCTCGGCGACGGCCTCGCGAAAATCGAGCCGGTCGAGCGCCATCAAAAAGCCGATCGCCGTGCCGTGCGCGCCGCAGCCGAAGCAGTGATAGAACTGCTTTTGCGGGCTGACCGTGAAGGACGGCGTCTTTTCTTCGTGAAACGGGCAGCGCCCGGACAATTCACGGCCACTGCGGCGCAGCGGCACGCGCGCGCCGATCAC
>DASTJE010000205.1:0-2121 GCA_035716845.1 Burkholderiaceae bacterium
CCGCTTCTTCTTCATGAGCGACATGGGCTGGATGGTGGGCGCGATGTGCGCCTGCATCCCCAGCTACTTCGGCGGCAGCCTGCTGGTGGCCGAAGGCACGCCCGACTATCCCGACACCGGCCGCTTCTGGCGGCTGCTGCAGGACCACAAGGTCACCTACCTTGGCGTGGCACCCACGCTGATCCGCGGTCTGATGCGCCACGGCGACCAGGAGGTCGGACGTTACGACCTCTCGTCGCTGCGCATCACCGTCTCCGGCGGCGAGGCTTGGACCGAAGCGCCTTGGCGCTGGTTCTTCGAGCATGTCTGCAAGGGCCAACTGCCGTTCCTGAACATCGTCGGCGGCACCGAGGTCGGAGGCTGCAACTTCACCGGCACCGTACACCACCCGCTGCGCCCGGGTTCGTTCGGCATGGGCGGCCTGGGCGTGGGTGTGGACATCGTCGATGACGCCGGGAAGCCCGTGGGCCCGGGACAGGTGGGCGAACTCGTGCTGCGCAATCCCAACATCGGCTTCACCAAGAGCCTGTGGCGCGACGACGAGCGCTACCTCGACAGCTACTGGCGCACCCTGCCCGGCCTGTGGGTTCACGGCGACTTCGCGATGCGCGACGAAGACGGACTCGTCTACATCCTCGGCCGCAGCGACGACACGATCAAGGTCTCGGGAAAGCGCACCGGCCCTTCGGAGATCGAGACCCTGCTCACCAGCACGGGCAAAGTTTCGGAAGCGGCTGTGATCGGCGTGCCCGACGAGGTCAAGGGGTCGGCCATCGTCTGCGTGTGCGTGCCGATGCCGGGCGTCGCCGCCGACGCGGCGCTGGAACGCGAACTGTCCGAAGCCGTGGTCAAGGGCATGGGCACCTCGTACCGCCCGCGGCAGGTGATGCTGGTGGGCGACCTGCCCAAGACGCGCAACATGAAGATCATGCGGCGCGTGGTGCGCGCGGTCTACCGTGGAGACAGCCCGGGGGACTTGTCGTCGCTGGTCAATCCCGAGGCGGTAGCGGAGTTGCAGGCACGCCTATCCGGCTGATGTCCGCTTGATGTTGTGGCGGACGGTCGCGGCTCAGGGCACGCCTAGCGCCGCGAGCGCAGCGGCATAGCCGGAGTCCCTCGATTCGCAGCCCACCGCTTCGCTGACCCGGTACAGCAGCCCGTCTTCGAGGCCGTAGACGAAACCGTGCACCTCGACCTGCTGGCCGCGCTCCCACGCGCGCCGCAGCACCGTGCTGCGGCACACGTTGCTGACCTGCTCGATCACGTTGAGCTCGCACAAGCGTACCGCACGCTCGGCAGGGGAAGAAGCCACTTCGAGCCGGGCTTCGTGCTTGCGCGCGACGTCCTCGATGTGGCGCAACCAGTTGTCCGCCAAGCCTGTGCGGCGCTGCTCGATCACCGCCTGCACCCCGCCGCAGCCGTAGTGGCCGACCACCAGCACGTGCTCTACCTTCAGCACCTCCACGGCATACTGCAGCACCGTCAGGCAGTTCAGGTCCGAGTGCACCACCAGGTTGCCGACGTTGCGGTGAACGAAGATTTCGCCAGGTCGCAGGCCGACGATCTCGTTGGCCGGCACGCGGCTGTCGGAGCAGCCGATCCACAGGTAGCGCGGCGTCTGCTGCCCCGCGAGCCGGGTGAAGAATTGCGGGTCCTCCGCGCGGCAGCGGGCCGACCATGCACGGTTGTTGCGAATCAGGGGGTCAATGCTGCACATGCTGCCGCTCCTGCGCCGACTCGCCGCCGCGTCAGCGGCCCTTCCACACCGGCTTGCGCTTCTCGGCGAAGGCGCGGGGGCCTTCCTGCGCGTCCTCGCTCGCGTAGGCGGCGCGGTAGATGTTGTGCGCGAGCGCCATGCCCGCTTCGCAGCCCGCGCTCATCGCGGTGAGGATGGACTCCTTGCCCGCCATCACCGACAGAGGCGCGTTGTCACGGATGCGCTCGGCCAGCGCCTGCGCGCGGACACGCACCGCATCGGGCGTGTCCTCCAGGTAGTTGATGAAGCGCAGCTCGTGGAAGACCTCGATCGGCTGCAGTTCGCCGGTGAGCACCATCTCCATCAGCAGCGGCTGCGGCAGCATCCACAGCAGCGGGATCGCCCACGGGCTGCCGCGGCCGGCG
>DASTJE010000206.1:0-8355 GCA_035716845.1 Burkholderiaceae bacterium
CCGCCGATCACGATCTGGCCTTCGTCGGCCAGGCGCCGCACGATCTTGAGCATTTCCTTCTGCTCGGACTCGACCTCGGACAGGCGCACCGGACCGCGCGACTCGAGGTCCTCGCGCAGCGCCTCGGCGGCGCGCGAGGACATGTTGCGGAAGACCTTCTCGCGCATCTCCGGCGTCGCGCCCTTCAGCGCGATCACCAGCGACTCCGACTGCACTTCCTTCAGCAGCGCCTGGATGCCCTTGTCGTCGATCTTCTCGAGATCGTCGAAGGTGAACATGTTGTCCATGATCTTCTGGGCCAGCTCGTTGTCCGCCTCGCGGATGTAGTCGAGCACCGAGGTCTCGACGCTGCTGCCCAGCAGGTTGATGATCTCGGCGGCCGTCTTCACGCCGCCGAGGGTGGCCTTGCGCAGCTTGTCGCCGCCGGCCAGCACGCGGCCCATCACCTCGTTGAGGTCGCGCAGCGCGGTCGGCTGGATGCCGTCGAGCGTGGCGATGCGCACCATCACCTCGTTGCGGTGCCGCTCGGCGAACTGCTTGAGGATCTCGCCCGACTGGTCGTGGTCGAGGTGTACGAGGATCGCCGCGACGATCTGCGGATGTTCGTTGCGCAGCAGCTCGGCCACCGAGCCGGCGTCCATCCACTTCAGGCTCTCGATGCCGGTGACGTCGCTGCCCTGCAGGATGCGGTCGATCAGCAGGTTGGCCTTGTCCTCGCCGAGCGCCTTGCGCAGCACGCTCTTGACGTACTCGTCGGTGTCGGCCACCAGGATGCTGTGCTCGGAGGCCAGCGACGAGAACTTGTCGAGCACGCCCTCGACCTTCTCGCGCGGGATCGTCTTCATCTTGGCGATCGTCTCGCCCAGGCGCTGCACCTCTTTCGGTTCGAGGTGCTTGAAGACCTCCGCGGCCTCCTCCTCGCCGAGCGACATCAGCAGGATCGCGGCGTCCTCGAGGCCTTGTTCGTCCATGCCGCTGCTCACGACACCTCTCCATTGACCCAGCCGCGCACGATGTTGGCCACCGCGGCCGGGTTCTGCTTGGCCACCGCGCGCGCGTTCTCCAGGCGCTCGCTGCCGCGCGGCGCCTCGAGCATCGGCGCGCCGGCGCCGGGCAGGGCCAGCGGGTCGTCGGCCACCAGGTCGAGCTGCCCGCCGGCGGCCCTTGCCGCGGGCGTCGCCGCTGCGGGCTGCGCCGCCTTGAGGGCCGGGCGCACCAGGCCGAACAGCACCATGGCCGCGACCAGCACCAGGGCCGCGGGCGTGGCGGCACCGCGCAGCAGGTCCACCACGCCGTCCTGCTTCCAGAACGGCAGCTCGGCCTGCTTGGGCAGGGCCTCGACCTTGAAGGGTGCGTTGATCAGCTTGACCGAATCCCCGCGTTCCTTGCTGTAGCCCAGCGCCTCCTGCACCAGCGTGGTCAGCTTGTCGAGCTCCTCGCCGGTCAGCGGCGTGCTGGTGGTCTTGCCGTTGGGGGCCGTGGTGACGCGGTGGTTGACCACCACCGCGGCATTCAGGCGCTTGACGCTGCCGGTGGCCGCGCGCGTCACGCGCACCGTCTTGTCGACCTCGTAGTTGGTGACCGCGTCGCGGCGCGCGCTGCCGCCGGCCAGGCCGGTGGCCGCCGCCTGCAGCGGGGCGGCCGCGCCGGTGATCGGCGCGGTGGCCGGCACGGGGGGCTGGTTGGACGCGGCGCCGGGCACGCCCGAGGGCGTGCTCTGGGCGCCGCTGCCCGATTCGCTGAGCTGCTGGCTGCGCACGGTGGCCGGGGCGCCGCCCTGGTTGGGCTTGTACTCCTCGGCGGTGGATTCGGTCTGCGAGAAGTCGACCTCGGCGGTGACGGTGGCGCGCAGGTTGTCGCGCCCGACCACCGGCTCGAGGATGTCGACCACGCGCTTGACGTAGTTCTGCTCGATCTGCTGCACGTACTGCAGCTGCTGCGCGTCCAGGCCCTGGCCGCTGGCGCCCTCGTTGCCGCCGGACAGCAGCGCGCCGGTCTGGTCGATCACGCTCACCGCCTTGGTCGTGAGTTCGGGGACCGACGACGAGACGAGGTGCACGATGCCGGCGACCTGCGCGCGGTCGAGCGCGCGGCCCGGGTGCAGCGACAGCAGCACCGAGGCGCTGGGCTTCTGCTGCTCGCGGAAGAAGCCGTTGTGCTGCGGCAGCGCCAGGTGCACGCGCGCCGACTGGACCGCGCCCAGCGCGAGGATCGAGCGCGTGAGCTCGCCCTCGAGGCCGCGCTGGAAGGTCAGGCGCTCCTGGAACTGCGTCTGGCCGAAGCGCGCGCTGTCCATCAGCTCGAAGCCGATCACGCTGCCCTTGGGCAGCCCGGCCGAGGCGAGCTTCAGGCGCGCGTCGTGCACCTTGTCGGACGGCACCAGGATGGCGTTGCCGCCGTCGGCGTGCCGGTACGGGATGTTCATCTGCGACAGCTGGGCGATGATGGCCCCGCCGTCCTTCTCGTTGAGGTTGGCGTACAGCACGCGGTAGTCGCCCTTGCTGGTCCACAGTGCGAGGGCGGCCAGCACGGCGACGAGGCCGGCGGCACCGAGGCCGAGCTTGAACTTGGCGGCCGCCGGCAGCGTGGCCAGGCGGGAGAGCGCACCGGGGGCAGCCGCGGGCGTTGCGGTCGAGCCGGCCTGAGCGAGGGCGTTGTCCATGGGATGGCATTGTTCGGCTCGACGGTGCCGGCCTATAGCGCGAACAGTCGGCCAAACGCTGCCCAGTTCCACCCGCTGTGGCGCGGCGTGAACTCGTACAGTGCCGACATGCCCGAATGCCTCGGCGCCCCAGGGCGCGGGCCGGGCGTGACAGGAGTCACACGCCGATGGACGTCCGCCTCAAGCCCTTCGACTTCGCGCAGGCCGCCGCACGCGCCGGCCTCGCCCCCAATGGCCAGCCCCTGGCCGGCGCGCGCTCGGCCACGGCGACGGCCGGCAGCTTCTCGACGGCCATGACCCAGGCGCTGAAGTCGGTGAGCGCGCAGCAGCACGAGGCCACGCGACTGCAGCGCGAGCTGCAGCTCGACAACCCCGCCGTCAGCCTCGAACAGACGATGGTGGCGATGCAGAAGGCGCAGATCGGCTTCCAGGCCGCGCTGGCCGTGCGCAACCAGTTCGTGAAGGCCTATACGGACATCATGAACATGCAGGTGTGAGCCTGCGCACGCCGACCGGTCGCGGCCGGCGCCGCGCCGGCGGCTACAGCTCGAGCAGGCGCTTGCGCCGCTGCGTGGTGTCGATGTAGCGCTGCAGCGCGCGCTGCGCCGTGCCGTCGAGCGTGCCGAAGGCGCAGCCCAGGCGCACGCCGCCTTCCGGCGCGCCGAAGCCGCCGCTGATGTGCTGCACGGTGATGTCGGTCTCGAAGCGCGTGTCCCCGTCGAGCTCCAGGCGCACCCGGGCCAGCGTGATCCCGGGCTGGATCGGCGGCACGTCCCCGGGCATCTCCATCGCGCAGCCTCCGGTGCTCACGTCGAGCACGCGCAGCGCGAGCTGCATGTCGGGCAGCGACGGGTGGCGCAGATGGGCGGTGGCGCCGCGCCGCGTGCGCACGCGGAAGCTCGCGCGGCGCTGGAAGCGGTACATCGCCTCGGGCATCGTGGCCTGCAGCACGTGGCCCGTCGCGCCGTTGAGCAGGACGAAGCCGCCCAGATCGAACTGCAGCTTGACGGCGTCCACGTAGGCCACGGCGGTCACGTGGTCGGCCTCGAGCAGTGCAGGCAGGCTGCCCGACATCGGGTCGACGTCGAAGCCGAGCCGGCGCTGCGCCTGGTCGACCGTCCACAGGACGGTGCTGTAGCTCGCGCCCTTGGGCGTCGACAGATGGACGAGCTCGCCGCCGTCGAGCAGGCGGCGCAGCAGCGCCAGTCGCTCCGCCGCGTCCACGACGCGGAAATCGTCGAGCTCATGGCCCGTCAGGAGGGCCATCGACGCCGGCTGGGTGTGCTGGAAGTCGGGGCGTGCCATGGTCGTGCGCGTCAGTGCAGGGTGCGGGGGCGGCCGGCCATCATGCGGTCCAGGTCCTCGAGCCAGGGCTCGGCCAGCGAGCGGATCTCGGCGTCGTTGACGAGGATGCGCTGCATGATGCGCGTCTTGAGCTTGGCGTCCTCGGCGCCGAGCGCCTGCTCCGTGGCGGCGTGCTTGAGCTGCGCGATCAGCAGCACGCAGGCGCCTTCGAGCTTGACGACCTGGTCCCAGTCGGCCGCGCGTGCGGCGGCCAGCATGTCGGCGCTGGCGCGCTCGAGGGCTTCGTAATAGCTGAGCAGTCGGGTGTTCATGGCGTGCAACGTCATGTCGAGGTGGCGCGACGGCTCAGCGGGTCGCGGTGTGCACTTGGGGGGCGATGGACTGCCAGGCCTCGCGCAGGGGTTGCATCAGCTGTGCGCATTCGTCGAGCGCGGTGCTGTCGTTGCGCAGGTTGGCTTCGGTCAGGCGGCGTGACACGTACGCATAGAGCTCCGAGAGGTCGACGGCCAGGGGGCCCCCGGCGGACAGGTCGAGCCCCGCCTTCAGGCCCTCGTCGACGATGCGCACCGCGCGGCCGAGGGCGCGCCCCTTGACTTCGACGTTGCCGGCGACCAGGGCGCCCTTGGCCTGGGCCAGGGCGTCGAAGAAGCCGTCGAAGAGCATGGCGACGAGCTTGTGGGGCGAGGCGTCGAGCACGCCGGTCTCGACGCCCACCCGGTTGTAGACCTGGGCACGGGCGGTGGCGGAGCCGAACGGGGAGGCGGACAGGGGGACGGCGTACATCGGGGATGTCCTGCGCGGAAGTTGCTGGGCTTGCCAGGGTTATCGTCCGCGCCGCGCCGCCCTTGAGCGCGGGATTGGCCAGCGTTTCCGGTGCTTGGGCAGCGACCGGGATCAGCCCTTGTTGTTGTAGAAGTTGTTCAGGGCCTGCATCTGCTGCGCGACGTAGCTCGACAGCCCGCCGAGCTGGCCCATGTTGCGGTCGAGCGCCGTGTACTGCGCCACCAGCCGCTTCTCGGCCGTGGCCAGGCGCGCTTCCATCTGGTCCTGGCGCTCGTTGTTGCGCGCCAGGCGCTGGCGCAGGCTGTCGGTGCGCGTCTCGAAGGCGCCATCGGCGCCCAGCAGGGCGTCGCCCAGCTCCTTGAAGCGGCGCATGAAGCCGCTGTCGGCCGAACCGGCGCCGTCGGTGGCCAGCAGCTTCTGCAGCTCGGCCAGGTTGACCATGCCGGCGTCGAGCGCACTCTCCTTCAGGTCGAGGGTGCCGTCGCTCTTGAGCGTCAACCCGACCTGCGACAGGCGGCTGTAGGCGGACGAGGCGCTCGAAGCCTCGTTGATGACGGCGCGCAGCTGGCGCTGGATGCCCAGCACCAGGCTGTCGCCCTGCATGGCGCCGCCCTTCTTGGCTGCCTCGTCGTACTTGGTCTGCTCGCGGATGAAGGCGGCCAGTTCGTTGAAGGCCTTGACGAAGTCCTTCACCGTGGTCTTGATCGATTCGGTGTCGGTGGCCACCGCGACCTCGACCGGGGCCGCCGTCACCTGCTGCAGCCGCAGCGTGAGGCCCTCGGCCACGTCGGCCAGCGTGTTGGTGGCCGACTCGAGCGCGATGCCGTTGAGCGTGGCCTTGGCGTTGGCCGCCGCGCGGGCGAGCGTCATCTGCGAGGCGCCGAGCGGGTTGTAGGCCAGCGCCGAGAGGCCGTCCGCGGCCACGCCGTCGTCCACGTCCTCGGTGGCGGTGATGCGAAAGCCGTTCTCCGCGCCGGTGGCCGTGGAGCGCAGGCTCAGGCGTGCGCCGTTGGCATCCTGCACGATCGAGGCCGCGACGCCGGCACCCGCGGCGTTGATCTTGTCGCGCAGCTCGGCCAGCGTGTCGGTGGCCGCGTCGACGGTGATGGTCACCGGCGCGCTGCCGGCCTTGGCGCTGAAGCCGCTGACCGGGCTGCCCGTCCAGGTGCCCAGCTCGATGGTCAGGCTCCCCGGCGCGAACGTGCCCGCGGTGTCGGCGCTGGCGAAGGCGCGGCTGGACACCGTCTGCGGCGCGGCAAGCTGCTGCACCTCGACCGAATAGCTCGCCGCGGCAGCACCGCTGGTGGCGGAGACCGCCACGGCGGTGCTCGCGCTCGTGCCCGTGGTCTGCGCCCAGGTGGACAGCGAGCTCAGGCTGCCCGCCTTGTCGCGCAGCGCGGACATCAGGCTTTGCAGCTTGCCGAAGTTCGACAGCCGGGCGTTCAGCGCGCCTTCTTCCTTCTCGAGCGCCTTCAGGGGCTGGCGCTCCACCGCCATCAGCTGCGTGATGATGGCGGAGACGTCGAGTCCGCTGCCGACACCGGCAGAGGTGATGGTGGGCATGGCGGGGGCTCCGGGTCCGGGGTGTCGACCACGGTTTCGGCAGCGCCGAGCGGCACTTGAGCGTCGGCGCTGGCGAAACCGCGCAGCGCGTCACGCTGCGCGACGGTGCGTGGGGATCAGCGCTGCAGCAGCTGCAGCACCTGCTGCGGCAGCTGGTTGGCCTGGGCGACCATGGCGTTGCCCGCCTGCTGCAGGATCTGGGCGCGAGACAGCGCAGCAGTCTCGGCCGCGAAGTCGGCATCCATGATGCGGCTGCGCGCGGCGGCCTGGTTCTCGGAGGCGATCTGCAGGCTGGAGATCACCGCTTCGAAGCGGTTCTGCGAGGCGCCGTAGAGCGCGCGCTCGCTGTTGATGGTGTCCAGCGCGGTGTCGATCGTGCCCAGCGCGGTGGTGGAATTGCCCGCCGAGGTGATGTCGCCCGCGGTGAAGAAGCCGGTCAGGTTGGTCGTCGTCACGGTGACCGTGTCGCCGGCATTGGCGCCGACCTGGAACACCTGCGCGCCGGCGCCGCCGGCCAGGATGTCGATGCCGTTGAATCGCGTCGAGCTGATCGTGCGGCCGATCTCGGCGGCCAGCTCCTGGTACTCGGCGTCGAGGTTCTGGCGGTCGCCGGTGCCGTTGGTCGAGTTGGCCGACTGCACCGCGAGTTCACGCATGCGCTGCAGCATGTCGCCGACCTTGCCGAGCGCGCCCTCGGCGGTCTGCGCCAGCGAGATCGCGTCGTTGGCGTTGCGGATCGCGACGTTCATGCCGCGCACCTGGGTGTTCATGCGCTCGGCGATGGCCAGGCCGGCCGCGTCGTCCTTGGCGCTGTTGACGCGCATCCCCGAGGACAGGCGCTGCATGGCGGTGGCCAGCGAGGACTGCGACGTGTTGAGGTTGCGCTGCGCGTTGAGTGAAACGAGATTGGTGTTGATGGTCTGGGGCATGTCCAGCACTCCTAGAGAATCGATGACTCCCGGCGCAGGTGCCGGTCCCGCGTCCTCGCTCCAGGCTCGAACGCTTGTGGCCATTGTGGGAAGCGCCGTCGCCGCGCGATCGGTCGAACAAAGGGCGGAAGCACGCCCAAAAACGGGCAAAGCCCGCGCCCGGCGTCGGCCGGGGCGGGCTTTGCGGACGCGGCGGCCGCCGGGCCGCCGCGCGGAGCGCCGGTCAGCGCAGCAGGGCCAGCACTTGCTGCGGCAGCTGGTTGGCCTGGGCGACCATCGCGGCGCCGGCCTGCTGCAGGATCTGCGAGCGCGACAGGTTGGCCGTCTCGGTGGCGAAGTCGGCGTCGGTGATGCGGCTGCGTGCAGCGGCCTGGTTCTCCGACGACACCTGCAGCGTGCCGATGATCGACTCGAAGCGGTTCTGCGTGGCACCGTACAGCGCGCGCTCGCTGTTGACCGTGTCGAGCGCGGTGTCGATGTTGGTCAGCGCCGTGTTGGCGTTGGCCGCCGACGTCACGTCACCGCCGGTCACGGCCGTGATGTCCGCATTGGTGGACATGTTGGTCGTCGTCACGGTGACCGTGTCGCCGTTGTTGGCGCCGACCTGGAACACCTTGGCGCCCGCGTCGCCGGCCAGGATCGCCAGGCCGTTGAACTTGGTGCTCGTCAGCGTGCGGCCGATTTCGGCGGCCAGCTCGCCGAACTCGGCGTCGAGGTTGGTGCGGTCGCTGGAGCCGTTGGTCGCGTTGGCCGACTGCACCGCGAGTTCACGCATGCGCTGCAGCATGTCGCCGACCTTGCCGAGCGCGCCTTCGGCGGTCTGCGCCATGGAGATCGCGTCGTTGGCATTGCGGATCGCGACGTTCATTCCGCGCACCTGGGCGCCCATCCGTTCGGCGATGGCCAGGCCGGCGGCGTCGTCCTTGGCGCTGTTGACGCGCAGGCCAGAGGACAGGCGCTGCATCGAGGTCGCCAGCGACGACTGCGACGTGGACAGGTTGCGTTGCGCGTTGAGCGAAACGACGTTGGTGTTGATCGACATGGGCATGATTCACTCCTTGGTGGGTTGATTTCCTGAGCCGGCCGGTTCAGCCGGTCGGGGTCCGCCCCCTG
>DASTJE010000207.1:0-4015 GCA_035716845.1 Burkholderiaceae bacterium
CTCGCTCTCGTCCGGGAAGGCGCCGATGCCCAGCATGCCGTTCTCGCTCTGCAGCCAGACCTCGATCTTCGGGTCGACGAAGTTGGCCACGAGGGTCGGCAGGCCGATGCCCAGGTTGACGTAGTAGCCGTCGTGCAGTTCCTTGGCGGCGCGCGCCGCCATTTCGTCGTGGGTCCAAGCCATCTCAGACTCCTTTGGGGTTCTGCTTGGTGGTGCGCTTCTCGATGCGCTTCTCGGGCGTGGCGTTGAGCACCAGGCGGTGCACGTAGATGCCCGGCAGGTGGATCGCGTCCGGATCGAAGCTGCCCGTCTCGACGATCTCCTCGACCTCGACCACGCTGACCTTGCCGGCCATGATGACCGCCGGGTTGAAGTTGCGCGCCGTGCGGCGGAAGATCAGGTTGCCGCTGCGGTCGGCCTTCCAGGCCTTGCCGAGCGACACGTCGGGCAGCAGCGCGTGCTCGAGCACGTAGTGGCGGCCGTTGAACTCGCGCGTCTCCTTGCCTTCGGCCACCACGGTGCCGTAGCCGGTGGCAGTGAAGAACGCCGGGATGCCCGCGCCGCCGGCGCGCAGCTTCTCGGCCAGCGTGCCCTGCGGCGTGAACTCGAGCTCGAGCTCGCCGGCCAGGAACTGGCGCTCGAACTCCTTGTTCTCGCCCACGTAGCTCGAGATCATCTTGCGGATCTGGCGCGTCTCGAGCAGCTTGCCGAGGCCGAAGCCGTCGACGCCGGCGTTGTTCGAGACGATGGTCAGGTCCTTGGTGCCGAGCTCGCGCAGGGCGTCGATCAGCGCTTCGGGGATGCCGCACAGGCCGAAGCCGCCGACGGCCATCAGCTGGCCGTCGCGGACGATGCCGTCGAGCGCCGCCTTCGCGCTCGGGTAGATCTTGTTCATGCGAGGGGTCTCCTGGAGAGGCCGCAAAGGGTAATGCTTAAGGTATTACGTAGTCGTTACGTAGAATCAATTAAGCATGATCGAGCAACTGCAGTCCCGGCTTGCCGCAGTCGCCGCCCCGATGGTGCGCGACCTCGCACTGCGGGTGACGGCCGCCCAGGCCGGCGAGGTCACGCTGGCGCTGCCGGTGGCGCCGGCGCTGGTGCATGCGGGCGGCGTGCTGTGCGGACAGGCCATCATGGCCGCCGCCGACACGGCGATGGTGCTGGCGCTGACGTCGCTCGAGCCCGGAGCGCGCTTCCGCCCGATGACCACGGTGCAGTTGTCCACCAGCTTCCTGCGCCCGGTGCCGGGCGACACGCCCGAGGTCACCCTGGTCGCACGGGTGCTGCGCACCGGCAAGACGCTGGCCTACGGCGAGGTCTCGCTGTCGACCCCGGACGGCAGGCTGGCCGCACACGCCACCACGACCTACGCCTACCTGTGAGCGCGCCGGGCCGCCCCCAAGCGCCCGCGCCGGAGCGCGCCGCGCGGAGGGCCGCGCCGTGAGCGGCGTCGATTACCGCACCGCCTTCGAGCAGGCACCGATCGGGCTGGTGATCTCGCGCGAGCGCCTGATGGTGGCCTGCAACCGCCAGCTGCTCGCCATGTTCGGCGCCGCGCACGAGAGTCTGCTCGTCGGGCGCAGCTTCGAGCTGCTCTACCCCACGCACGAGGAGTTCGAACGCACCGGCGCGCGCATCGTCGCCAGCCTCGACAAGCAGGGCTTCTACGCCGACGACCGCATCATGAAGCGCCTGTCGGGCGAGCTGTTCTGGTGCCATGTGTCGGGGCGCGCGCTCGACCCCAAGCGCCCGCACGCAGCCGGGTTGTGGAGCTTCGAGGACCTGTCGGCGCGGCGCAAGGTGGGTGCCGAGCTGACGCCGCGCGAGCGCGAGATCGCCGCGCTGCTGATCGAGGGCCTGACCTCCAAGCGCATCGGCCAGAAGCTCGCGATCAGCCCGCGCACGGTGGACGTCTATCGCGCGCGCCTGATGCGCAAGTTCGGCGCGGCGACGACGCCGGAGCTGGTGCACAAGCTGCTCGCAGGCTGAAGTCGTTGCTCGGCCTCGAGGGTGGCATCGCAGGTGCCCGATCGAACGCTCCGAGTCCAGGAACGCCGTCTCGCATCAGCCTGAGTCGCCGAGCCGACCCCCGTCGCGGCGGCGGGCGCGCGGTCATGGATTCAGTCGGTGCAACAGCCACGTGGGCGTGGCCTCGTTGCGGGTGCGAACTTCCGCCATCACGATCAAGCTGCCGTCGCTGCGATGCATCACGCGGCGTCCCCATTGCTTCAGGCTGTCGGATCCGCGCTGATATGGCGCCAAGCCCAGCAGGCTGCGTCGCGCCAATGTCGCGGCGTCATACACGGCGACCCGCGTGTGGCAGTCATCGAGTCGATCGATCTGCGGATTGCACGTGTAGCGGTTCTCCTCCAGCAGCGCGACGTGCGCGCCATCGGGGGCCACGCTCAACGCAGTCGAGACATAGGGCTGCAACGTTGCGGCGTCTGCTGGCGATAGGGCCATTTGCCCGGCATAGCGCATGTCGTCTTCCAGCAGCGTGGCCGTGCTCAGCACGACGCCGCATCCCGTGTAGAGCCTGCGTCCATCGGGCGAGATCGCCACACGGCTGCAAAACGCGTAGTCACCGTGGTACCGCGAGTCGTGGGTCTGCGCGGCGGCGGGATCGCCATCCAGATCCATGCGAATGACATCGTCGGGCGACACGCCGCGATCGGCGAAATAGATGCGGTCGCCGGAAGGATGCAGCACCGAATCGCCGATCCCGAACACCTTGCCGGATCCGGCTCTTGTGGCCACGCCCGTGGCCGTGTCCACCCAGTAGATGTCGTTCCAGTTGAAGGCTTGCGCGCCGATGGCCACGATGCGGGCCCCAGCCAGGACCACCGACCCCACGGCCATCGGGACTTGCATGCGACTGACCGCTGACGCCGGGCCCGCCTGCAGGTCGACCAGCGACACGGCGGCATCGTGGCCAACGGCAGCGTGAAGGCCATCGGCGCCCACCGACAGGGACGTGGGCGCGGTCAGCAACGCGTGGCTGCGTACCAGGCCGCTGCGCAAATCGTGCACGCGCAGCATCGGTTCCGGCAGTGCCGACGCGGTGATCACGGCATCGAGTGCCGCGCTATAGGCGACGCCGACGACGTCATGATCGAGCACCGTCGTCTGCACGGGCACCACCGGCGTCACGCCCTGCTCCGCCCGTGCGAAGTAACCCACGTCCAGCCGAAGCGGCATCGTGAAGGGGCTGCCCTGCACCTCGCGACTGCAGGCCTCGTCGTAGCAGATCGAGACACTCAGCGTGTCCGTATAGCTGCCAGGCTCGCGTTGCGGAAAGACGGAGAAGCGGACGCTGAAGTCAAGGCCTTCGTCGGCGGTGCGAAAGCTGTGCGTCACGCTCGACAGACTCTGGTCGAACCGGTATCGGAACCAGTACCCCCCCGCCGGCGCCCGTATGGCCAGCGAGGCGGTCGCCACGACCTGAGCAGACGTCGAGAAGACGTCGTGCTCCGCGCGCACTGTCGATTGCAGCCAGGCCACGGTGGCAGCCTCGCCGGCAGGGGCTGGATCGCCTGTGCTGGTGCCCCCACCTCCCCCAGTTCCCCCGCCTCCCCCGCCTCCACAGCCGGCAGCAAACGCAAGCACGCCCAAAGCCGATGCGAGGACGCGCCCGCGCCGCAAGGTCCAGATACGCATGTTCTTCTCCCTGTCGATCCATCCCGCACGGCACGACACCGGTCGAGCATCGCCATCGTCCCCAGCCGTGGCGTTCCACGGCCACTTTAGCCGTGCGCCACCCAAGTCGCGCATGGGCCTAACCCGCTAGGGGGACTTCCATTCCTGTCACGGCAAGGGCTCAGCCTCGATCGACGGCCGCCGGACGAGGTCGGCGAACTCGTCGGCCAGGCGCGCACTCTCGGCCACCGCCCGCGCCCAGTCGCGCCTGCGCTCGTCCACCCGCTCCCCATAGGCCCTGAAGTCGCCACGGTCGGGCAGCTTGGCATTGGGCATCGTGGCGCGCACCCAGTCCGGGTCGGGGGTCAGCAGCACCACG
>DASTJE010000208.1:0-26068 GCA_035716845.1 Burkholderiaceae bacterium
CCGCGGGCAAACGCTCAACATCCTGGGCGCGACCTCGGGCGACACCGGCAGTGCGGCCGAGCACGCGATGCGCGGCAAGCGTGGCATCCAGGTGTTCATGATGAGCCCGCACGGCCGCATGAGCCCGTTCCAGCAGGCGCAGATGTTCAGCCTTCAGGATCCGAACATCCACAACCTCGCGATCGAGGGCGTGTTCGACGACTGCCAGGACATCGTCAAGGCGATCGGCAACGACCTCGACTTCAAGCGTCGCTGGCGCATCGGCACGGTCAACTCGATCAATTGGGCGCGGCTGGTGGCCCAGGTGGTGTATTACTTCGCCGCGTACTTCCAGTCCAGGGCGGAGGTCGTGGACTTCGCGGTGCCGAGCGGCAACTTCGGCAACATCTGCGCCGGACATGTCGCGCGGCAGATGGGCCTGCCGATCGAGCGCCTGGTGTGCGCGACCAACGAGAACGACGTGCTCGACGAGTTCTTCCGCACCGGCGCCTACCGCCCGCGCGGCAGCGCCCAGACGCACGAGACCTCGAGTCCGTCGATGGACATCTCCAAGGCAAGCAACTTCGAGCGTTTCGTGTTCGACCTGCTGGAGCGCGACGGCGCACGCGTGAAGGCGCTCTTCTCGCAGCCCTCGTTCGTGCTCGCGCCGCAGGAGTTCGCGCGCATCGCCGACTTCGGCTTCGTCTCCGGGCGCAGCACGCACGCCGACCGCCTGGCCACCATCCGCACCACCTGGGACGCGCAGCGCGTGATGGTCGACACGCACACCGCCGACGGCCTCAAGGTGGCGCGCGAGTTGCGCCGCCCCGGCGAGACGATGCTGGTGCTGGAGACGGCGCTGCCCGCCAAGTTCGCGGCGACGATCCGCGAGGCGCTGGGGCGCGAGCCCGAGCGGCCGCCTGGCTTCGATGGCATCGAGAACCTGCCCAAGCGCTTCACGGTGCTGCCGGCCGACGCCGCTGCGGTGAAGCGCTACATCGAAACCCATGTCTGAGCTGCGGCCGCCGTTGCTGGCGCTCGACGAGGCACTGCAGCGCCTCGTCGAAGGCGCCGCGGCGGCGCGCATCGGCGAGGTCGAGCAGGTCTCGACCTTCGACGCACTCGCTCGCGTGCTGGCACAGGACGTGATGTCGCTGATCGACGTGCCGCCGCAGGACAACAGCTCGATGGACGGCTATGCCGTGCGCGCGGCCGACGTGCCGGCCGCCGCGACCGTGCTGCCCGTGTCGCAGCGCATCCCGGCCGGCCACGTCGGCCAGCCGCTCGTGCCGGGCAGCGCGGCACGCATCTTCACCGGTGCCCAGTTGCCGCCCGGCGCCGACGCGGTCGTGATGCAGGAACAGGCCGAGCCGGCGGGCGAGGGTGCCGTGCGGTTCACCGCCCCCGCGCAGCGCGGGCAGTGGGTGCGCCGGCGCGGCGAGGACGTGCGCGCCGGCGCCACCGTGCTCGAGCGCGGCATGCGCCTCACCCCTCAGGCCCTGGGACTGGCCGCCACCGTGGGCGCCGCCCGCCTCGCCGTCGTGCGGCGCCCGCGCGTGGCGCTGTTCTCCACCGGCGACGAACTGGTGATGCCGGGTGCAGTGCCGCCCGAACGGTTGCCGCCCGGCGCAATCTACAACTCCAACCGCTTCACCCTGCGCGGCCTGCTGCAGGCGGCCGGTTGCACCGTCAGCGACCTGGGCATCGTGCCGGACCGACTCGACGCCACACGCGACGCGCTGCGGGCTGCGGCCGTCGACCACGACCTGATCCTCACGTCGGGCGGCGTGTCGGTGGGCGAGGAGGACCACATCCGCCCGGCGGTGGCGGCCGAAGGGCGGGTGGAACTGTGGCAGGTGGCGATCAAGCCCGGCAAGCCGCTCGCCTTCGGAGCCGTGCGACGGGCCGACGGCGGCGAGGCGCTCTTCATGGGGCTGCCGGGCAACCCGGTGTCGAGCTTCGTCACCTTCCTGCTGGCCGTCGCGCCGGTGCTGCGCGCGCTCCAGGGCGCCGATCCCGCGTTGCCCGCCGCCGTGCCGATGCGCGCGGACTTCGAGTGGCCGCGTCCCGACAAGCGGCGCGAGTTCCTGCGCGTGCGTCGCAATGGTGCCGGGGGCCTCGATCTGTTCGCGAACCAGAGCTCCGGCGTGCTGACCTCGGCCGTCTGGGCCGACGGCCTGGTCGACAACGCGCCGGGCCGGGCGATCGCACGCGGCGACACGGTGGCGTGGCGGCCGCTCGCCGCGCTCGTGGGGGCCTGACGATGCAGGTGCGGGTGCGCTACTTCGCCTCGTTGCGCGAGGCCCTCGGGTCCGGCGAGGTGGTGGACGCGCCGCAGGATTGCACCGTGGGCGCCTTGCGCGACCTCCTGGTGGCACGCGGTGGCGTGCATGCGCAGGCCCTGGCTCGCAGCCGTGCGGTGCGCGCTGCCGTCGACCAGACCATGGCCGACGACGCGGCAGGGCTGCGCGACGGCGTGGAGGTGGCCTTCTTCCCGCCGGTGACGGGCGGCTGAGCACGCACCATCGGCTACCCTCCGAGGGTGTCGACATATTCAGCGCGATGGCCAAGGTTCCGCCCCAGGTGACGTCTCCCTTCCATGGGGCGGGCCCCGCGCTGCCGCAGGAGGCTGCGGCTCCGTTGCCGGTCGGTGCCGCGGTAGGCGGCTACGTCATCGAGGCCGTCCTGCACGAGGGGCCACACGGCCATGTCTACCGCGCCCGCGACGCGGCCGGACAGCCCTGCGCCCTGAAGGAGTTCTTCCCGCGCGGCCTGGCCGTGCGGCGCGAGGACGGCACGATGCGCGCGCGGCAGCCGGCCGATGCGATCCGTCTGTCGGTCGCCCTGCAGGCCTTTCGCGACGAGTCTCAGGCGCTGTCCGGTCTGAGGCAGCGTGGCCTGGTCGAGGTGCGCGAGACCGTCGAAGCGTGGCGCACCCTGTTCCGCGTCATGCCGCTGCTCGAGGGGGTCACCCTGGCGCAGCACGTGGCGCAGCGGGCAGGCGTGCCGGACGCCGCGGAGGTGGCCGCCTTCGTCACGGGCCTGATGGGGCCGCTGGGCGCGCTCCACGCGTCCGGTGTCGTGCACGGGAACGTCCGCCCGGAACAGATCCTCCTGCCGGCGGGCCGCGGCGCCGGAATGCCGGTGCTGCTCGGCCTGGGGACGGTGGCGGAGGAGATCGACGGCCCGCCGCGCGGGCCATGGACGGCGCCCGAGCGCGGAGACCGTCTGCGCGGCGGTCGCGTGACGTCGGCGGCCGACCTGTATGCCCTTGCCGCCTGCGCGTGGTTCCTGGCCACCGGCGAGCGGCCGCCGAGTGCGGACGAGCGCGCCGAGGGCGATCCCTGGCGCGCGCGCGACGGCTTCGAGGCGCTGCGCGATGCCGATGGCGGGCGCGCGAGTGCCGTGCTGGCGCAGGCGCTCGAGGCGGCGCTGTCGATGGCGCCCGAAGCCCGGCCGCAACGCGTGGGCGACCTGCAACGGTTGCTCGACGGCAAGCCTTCGGTCCGGCTCGTCGGCGAATCGGCGCCGGCACCCTTGTGGGTCGGCGAGACGCCGGACCGCGATGCCCAGCGCGGCGACATCGAGCAGTTTGCCGTGCGCGCCGACGACGCAGCGCCCACCGCGCCGATGCCGCGGCCCGCGGGTCCGGCCGCCGGGCGCTCGCGCACGCGCTGGCTCGTCCTGGCGCTGATCGCCGTGGCGGGCGCGGGATTGCTGATCGTGCTGCGGCGCCTGGCCGAAGGCTGATCGCCGACAATCCGGGCATGCCCGTCGACCCGACCGCCCGCGTGCGCGTGCAGCGCGAGGATTTCGACCTCAGCACCGAGGTGGCGGCGCTGCGTGCAGGCGATGCCGGCGTCGGGGCAGTGGCCACGTTCATCGGCACGGTGCGCGATCGCGGCGTCGAGGCGGCGGCGACCGAGACGGTGGCCATGGAACTCGAGCATTACCCGGGCATGACCGAGCGTGCCATCGAGGGCATGGTCGACGAGGCGATGCGCCGCTATCGCATCCGCGCGGCGCGCGTGGTGCATCGGGTCGGCGTGCTGCAGCCGGGCGAGCAGATCGTGCTGGTCGCGGTGTCGTCGCCACACCGCGGCGACGCCTTCACGGCCTGCGAGTTCCTGATGGACTACCTCAAGACGCAGGCGCCGTTCTGGAAGAAGGAAACGCGGCCCGACGGCAGTGCCGAATGGGTGGATGCACGCGTGGCCGACGACGAGGCTCTCGCACGCTGGGGCATCGCGAGCGGCAATGCGGGAGCCGCGGCATGAACGGTGCGGCGCTGGCGGCCGTGTTCGTCGGTGCGGGCATCGGCGCGTGCCTGCGCTTCGCCTTCACGCTGGCGTGGAACCGGGTCTGGCCCACACTGCCGCTGGGCACGCTGGCAGCCAACCTGGTGGGCGGCTACCTGATCGGGCTCGCCCTGGGCTTCTTCGCCTGGCGCAGCGACCTGTCGCCCTTGTGGCGGCTGTGCGTCATCACCGGCTTTCTCGGGGGGCTCACCACCTTTTCCACCTTCTCGGCCGAGGTGGTCGATGCGCTGGCCCGCGGCGACCTCGCGGGCGGGGCGCTCATCGTGGCCATGCACCTCGCCGGTTCGCTCGCGCTGACGGCGCTGGGCGTGGCCACCGCGCGCTGGTGGTGGCCGGTCGCGGCGCTCGCATGACGGTCAGTTGAGCGTCCTGGGCGTGCCGGGTTCCTCGTGGCCGGCCGCCGGCGCGGCAGCGGGGCTCCAGCCCCAGTCGGCCTCGGTGAGCGCGCGCACCAGCAGTTCCTGCACGGCGATGGCCAGTTCGTCGCTGAGCTGGAGCTGCACGTTGCGCCCGCTGGTGTCCGTGACCTGGAGCCGCAGCAGGCCTTCGGGCAGCGGCACCAGCCGCACCTGGACGGCCAGCATGGGCTCGTCGCCCAGCGGAAGGGCGCGCGGCTGACTGTCGAAAGGCGTCTTGAAATCCGCCTTGCGCAGCGCACTCTCGCGGGCGGCCTCGTTGAGCATGTCGCGCGCCTCCGGCAGCAGCGTGGCGGCGGGATTGGACTGGGGCAACTGACGGCGCACCGCGAGTTGCGTGATCATCTGGGTCAGGTGCGGCCACAGTCGCAACGTGAGACGGCGCGTCAGCCAGATGGCGATCAACTGGCCGTCGGAGGTGTTGATGCGCCACAGCAGGCGGTCGGCCTCACGCACGTAATGCAGCGCAAGCTGGCGGATCTGCATGCGACGATTCTAGGCGCCGATATAGTCGGCGCCGTGAATCCTTTCCTGGCGTCCGACCCTCGCGCCTTGCGCCAAGCCCTGGGGCAGTTCGCGACGGGCGTGACGATCGTTTCCTGCGTCGATCGGTCCGGCCGGCCCGTGGGCCTGACGGTCAACTCCTTCAATTCGCTCTCGCTCGAACCGCCGCTGATCCTGTGGTCGCTGCGGCGCGAAAGTCCGAGCCTGGGCGCCTTCGAGGGCGCGATGCACTTCGCCGTCAACGTGCTGGGCGAGGCCCAGGTCGAGCTTTCACGCCGCTTTGCCAGCCCGCGCGACGACAAGTTCGAGGATGTGGCGTGGCATGCCGGCGTCGGCGGTGCACCGGTTCTGGCGGGCTGCGCGGCCGCGCTGCAATGCGAGGTGGCCGCACGCCAGGATGCGGGCGACCACCGCCTGTACATCGGCCGCGTGCTGGCGCTGTCGTGCGAGCCGGTGCCGCCGCTCGTCTTCCACGCCGGGCGTTATCACCTGCTGGGGGAGATCCTGTGAGCGCGCCGGGCCGTTCCCAAGCGCTCGCACCGGAGCGCGCGGCGAGGAGGACATTCCTTTGAGCTCGCACGTCGAAGCACCGTGGCTGGCGGCCTTCGTCCAGGCATTGTCCCTGTCGGGCGTGCAGCGCGACGACGCCTGTGCGGTGCTCAGCGAGTCGCGCACGCGACCCGAACTGCCGGCGTTGGCCATGCTCGCGCTGCAGCAGCTCGGCGCGCACGCCTTCGAGCTGCGGGTGCCCACGCCGGCGCATGCGGCGCCGGTCCCCGTGCGCTCCACCGGCGCAAGCGTGGCGCTCGACGGCCAGGACGCCGCGCTCGAGGCACTGGCGCGCTGTGCGCTGGTGGTCGACTGCACGGTCGAGGGCCTGCAGCATGCGGCGCAGTTGCCGCGCATCCTGGCCGGCGGCGCGCGCGTGCTGGTGGTGAGCCACGAACATCCCGAGATCCTCGAGCGCTGCCTGCCGCGTGCCGAGGACGAGGCCCCGGTGCGCGAGGCGATGCGGCGCCTGAAGACGGCCCGCCGCATGCACGTGTCCTCGGCGGCGGGCACCGATCTCGAGATCGACCTGGCGGGCGTGCGCGTCGGCGGCATCTGGGGTTTCACGCGCAAGCCCGGGACGTTGTCGCACTGGCCCGGCGGCATCGTCGTGGCGTTCCCGGCGGCCGGCAGCGTGCGCGGTACGCTGGTGCTGGACCGCGGCGACGTCAACCTGAGCTTCAAGCGCTATCTTGCCGAGGCGGTGCGCCTGAGGATCGAGGACGACCACATCACGGCCATCGACGGCAACGGCCTGGACGCGCAGTTGATGCGCACGCACCTCGCGGCATGGGGCGAGCGGGCTGCCTACGCGGTGTCGCACGTGGGCTGGGGCCTGAACCGGCGCGCGCGCTGGGACGCGATGACCTTCTACGACAAGGCCGATTTCAACGGCACCGAGCTGCGGGCGTTCGCCGGCAATTTCCTGTACTCGACCGGGGCCAACGAAGTGGCCGGCCGCCACACCCAGGGGCATTTCGACCTGCCGATGCGCGGCTGCACGGTCGAACTGGACGGCCAGCCGGTGGTGCGCGAAGGCGAGCTGTTGTGAACGCGGCGCGCGTCGTGCGCGAGGCACCGCTGGCCCACCTGCGCTGGGACGGGCCGGCGGGGGCGGCCACGGTGCTGCTGTTGCACGGCATCGGCGGTGGTCGCGAGTCGTTCGGCGATGCGCTGTCCGGCACCGGACGCGCGCTGCACGCCGCGGGCTTCAGCGTGGTGGCGGTAGACCTGCCGGGCTATGGCGACTCGCCGGCGAGCGAGCCCTACGACATGGCGGCGCTCGCGACGGCGCTGGCGGCGCAGGTTGCCGCCGTGCCCGGCCGGGTGGCCGTCGTGGGGCACAGCCTCGGCGGCATGGTGGCGCAGGAGTACCTGGCGCGCCGCGCGCCGGGGACGCCGGCGCCGCTGGCCGCGTTGGTGCTGATGGGCACGTCGCCGGCCTTCGGTCGGCCCGAGGGCGCCTGGCAGCGCGAGTTCCTGGCGCAGCGGCTGGCACCGCTCGACGCGGGGCAGGGCATGTCCGGCCTGGCGCCCGGCCTGGTCGCGGGGATGGCCTCGCCCCATGCGGCGCACGATGCCGTGGCACGCGCTGCGCTGCTGATGAGCGCCGTGCCGGAAGCCACCTACCGGCGCGCGCTGGCCGCATTGGTCGGCTTCGACCGCCGCGACGCGCTGGAGGGGCTTCAGGTGCCGACCCTGTGCCTGGCCGGCGCCGACGATCGCAACGCACCGCCCGCGGTCATGCAGCGAATGGCCCAGCGCATCCCGGGGGCGGCCTTCGAGTGCCTGCCCGGGGTCGGGCACCTGATGCACATGGAGGCGCCGCAGGCGGTCCATGCGGCGCTGATCGATTTCCTGCAACGCACGCTCTGACGAGGACCGTCATGGCCGACACCGCCCACCCCTCCATCGCCGGCGACACGACCCGGCTCGGCGCATTGCAGCGCGAGCTGATCGGCCGTGCCGCCGAGCTCGGCCGCGCGAACTTCGCGCCGCGCGCGGCGCGCTGGGACCGCGAGGCCAGCTTCCCGTTCGACAACTACGACGACCTGCGCGAGGCCGGCCTGCTGAAGATCTGCGTGCCCACGGCCTACGGCGGCCTGGGGGCGGACTTCGCCACCTACGTGATGGTGGCCGCCGAGATCGGGCGCCACTGCGGCTCGACGGCGCTGTCGTACAACATGCACGTGTGCTCGACCATGTGGTCGGGATTCATCGCCGATGCGCTCGACATGACCGAGGCGCAGCGCGCCGACCACGAGCGCATCCGCGCCTTGCACTACGCGCGCATCGTCGAGGAGGGCAAGGTGTACGCCCAGCCGTTCTCCGAGGGCGGCGCGGCGGCGGCCGGCAAGGCACCCTGGGGCACGCGTGCGCTCAAGGTCGATGGCGGCTACCGCGTCAGCGGGCGCAAGATCTTCGCGTCGCTGGCCGGCTCGGCCGACATCTACGGCGTGCTGTGCACGCTCGAACGGGCGGACGGCAGCGGCGGCACGATGCGCGACTCGATGTACGTGGCGGTGCCCGCCGACGCGCCCGGCGTGACGGTCAGCGGCGAATGGGACCCGCTGGGCATGCGCGGCACCGTCAGCCGCACGCTGACGTTCGAGGACGTGTTCGTGCCCGAGGAGGCGCGCCTGATGCCCGAGGGCCTGTACTGGCAGGCGGCCTCGCGCTACCCCTACATGTTCGCGACCCTGTCGCCCACCTACATGGGCATCGCCCAGGCCGCCTACGACTTCACCGTGCAGTACCTGCGCGGCGAGGTGCCGGGCATGCCGCCGGTCAAGCGGCGCATGTACCCGACCAAGCAGATCGCGGTGGCGCAGATGCGCATCACGCTCGAGCAGACGCGCGCGCTGTTCCTGCAGACGGCGCGCGAGGCGCGGGTCGATCCCGACAAGGACGCGCGCATGCGCCTGCTGGCCTCGCACTACACCATCATGGAGAACGCCAACGCGCTGACCGCGCTGGCGATCCGCACCTGCGGCGGGCAGTCGATGCTCAAGTCGCTGCCGCTCGAGCGCCTGTACCGCGATTCGCGCTGCGGTTCGCTGATGCTGCCGTGGACCGCCGAGCTGTGCGTCGACCGCCTCGGGCGCGAGTGCCTGTACGAGGCGGGCGAGCGCGACGAGGCGATCGAGCCCTGACGCCGCACGCCGTGAGCCTGCTGCTGGAGCGCCTGCGGGCCCAGGTGACCGCGCGCCCCGACGCCACGGCGCTGGAGGCCGCGGGCCGGGCCTGGCGCTATCGCGACCTGGATGCAGCCATCGCGCGCGAGGCCGAGGCGCTTGCATCGCGCGGCCTGCGGCGCGGCGATGCGTTCGGATGGCTGGGCCTGAACAGCGCCGCGATGCTGATCGCCCTGTTCGCCTGCGCGCGCCTGGGTCTGCGCTTCGTGCCGCTGAACTGGCGCCTGGCGGCGCCCGAACTGGGCGCCATCGTGCGGCATGCAGGGCTCGCGGCCTGGCACGCCGACGAGGGCTTCCACGCGCTCGACGGCCTGGCGCCGACGCCAGCGTCGGGCGACCCTGCGCAGGACGACCTGCTGCTCGTCTACACCTCGGGCACCACCGGCACGCCCAAGGGCGCGCTGCACACGCAGGCGGCGATGGCGGCCAACCTCGACGCGGCGATCGACGCCCAGGTCCTCGATGCCGCCACGCGCACGCTGGCCGTGCTGCCCCTGTTCCACGTCGGCGGGCTGTGCATCCAGGTGCTGCCCACGCTGGCCGCCGGCGGCACGGTGCGCCTGCACGCGCGCTTCGATCCGTCGACCTGGTTCGACGATGTCCAGGCGTGGCGCCCCACCACCAGCCTGCTGGTGCCGGCAACGATGCGTGCGCTGCTGGAGCACCCGCGCTGGCCCGCTGCCGACCTGTCCTCGCTGGCCTTCGTCAACACCGGCTCGTCGATCGTGCCGCGCACCTACATCGAGGCTTTCCATGCGCGGGGCCTGCCGGTGTGCCAGGTCTACGGCAGCACCGAAACCGGCCCGGTCACGCTGGTGCTGCGCCCCGAGGAGGCGCTGGCGCACGTCGGCTCGGTGGGGCGGCCGGCGCGCGGCGTGGAGGTGCGCCTGGCGGAAGGAGAGGTCTGCGTGCGCGCGCCCAACCTCGCGCGCGGCTACCACCGCACGCCGGACGATCCGGCGTTCGCGGACGGGTGGTTCCGCACCGGAGACCTCGCGCAGGTGGATGCCGATGGGTACTACGAAATCGTCGGGCGCAGCAAGGACATGATCATTTCCGGCGGCGAGAACATCTACCCGGCCGAGATCGAGAACCTGGCGCTGGCCGACCCGGCGGTGGCGGAGGCGGCGGCGGTGGGCGTGGCCGATGCGCGCTGGGGCGAGGTGCCCGTGCTCGCGCTGGTCGCGCGACCGGGGCGCGAGGTCGACACGACCCGCCTGCAGGCCCTGTTCGACGCACGGCTGGCCCGCTACAAGCATCCGCGCCGCATCGTCGTGCTGGAGCAGTTGCCGCGTACGGCCCTGGGCAAGGTGCGCAAGCCCGAGCTGGCGCAGGCCCTGGGGCGCGACGGTGGCCCACCGGGGGCTTGAAACCGGCGCGGGCCGCCCCACGTCAAGGACAGTTCGACGATTGGACCCGCCATGCGCATCGACAAGCTGACCACCGCCTTCCAGCAGGCCCTCGCGGACGCCCAGAGCCTGGCCGTCGCCCGCGACAACCCCTACATCGAACCGGCACACCTGCTGGCGGCGATGCTCGACCAGACGGACGGCCCCAAGGCCCTGCTCGACCGGGCCGGCGCCAACACCGCGGCACTGAAGACGGCGATGGCCACGGCGGTCAACGCGCTGCCGCAGGTGCAGGGGCAGGGCCAGGTGGTGCAGCCCGGGCGCGACCTCGTGGGCCTGCTGCAGGCGGCCGAGAAGGAAGCCGGCAAGCGCGGCGACCAGTTCATCGCCAGCGAGATGTTCCTGCTGGCCGCAGCCGACGCCAAGGGTGACTTCGGCGGCATCGTGCGTGGCCACGGGCTGACGCGCAAGGCGCTGGAAGCCGCCATCGAGGCCGTGCGCGGTGGCCAGAAAGTCGACTCGGCCGAGGCCGAGGGCCAGCGCGAGGCGCTCAAGAAATACACGCTCGACCTGACCGAACGCGCCAGAGCCGGCAAGCTCGATCCGGTGATCGGGCGCGACGACGAGATCCGGCGTGCGATCCAGGTGCTGCAGCGGCGCACCAAGAACAACCCGGTGCTGATCGGCGAGCCTGGCGTGGGCAAGACCGCGATCGTCGAGGGCCTGGCGCAACGCATCGTCGCCGGCGAGGTGCCCGACACGCTGAAGGACAAGCGCGTGCTGTCGCTCGACATGGCGGGGCTGCTGGCCGGCGCCAAGTACCGCGGCGAGTTCGAGGAGCGACTGAAGGCGGTGCTCAAGGAGATCTCGGCCGACGAGGGCCGCATCATCCTGTTCATCGACGAGCTGCACACGATGGTGGGGGCGGGCAAGGCCGAAGGCGCCATCGACGCGGGCAACATGCTCAAGCCCGCGCTGGCGCGCGGCGAGCTGCACTGCATCGGCGCCACCACGCTCGACGAGTACCGCAAGTACGTCGAGAAGGACGCGGCGCTGGAGCGCCGCTTCCAGAAGGTGCTGGTCGACGAGCCCAGCGTGGAGGCGACGATCGCCATCCTGCGCGGTCTGCAGGAGAAGTACGAGGTGCACCACGGCGTGGAGATCACCGACCCGGCCATCGTGGCCGCGGCCGAGCTCTCGCACCGCTACATCACCGACCGCTTCCTGCCCGACAAGGCCATCGACCTGATCGACGAGGCGGCGGCCAAGATCAAGATCGAGATCGACTCCAAGCCCGAGGCGATGGACAAGCTCGACCGGCGCCTGATCCAGCTCAAGATCGAGCGCGAGGCGGTACGCAAGGAGAAGGACGAAGCCTCGATCAAGCGCCTCGGCCTGATCGAGGAGGAGATCGCCAGGCTCGAGCGCGAATACGCCGACCTCGAGGAGATCTGGAAGAGCGAGAAGGCCACCGCCCAGGGCAGTGCCCAGGTCAAGGAGGAGATCGACCGCATCCGCCACCAGATCGAGGAGCTCAAGCGCCGCGGCAATTTCGACAAGGTGGCCGAGCTGCAGTACGGCCGGTTGCCCGAGCTCGAGAAGCGGCTCAAGGAGGCGCAGGCCAAGGAAGCCGGCAAGAAGGGCGGCGGCCGCCCGCAGCTGCTGCGCACCATGGTCGGCGCCGAGGAGATCGCCGAGGTGGTGTCGCGCGCCACCGGCATTCCGGTGTCCAAGCTGATGCAGGGCGAGCGCGACAAGCTGCTGGCGATGGAAGCCAAGCTGCACGAGCGCGTGGTCGGCCAGGACGAGGCCATCACCGCGGTGGCCAACGCCATCCGCCGTTCGCGCGCGGGCCTGTCGGACCCGAACCGGCCCTACGGTTCCTTCCTGTTCCTGGGGCCCACCGGCGTGGGCAAGACCGAGCTGTGCAAGGCGCTGGCGGCGTTCCTGTTCGACAGCGAGGAGCACATGGTGCGCATCGACATGAGCGAGTTCATGGAGAAGCACTCGGTGAGCCGCCTGATCGGCGCGCCGCCGGGCTACGTGGGCTACGACGAAGGCGGCTATCTGACCGAGGCCGTGCGCCGCAAGCCCTACAGCGTGCTGCTGCTCGACGAGGTCGAGAAGGCGCACCCGGACGTGTTCAACGTGCTGCTGCAGGTGCTCGACGACGGGCGCCTGACCGACGGCCAGGGCCGCACCGTGGACTTCAAGAACACCGTGGTGGTGATGACCAGCAACCTGGGCTCGCACCTCATCATGCAGATGGCAGGCCAGGACACGGAATTGATCCGCGAGGCGGTGTGGGGCGAGGTCAAGAACCATTTCCGGCCCGAGTTCCTGAACCGCATCGACGAGACGGTGGTGTTCCATGCGCTCGACCAGGCGCACATCGAGTCGATCGCCCGCATCCAGCTCAAGGTGCTGGAGGCACGGCTGGCACGCATGGAGATCGGGCTGGACGTGTCGGCGGCGGCGCTGGCGCAGATCGCCAAGGCCGGCTTCGACCCGGTGTTCGGCGCGCGGCCGCTCAAGCGCGCGATCCAGCAGCGCATCGAGAACCCGGTGGCCAGGCTGATCCTCGAGGGCCGCTTCGGCCCCAAGGACGTGGTGCCGGTGGATCTGGAGGGCGAGGAGCTGGTGTTCGAGCGCGTCGTGCACTGAGGCGCGCCGCCCCGGGGCGGCGTCTCAGGCTGCCGCACTCTCCTCGAGCTGCAGGTCGAGCCGCTGCAGCTGCAGCCGCACCAGGGTCAGGTTGGCCTGGCCCTTGTCGAGCACCATGTGCATTGCCAGGCCCTTGCGCGCAGGCACGATGCGCAGCAGTTCGTGGTGGTGGGGGTAGGTGATCGCCGCATCCGGTGCGCCGTCGCCCAGGCCGAGCCCGTGCGCCGCCTCGGCCATCGACGCCATCAGCGAGGCGCCGTGCGAGGCCAGCGCGGCGGGCCCGGGCCGCCCGCCGACATGGCCGAGGGTGCGTTGCGTCGCGAGCTCGAACAGGCAGCAGCTCACGACGCCCTTGAGCTCGCCGCACTGGCGCAGGTAGGCGGACAAGGCCCGATCGAGCACCGGGGCCTCGGTCAGGGCGCGCGGCACGGGCATCGGCTGCATCGGCAGGGGCGCACGCTCGCCGACGGCCGGTTCGGCGGCGGGTGCCGTCGTCGCCGGTGTTGCCGCGGCGGCCGGCACGGGATCGCCGATGGCGGGGACGTGGACGGTGTCGCCGGCCAACTGGTCGCGCAGGCGGTGCCACGCGCCCTTGAGGTAGTCCCAGGCCTCGGACGGGCGCTTGACCAGGGGCGTGGTGCGCACCTGCACGCCGGAGCGGCCGGCCATGCGGCTGGCCAGGCTGGCCAGCGTCGAGGCCCCGGACAGCGGGAGCATCAGCAACTCGCGGTTGACCCAGGGCCCCTGCGCGATGGCTTCCTGCAGCGGCTGCAGCGCGGAGGCCAGGGCATGGGGTGGCAGATCGCCCACCATCACCACGCCGAGGCGGCTGAACGCGAGCAGCGTGCGCGCAAGGCGGCGACGCTGGTTGGTATCGGCGTCGGTCTCGGTCGTGTACAGGCGCAGCGCCGGCGCCGAAGGATCGACCAGCGGCAGCTCGACGAACTCCAGCCGCGCCAGGGGCATGCCGAGCCCCTGGCGGCGGATGTGCAACTGGTGCACCGGCGCGCCCATTGCCGCGGCCAGCCCCAGCAGCATGCGCCGCGACGACTGCGTGCCGATGTCGTGCAGGACGATGAACTCGGGGGCCAGCGCCTCGAACTGCTGCTGCATCGCGTCGGCGGGCTCGCAGGACACGAACAGCTCCCATTGCGACTGCCCGACCTGCCGTCCGACCGTGCGGCGCGCCTCGGCCAGGTACTCGTCCTTGTCGCGCATCAGCTGGGTCGCCGCGCCGACGATCTGGCGCGTGCTTTCCCACTCGGCGTCGATCTCCTCGGGGGAGATCTGCGACGGATGGGCCGACGCGTCCCAGGAGGACATCTCGTGGAGCGGCTTGGGCATGGCGGCGGTCTGGAAGATGGCGGCGCAGGCGACCCCGGCAGTGTACGGGCGCACGCCCTCCTAGAATCGTCGCCATGACACCTCCCGACACGGCCACGGCTGCGCCCCTGGCCCCTGTGGTGATCGTCGGCGCCGGACTGGCCGGGTTGACGGTGGCGCTGCACCTGGCGCGCGAGCGTCCGGTGATCGTGCTGGCCAAGCGCGGCCTCGGCGAAGCGGCCACGGCCTGGGCGCAGGGAGGCATCGTCGGTGTGCTCGGCAGCGACGACAGCATCGAGTCGCACGTGCGTGACACGCAGGACGCCGGTGCCGGACTGGTCGACGAGCACACCGCGCGTTTCATCGCCGAGCGCAGTGCGCACGCCATCGAGTGGCTGGTGACGCAGGGCGTGCCGTTCTCGCCCGACCCCGAGGGGCCGCTGGGCCTGCACCTGACGCGCGAAGGCGGGCATGCGGTGCGCCGCATCGCCCACGCGGCGGACGCCACCGGCTACGCCATTCACCAGGCGCTGCTGGCGCAGGCCCGCGCCCACCCCAACATCTCGCTGCGCGAACGCTGGATGGCCGTGGACCTGATCACCTCGCGTCACCTCCGGCGCGACGAAGCGCCGCGCTGCTACGGGGTGTATGCGCTGGACATCGGCGCGGCGCGTGTGGAGACCCTGCCCGCGGCCGCGGTCGTGCTCGCCTCAGGCGGCGTGGGCAAGGTCTACCGCTACACCAGCAACCCCGACACGGCCACCGGCGACGGCATCGCGATGGCCTGGCGCGCAGGTTGCCGCGTCGGCAACATGGAATTCATCCAGTTCCACCCGACCTGCCTGTACCACCCGCAGGAGCGCAGCTTCCTGATCACCGAGGCGCTGCGCGGCGAGGGCGCGCTGCTCAAGCTGCCGGACGGCACGCGCTTCATGCCGGCGCACGATGCGCGCGCCGAGCTCGCCCCGCGCGACATCGTCGCGCGCGCCATCGACTTCGAGATGAAGAAGCATGGCCTCGACCATGTCTGGCTCGATGCCACGCACCTGGGCGAGACCTTCCTCAAGGAGCACTTCCCCACCATCCACGCGCGCTGCGCGCAGCTGGGCATCGACATTGCGCGCGCGCCGATCCCGGTGGTGCCGGCGGCGCACTACACCTGCGGCGGCGTGGTGACCGACCTCGCGGGCCACACCGACGTGCCGGGCCTGTTTGCCGTGGGCGAGGCCACCTACACCGGGCTGCATGGCGCCAACCGCCTGGCCAGCAATTCCTTGCTCGAGTGCGTGGTGCTGGGCCGTACCTGTGCCGAGGCCATCGAGGCGACGGGGCCCGGCGCGCCGATCGCGCTGCCGGCCTGGGACGAGAGCCAGGTCGAGAACGCCGACGAGCAGGTCGTGATCGCGCACAACTGGGACGAGCTGCGCCTGCTGATGTGGAACTACGTGGGCATCGTGCGCACGAACAAGCGGTTGCACCGGGCACTGCACCGCATCCAGCTGCTGCGGCGCGAGATCGACGAGTACTACGCCAATTTCCGCGTCAATCGCGACCTGCTCGAACTGCGCAACCTGGTGGAGTGCGCCGACCTGATCGTGCGTTCGGCGCTGATGCGGCACGAGAGCCGCGGACTGCACTACAGCCGCGACTATCCGCAGACGCTTCCGGTGAGCTTCCCGACGGTGCTGATTCCGGGCCTGCGCTGAGTCAGCGCGCCCGCATCGCGACGCGGGCCTGCACGAATTCGAACGCGTGCTTGACCGCCGCGGCCACGGCATCGTCCAGGTCGGCACGCTCGCGTTCGGTCAGGTAGAAGAGGAAGTCGACCTGGTGACGGATGTAGCGCGCTGGAAGGCGGTTGAGCGCGACGCATGCCACGTCGGCCAGAAGATCGGGGCTCGTCGACAAGGCGGGGTAGCGATCCCGGCTCGCCATCACGGCCTCGAAGACGGTGTGCTCCTGATGGTTGTGGATCGAAGAGAAGTCGGCGTCCATGGGCGCATTGTGGGACGGCGCCGTGCGGGGCAGGCGCCGAACAGGCGGCGGAAACGCCCTCAGTTCAGGCGCTTCCCAGGCCCTTGACGAAGCCTTGCTGGGGCTGCCGCACGGCGCCCGGGTGGGCGGCGACGAAGTCGAGCATGCGGTCGATGCAACCCAGCGCCTGGCCGCGCACGGGCTCGGGCACGAGGATCTCGCCGCGACCGCCCTCCAGGCAGTCGATCACGCCCTGGACCGCGTTCATCGCCATCCACGGGCAGTGCGCGCAGCTCTTGCACGTGGCGCTCCTGCCGGCGGTCGGGGCTTCGAGCAGCGTCTTGCCGGGGGCGAGCTGGCGCATGCGGTGGAACAGCCCGCTGTCGGTGGCGACGATGTACTCCTTGGCCGTGCCGTCGACCACGGCCTTGAGCAACTGCGAGGTGGAGCCGACCACGTCGGCCTGCGCCACCACGCTGGCAGGAGACTCCGGATGCACCAGCACGACCGCCTCCGGGTGCTCGCGCCGAAGCAGTTCGAGCTCCAGGCCCTTGAACTCGTCGTGCACGATGCACGCGCCGTTCCACAGCAGCATGTCCGCCCCGGTCTGCTCCTGGATGTAGCGCCCGAGGTGGCGATCGGGCGCCCAGAGGACCTTCTGCCCCTGCTCGTGCAGGTGGCGCACGATGGCCAGTGCACACGAGCTCGTCACCATCCAGTCGGCTCGCGCCTTGACCGCGGCGCTCGTGTTCGCATAGACGACCACCTGCCGGTCGGGGTGCGCATCGCAGAAGGCGGCGAATTCGTCGGCCGGGCAGCCGAGGTCGAGCGAGCAGGTCGCCTCCAGGTCCGGCATCAGGACGCGCTTGTCGGGCGACAGGATCTTGGCGGTCTCGCCCATGAACCGCACGCCCGCCACCACCAACGTGCGCGCGGCATGGTCGCGGCCGAAGCGCGCCATCTCCAGCGAATCGGCGACGCAACCCCCGGTGGCCAGCGCCAGGTCCTGCAGCTCGCCGTCGACGTAGTAATGCGCCACCAGCACGGCGCCGTTGCGGGCCAGCAGTTCCCTGGCGCGCTCGCGCTGGCGCGCCCGTTCGGCGGGTGGCGCCGGCTCGGGAACGCGGGCCCAGGCATGCTCGACGCGGCTTGCGCCGCGTGCATCCTGGCGTGTGTAGTCGAAGAGAACCTGGGTCATGGCGGGTGCGGGGTGCGGTGCGCCAATGGTAGACGCGCCGCGGCGGACACGCCGCCGTGCGGGCAGGCTCAGCCGAGGTTGCGCTCGGCTTCGGCGAGCTTGAAGCGCAGCAGCGCGAGGTTGGCGTGGGCGCGCTCGATGCGAGCGAACAGGAAGCGCCCCGGGTGGCGCAGCAGTGGCCGCACGAGGTGGTGCGCGGTCCCGGCGGCCACGCTGACTTCCTCCAGGACACCGGGCAGGCCCATCGCCGCGTGGGCCTCGCGGTGGGCCCGCACCACCGGCGCGAGGGCGGCGGCGGCGCGTGGCAGGTCGACGCCGGCATGGCGCGACTCGCCGGCGATCAGATCGCCGTCGGTGGCGTCGCCCAGGCCGCAACCCAGCACGCCGTCGGTCTGCATGAGCTGGCGCAGCTCGCGTGCGATGCGACGCGCGTCCTCGATGCCGGGATCGGCACCCGCCGGCAGGACGGGCGCGGCCTGCAGTCGATCCCAGGTCGACAACAGGGCATTCCAGACCGAGGAGGTGCCGGTCAGCGGCTCGTCGACGACCTCCACCTGCAGCGCCGGCGGCCAGTCGACACTGGCGATGCGCGCGGCGACCCAGACGGCCTGGGGCGGCAACAGGAACAGCAGGGTGCCGCAGCGCCAGCTCGGCGACCGCGTGGCGTGGCGCAGGGCCAGCAGCATGGCGTCGATTTCCGGCGGTTGCATGACGCCCACGATGACGGCCGCCATCTGGCTGCTCTCCATCAGGGCAAGCGGGATCTCGAGGCTGTCGCCGTCGTCGACCCTCACATCGGCGTGGTAGATCTTCAGGGTCGGGTCGCCACGGCGCGGCACGACCGTGCGCTCGAGCGTGGCCAGGATGCGCAGCGTCGCCTGCTGTCGCAGGTGCAGGCGCTCGATCGGCTGCCCGGTGGCGTCCGAAAGGGCCTTCACGACTCCGGGGGCCCAGAGGCGGCCGGGGTCGAGCAGCGTGATCGTGTGCACGTCCGGCACCTGCCGCGCTGCGGCCAGGTGCTGGCGCATGGCCTGCGCCGGCGCTCCGGTCACGAACAGGTCCTGCTGGTGACGTTCGACCATGCGCCCGCTCTCGCTCACGTGCGTGTCGGTCGACTCGAGCACCGCCGTGGCGGCAAACTCCGGCAGCACGCCCTGGCCGGTCAGCGGCGTCGGCGTGAGCTCTCCGAACAGGGACTTCAGCATGGCGTGCTCCGGCGGCGCGAATCGAGAACCGCACGCTAGTGCATCGCGGCACGCGCGCGTTGGCAGGCGCAACACCCAAGCGCCTGTCGTTGCATCCGGTGTGCCCTGTGACCTATGGTCACGCCTCGAGGCACCTCGCTACCATTGCGCCATGAGCCCCGAAACCCCGGCGCAGCGCCGCGCCGCAGGCCTGGCGGCGAATGGAACCGAGGGAGGCCCACGATGAGTGCACCGCGCCTGGCTGGCCATGTTCTGGTCGAGGCCTTGGTGGCACAAGGCATCGACACCGTCTTCGGCGTGCCGGGGGAAAGCTACCTGGCCGCGCTCGACGGTTTCCACGAGCACCGCGATCGCATCCGTTTCGTCACCTGCCGGCACGAGGGCGGCGCGGCGTTCATGGCCGAGGCGCAGGGCAAGCTGAGCGGTTGGCCCGGCGTGTGTTTCGTGACGCGCGGGCCCGGCGCCAGCAATGCGGCGATCGGCGTGCACACGGCGTTCCAGGACTCGACGCCGATGGTCCTGCTGGTCGGCCAGGTGGCGAGCGATCAGCGCGACCGTGAAGCGTTCCAGGAACTGGACTACCGCCAGGTGTTCGGCCCCGGCACCCTGGGCATGGCCAAGTGGGTGGGCGAGGTCCAGGACGCGGATCGGCTGCCGGAGTACGTGGCGCGGGCGTTCCACGTCGCGATGCAGGGACGTCCCGGTCCCGTGGTGCTGTCGTTGCCGGAGGACATGCTCACACGGCCGAGCGCAGCGGCCGTGCTGCCGCGGGTCGTGCCCGCGCAGGCGTGTCCGGACGCCTCGGCATTGCGCGACCTGCAGCGGATGCTGCTGGCGTCACGGCGCCCGTTGATGGTGGTCGGCGGGTCGGGTTGGAGCGGCGAGAGCACGCGCGCCTTGCAGCGCTTTGCCGAGGCATGGCAACTGCCGGTGGCCTGCGCGTTCCGCTTCCAGGACACCTTCGACAACCGGCACGCGCTGTACGTCGGTGACCTCGGCACGGGCGTGAATCCGAAGCTGGCGGCGCGCGTGCGGGCGGCCGACCTGGTGCTGGCCGTCGGCGCGCGCCTGGGCGAGATGACCACCGGCGGCTATGCCCATCTGCACGCGCCACGTCCTGCGCAGCGCCTGGTCCACGTCCATCCGGGGGCCGAGGAACTGGGCCGCGTGTATGCGGCCGACCTGTTGCTGCAATGCGCGCTGGCCACGGCGGGCCCCGCGCTCGAAGGCCTGGGGCGGCCGCCGCAACCGGGCGTGCCGTGGCAGGCGTGGACGGCCGACGCACAGGCCGACTACGCCGCCAACCTGGAGGCGCCCGCCGTCGAGCCCCTCGACATGGCACAGGTGGTCAAGACCGTCCAGCGCCTGGCTCCCGAGGACACCGTCTTCACCAACGGGGCGGGCAACTTCAGCACCTGGCTGCATCGCTACCTGCGCTATCCGGGCCTGCAGCACCACGGTCGCACGCAGCTGGCGCCGACCTCCGGCGCGATGGGCTACGGTTTTCCCGCGGCCGTTGCCGCGGCCGTGCTGCAGCCGGGGCGCACGGTTGTGAATCTGGCCGGCGACGGCGACTTCCTGATGACGGCGCAGGAAATGGCCACGGCGATGGCCCACGGCGCGGGGCGTGGCCGCGGGCGGCTGGTGTGCATCGTGGTGGACAACGGCAGCTACGGCACGATCCGCATGCACCAGGAACGCGAGTACCCCGCCCGCCTCTCGGGCAGCGACCTGCACAACCCGGACTTCGCGGCGATGGCGCGGGCGTTCGGCTGGCAGGCGGGCACCGCCGATCGCACCGAGGCCTTCGAGCCGGCGTTCCGTGCGGCGCTGGCGGCAGATCGGCCGGCCCTGATCCACCTGCGCTTGGACACCGACGTCAGCAATACCCGCATGACCCTGGGCGCCATTCGCGCGCAGGCGTTGGCGCGCAAGGAGGGCTGAGGCCGGCGGCCGGCACCCGCCGGCCCGTTCGGCGGTCAGCGACAGTCGCTGGCGATGACGGCGCGCGTGCGCTGGATTTCCGAGGCGCGCTGCTGGTCGTCGAGCACTTCGCGCTCGCCCTGCGCATTGGTGCGCGTCAGTCGGGCCCCGTCCGTGAGCGCCTGAAGGTAGGCTCTTGCGCGGCTGCAGTTCTCGGCCCGCACGGAGGCGTCCTGCGCCGCCTGCGCGCGCTGCTGCTCGACCTGTTGCTCGGATGCGCGGCGGCGGCGCGCCTCGAGTTCGGCGTCGACGCCGGAGGCCTTGGCGGCGGGGGCCGAGGCCGCCGCCGGCGCCGGCACGGGCGCGCGGCTGCGCTGCTGCAACGAGGGTCGCTGCAGGATGTTCTGCTCGGGCACGCCCGCCGGGGGCGGCAGGTCGCTCGCGTGCAGCTGGCCGGAGGCGTCGCGCCACTTCCATTGCGGGCCCTCGGCGGCGAATGCGGCCGAGCTGAGGATCGCAAGAGCAGCAAGGACGAGGCGCATGGCTGTGAGTTCCGCGGCGAAGGGCCTCAGTGTAGGCCGAGCGCACGGGCCGTCCGCGGGCGAATGTCACGCTCCGTATAATCCACTTTTGCGTCTGGAGCCTTCCACCCCATGCGCCTCCTCGGCAAAGCACTCACGTTCGACGACGTGCTCCTGGTGCCGGCGTTCTCCCAAGTCCTGCCGCGCGACACCGACCTCTCCACCCGACTTTCGCGACGCATCACGCTGAAGCTGCCGCTCGTGTCGGCGGCAATGGACACCGTGACCGAGGCGCGCCTGGCGATCGCGATCGCCCAGGAAGGCGGCATCGGCATCATCCACAAGAACCTCACGGCGGCCCAGCAGGCCAGGGAAGTCGCGCGTGTCAAGCGCTACGAGTCGGGGGTGTTGCGCGACCCGATCACCATCGGTCCCGACATGCCGGTGCGAGACGTGATGGCGCTGGCGGCGCAGCATGGCATCTCCGGTTTTCCGGTGCTCGAGGGCAAGACGGTGGTGGGCATCGTCACCAACCGCGACCTGCGCTTCGAGACCCGCATGGACGTGCCGGTGCGCGAGATCATGACGCCGCGCGAGCGCCTGGTGACCGTGCGCGAGGGCGCGACGCTCGATGAAGGCAAGGCGCTGATGCACCGGCACAAGCTCGAGCGCGTGCTGGTCGTCAACGAGGCGTTCGAGCTGCGCGGCCTGATGACCGTCAAGGACATCACCAAGCAGACCAGCTTCCCCAATGCCGCACGCGACCTGCACGGCAAGCTGCGCGTGGGGGCCGCGGTGGGCGTGGGCGAGGGCACCGAGGAGCGCGTCGAGGCGCTGGCCGCGGCCGGCGTGGACGCGCTCGTCGTCGACACCGCGCACGGGCACAGTGCCGGCGTGATCGAGCGCGTGCGCTGGGTCAAGAGGCACTACCCCCAGATCGATGTCATCGGCGGCAACATCGCCACCGGTGCGGCGGCATTGGCGCTGGTCGAGGCGGGCGCGGACGCGGTCAAGGTCGGCATCGGCCCCGGCTCGATCTGCACCACCCGCATCGTCACCGGTGTGGGCGTGCCGCAGATCATGGCCATCGACAACGTGGCCAAGGCTCTCAAGGGCAGCGGCGTGCCGCTGATCGCCGACGGCGGCGTGCGCTTCTCCGGCGACATCGCCAAGGCGATCGTCGCGGGAGCCGACAGCGTGATGATGGGCAGTGCCTTCGCCGGCACCGACGAGGCACCTGGCGAGACCATCCTCTACCAGGGCCGCAGCTACAAGAGCTACCGCGGCATGGGCTCGCTCGGCGCCATGGCCAAGGGCAGTGCCGACCGCTACTTCCAGGAGGGCGACGGCGGCAACAACCCGAACACCGCCAAGCTGGTGCCCGAGGGCATCGAGGGCCAGGTGCCCTACAAGGGCTCGGTGGTGGGCATCATCTTCCAGATGGCCGGTGGGCTGCGCGCCTCGATGCACTACTGCGGGTGCGCCACCATTGCCGAGATGCAGACCCAGGCCGAGTTCGTGGAGATCACGTCGGCCGGGGTGCGCGAGAGCCACGTGCACGACGTGCAGATCACCAAGGAAGCGCCGAACTACCGCACGGAATGAGCGCGGCAGGCGACGCACCATGACTCACGACAAGATTCTCATCCTCGATTTCGGCTCGCAGGTCACGCAGCTCATCGCGCGCCGCGTGCGCGAAGCGCACGTCTACTGCGAGATCCACCCCAACGACGTCTCCGACGAGTTCGTCAGGCATTTCGCCCCCAAGGGCATCATCCTCTCGGGCAGCCACGCCAGCACCTACGAGGACCACCAGCTGCGCGCGCCGCAGGCGGTGTGGGACCTGGGCGTGCCGGTGCTGGGCATCTGCTACGGCATGCAGACGATGGCCGCGCAGCTCGGCGGCAAGGTGGAGTGGAGCGACGAGCGCGAGTTCGGCTACGCCGAGGTGCGTGCGCGCGGCCATACCCGGCTGCTCGAAGGCATCGAGGACTTCCGCACGCCGGACGGCCACGGCATGCTCAAGGTGTGGATGAGCCACGGCGACAAGGTCACCGAGCTGCCGCCCGGGTTCAAGCTGATGGCCAGCACGCCGAGCTGCCCGATTGCCGGCATGGCCGACGAGGCGCGCGGCTACTACGCGCTGCAGTTCCATCCCGAGGTCACCCACACCGTGCAGGGGCGCGCGTTGCTGGAGCGTTTCGTGCGCGCCATCTGCGGCGCTCGACCGGACTGGATCATGCGCGACCACGTCGCCGAGGCGGTGGCCGCCATCCGCGAGCAGGTGGGCGACGAGGAGGTGATCCTCGGCCTGTCCGGCGGCGTGGACTCCAGCGTGGCTGCCGCGCTGATCCACCGCGCCATCGGTGACCGGCTCACCTGCGTCTTCGTCGATCACGGCCTGCTGCGCCTGAACGAGGCGCAGCTGGTGATGGACATGTTCGCCGGGCGCCTTCACGCCAAGGTCGTGCACGTCGATGCGAGCGATCAGTTCCTGGGCCACCTGAAGGGCGTGTCCGATCCGGAGGACAAGCGCAAGATCATCGGCCGCGAGTTCGTCGAGGTGTTCCAGCGCGAGGCAAAGAGGCTCGAGCGGGCGAAGTGGCTGGCGCAGGGCACGATCTACCCGGACGTCATCGAATCCGGCGGCGCCAAGACCAAGAAGGCCACCACGATCAAGAGCCATCACAACGTCGGCGGGCTCCCCGAGACGCTGGGCCTCAAGCTGCTCGAGCCGCTGCGCGACCTGTTCAAGGACGAGGTTCGCGAACTCGGGGTGGCGCTCGGCCTGCCGCACGAGATGGTCTATCGCCATCCCTTCCCGGGGCCGGGGCTGGGGGTGCGCATCCTGGGCGAAGTGCGGCGCGAGCATGCCGATCTGCTGCGGCGTGCCGACGCCATCTTCATCGAGGAGCTGCGCAACACGCGCGACGAGGCGAGCGGCAAGAGCTGGTACGACCTGGTGAGCCAGGCATTCGCGGTGTTCCTGCCGGTCAAGAGCGTGGGCGTGATGGGCGACGGCCGCACCTACGACCATGTCGTGGCGTTGCGTGCCGTGCAGACCAGCGATTTCATGACGGCCGACTGGGCCGAGTTGCCGTACGGTCTGCTCAAGCGGACGAGCGGCCGCATCATCAACGAGGTGCGAGGCATCAACCGCGTAACCTACGACATCTCGAGCAAGCCCCCTGCAACCATCGAGTGGGAGTGATGCCTCCGTGCGACTGATCTTCGGTGTGTTGTCGCTGCTGATCGTCGTGGCGATCATCGGGTCAGTGGCGAAGAAGCAGTTGGATGCCACGGGCGTGATCGGCCGCACCACCACGCGGGCCGCCGCGCAGGGCAGCGACGCGCAAGCCGTCACCGATGCGGTGATGGGCCGGGCGCGCGAGGGCGGTGCGGCCGCGGTGGCGGTGCCCGGCGGTATGCCCGCGGCGGCGCCGGCTGCGGTCGAAGGCACGGTGCCGATGCAGGCCCAGGCGATCCAGAACAACGTGCGTGACGCCACCAACGCCGCCTTGCAGCAGGGCGCCGCGCAGCGCGCCGCCGCGCAGCAGCCGTGAGCGACGACGCCGGGTCGCCCAGCGCGGCGCAGGACGAGTACGCGATGCGCCTGGCGCTCGACCAGGCGCTCAATGCCCAGTTGGCCGGCGAGGTGCCGGTAGGGGCTGTCATCACCCAGATGGTCGACGGCGTGCCGCAGGTCGTGGCCACCGGCTACAACCGGCCGATCACCACCACCGACCCGACCGCGCACGCCGAGATCGTCGCGTTGCGCCATGCGGCGCAACTGCTCGGCAACTACCGGATGCCCGGCTGCACGCTCTACGTGACGCTGGAGCCCTGCGCGATGTGTGCCATGGCGATGATGCACGCCCGCCTGGGGCGCGTGGTGTTTGCCGCCAAGGATCCGAAGACGGGCGCGGCAGGGTCGGTGGTGGACCTGTTCGGGCAGCCGCAGCTGAACCACCAGACGCGGGTCGAGGGCGGTCTCCTGGCCGACGCGGCGGGTGGCCTGTTGCGCGACTTCTTCGTGCAGAAGCGGTCCGAGCAGCGTGCCGCGCGCGAGGCCAATGGCACGGACGTCGAGCCGCTGCCGTTGCCCGAGGTCATCGAGTCCGATTTCGGGGCACTCGATTGAGCGGCGTGCCCCAGTCGTTGGTGTGCTATTCGCCGTCGGGTGTGGTGACGCAACCGGCGACGGCGCGTCGTGCCGTGCGTCGACTGCGGGCGCTGGGCTTCGATGCGCGACTCGACGAATCCGCCCTCGCGCGGCACCAACGCTTTGCGGGTGACGACGCCACCCGGCTGGCCGCCGTGCATCGCGTGGCGCGCGAGGCCCCGGCGGTGGCGCTGGCCACGCGCGGCGGCTATGGCCTCACGCGCCTGCTCGACGGGCTGGAGTGGAAGCTGCTCTTGCGCAGCATCGAGCGCGGCACGCGCTGGGTGGGCCAGAGTGATCTGACCGCCCTTCATCTGGGCGTTCTGGCGCATGCCAGGGCGCGCGTGCGCGTCGGCTGGGCTGGGCCGCTTGCGGTCGACAGCTTCGGCCGGCCCGATGCGGACGGCGATGTCGACGAGGTGACACGCGATGGCTTTGCCGAGGCGATGCGCGGCGAGCTGGAGGCCGTCGGCTTCCGGACCGAGCCCGGCTTCGATGGCCTGGAGGTCAAGGGCACGCTGTGGGGCGGCAACCTCACGGTGCTGCTGAGCCTGCTCGGCACATCACACTGGCCGGCCGTGAAGGGCGGCGTCCTCTTCCTGGAGGACGTCAACGAGCACCCCTACCGGATCGAGCGCGGTCTGCTGCAACTGCACCAGGCCGGCGTGCTGGACGCCCAGAAGGCCATCGTGCTCGGCCAGTTCACGGCCTGGAAACCGGCGCCGCTGGACCGCGGGTACACCCTTCGCAGCGTGGTGGCGCACCTGCGCAGCGTGACGCGCACGCCG
>DASTJE010000209.1:0-15176 GCA_035716845.1 Burkholderiaceae bacterium
TAGGGGTGTCCCCGAAGGGCAACACCATCCACCTGATGATCGCCGCCTGGCCCTGGGGCGCCTACCTGGGCGAGGAAGGCCTCAAGCGCGGCATCCGCGTCAAGACCAGCAGCTACACGCGCCACCACGTCAACATCACGATGACGCAGGCCAAGGCGGTATCGAACTACACCAACTCGATCCTGGCCAACATGGAGGCCACCGAGGACGGCTACGACGAGGCGATGCTGCTCGACGCGGCCGGCTTCGTGAGCGAGGGGGCGGGCGAGAACCTGTTCATCATCAAGAACGGCGTGGTCTACACACCCGACCTGTCGGCCGGCGCGCTCAACGGCATCACGCGCAACACGGTGTTCGCGATCTGCCAGGACCTGGGCCTCAAGCTGGTGGAAAAGCGCATCACGCGCGACGAGGTCTACATCGCCGACGAGGCCTTCTTCACCGGCACCGCGGCCGAGGTGACGCCGATCCGCGAGCTCGACCGGGTGGAGATCGGCGCCGGCGCGCGCGGGCCGATCACCGAGAAGATCCAGGCCGCGTTCTTCGACATCGTCAACGGCCGCAACCCCAAGTACGCCGAGTGGCTGACCCGCGTCTGAGCCCGAGCCCGATGAGCACCGTCACCGAAGCATCCGCCACGCAGGCCGCCGTCGACGTGCAGGCCGCCGACCTGCACGGCCCCGGGGTCGTGTTCTGCCCCAACCCGAAGATGCCGCTGTGGAGCAACCACCCGCGCGTGTTCATCGACGTCGCCAGCACCGGCGAGGGCCGCTGCCCCTATTGCGGCACCGCCTACCGGCTGGCGGGCGGCGCCCGCGCGGGCCGCGGCCACTGAGCGCGGCGCGATGCCGCAGTCCAAGGCCCGCACCGCCGCGCTGATGGCCTCGGTGGACGACGTCGAGGCCCAGTTCTACGAGGCCCTGCAGGCGGGCGACCTCGAGCGCCTGATGGCCGTGTGGGCCGACGACGACGAGGTGGCCTGCGTGCACCCCGGCGGCCCGCGCGTGCTGGGGCCCCGCGCGATCCGCGCGTCGTTCGAGTCCATCTTCGCCAACGGCGCGATCCCGGTGCGCCTGCAGCAGGTGCGGCGCATCGAGACGCCCGGCGCGGCCGTCCACCACGTGGTCGAGCGGGTGGACATCGCCACCGCCGAGGGCACGCAGACGGCGTGGGTGCTGGCCACCAACGTCTACCTCAAGACGGCGCAAGGCTGGCGCCTGGTGCTGCACCATGCGAGCCCGGGCACGCCGCGCGAGCCGCAGGAGTTGGCGGACCCGCCGCCCTCGACCCTGCACTGATGACGGGGCTCGCCGGCTACCGTGCGCCGTGGTGGCTGCCCGGCGGGCACGCGCAGACAATCTGGCCCGCCCTCGGCGCGCGCCGCACGCTCGGCGGCCCGCCGGCGTACCGGCGCGAGCGCTGGGCCACGCCGGACGGCGACTTCATCGACGTCGACCTGTTGGACGCCGCGGACGCGGCCGCGCCCTGGCTGGTGCTGTTCCACGGTCTGGAGGGCTCGTCGCGCAGCGCCTACGCCGAGGCCTTCGTGGACACCGCACAGCGCGCCGGCTGGCACTGCGCGGTGCCGCACTTCCGCGGCTGCTCGGGCGAGGTCAACCGCGCGCCGCGCGCCTACCACTCCGGCGACTTCGAAGAGATCGGCTGGATCCTCGAGCGCCTGCGCGCGCGCAGCGCCGCGCCGCTGCACGCGGTGGGCGTCTCGCTGGGCGGCAACGCGCTGCTGCGCTGGGCCGAGGAAGCGGGCGACACGGCGTCCCGCACGGCCGCCGCAGTGGCGGCCGTGTGCTCGCCGCTCGACCTGGCGGCCGGCGGCCACGCCCTCGGGCGCGGGCTGGGGCGCTGGACCTACACGCCGATGTTCCTGCGCACGATGAAGCCGCGCGCGCTCGAGCGACTGGTGCTGCATCCCGGCCTGTTCGACCGTGAGCGCCTGCTCGCCGCGCGCAACCTCTACGAGTTCGACGACGTCTTCACGGCGCCGGTGCACGGCTTTCGCGACGCCGACGACTACTGGGCTCGCGCCTCGGCCAAGCCGCACCTGCACCGCATCCGCATCCCTGCGCTGGCGATCAATGCACGCAACGACCCCTTCGTGCCGGCGACGAGCCTGCCCACCGTGCGGGAGGTCGGCTCGTGGGTCACGCTGTGGCAGCCGGACGACGGCGGGCACGTGGGCTTCGCCGCCGGCGCGCCGCCCGGCCATCTGTTCACCTTGCCGCAGGCCGTGATGGCCTGGCTGCAGGCGCTGCACGGCGCCGGCAGCTGAGGCACCATCGCGCGATGGACGCGATCGTCAAGGCCGCGCTGGCCAAGTGGCCGCACGTGCCGGCCTGCTTCGGCTGGCTGGCGCTGGACGCGCGCGGCGACTGGTACATGCGCGACGAGCGCGTGCAGCGCGCCGGCCCGTTCCCGCAGGTCAAGGGCAGTCGCATCGTGCACGACAAGCTGCGCGAGTTCATCCACCGCAACTACGAGCGCGCCGACAACGGGGCGTGGTACTTCCAGAACGGCCCGCAGCGCGTGTTCGTGGAGCTCGAGGCCGCACCCTGCGTGTGGCGCGTGGCGTACGACGATGCGACATGCGTCACCGCCCACAGCGGCATCGATGCGCGCGTGCGCTCGGCCTGGCTCGACGAGCACGGGCGGCTGTTCCTCGACACCGAGCTCGGCTACGGGATCGTCCACTCGCAGGACATGCACGCGGCCGCTGCCCATGTGGAGGCAGGCCGCTGGGCGCCAGAGCCGCTCGACTTCGCGCGGATGCCGGAGCGCTTCGGCTACGTGCTCAGCCCGCAACGCGCTCAGGCGTGAAAAAGCCGGCCCGCGGGCCGGCTCGTGCGTGGCGCGCGGCGCCGTCCTTACTTGGCCGCGTTCACCATGTAGGTGACGGCCGCCTTGATGTCGGCGTCGCCGGCGGTGGCGGCGCCGCCCTTGGCCGGCATCGCACCCTTGCCCTTGATCACGCTGGCGGTCAGTCCGTCGACGCCCGCGCCCAGCCGGGGCGCCCACGCGGCCTTGTCGCCGAACTTCGGCGCACCGGCCACCCCGGCCGCATGGCACGCACCGCAGATCTGCGTGTACAGCGCCGGTGCGGCGTCGCCCGCGGCGGCCGTGGCCGCGCCAGCGACCTTGGGTTCGTCGAACTTGGCGCCCGCCTTGTTGGCCATGTAGACCACCGCGCGGCCGATTTCCGTGTCGCTGTAGTCGCCGCCGCCCTGGGCACCCATGTTGCCCTTGCCCTTGAGCGCCGAGCTCACGAGGGCGTCATGGCCGGACTTGATGCGCGGCGCCCACGCGGCCGCGTCGCCGAGCTTGGGCGCGCCCGCGGCGCCGGCCGCGTGGCAGGTGGCGCACTGGGCGGTGTAGACCTGCTCGCCGCTGGCCATGGCGCTCGGATCGTTGGGGTTCTTGACCTTCACCTGGCCCACGCGCTGCAGCCGCTGGGCCACCGCCTCGGCCGACATGCCGTCGCTGCCGGCCGCCGGCTTCGAGTTGGAGGTGACGTAATTGACCAGCAGGATGATCGCGATGACGGGCACCACGAAGGACAGCACGACCGTCCAGATGAGTTGCTGGGGCGTCTTGATCGGGCCTTCGTGGGACTCGTGGTCGGCGTGAGCGTCGCTCATGGGATCCTCGTTGACGTTTCTCTCCGCACCGGGCGCTGACGGCGCGGCGACGGACGGGAAAAACAAAGCGTGCCGACGGCACGCAAAGCCGGGCGATTATAGCGAGCGCCCTTGCTGGCCCCGGGGTCGCCCGAGGGGCCGCTGATAGAATCGCGGCCCTCGCGCCCGTAGCTCAGTGGATAGAGTACTGGCCTCCGAAGCCAGGGGTCGCTGGTTCGATCCCAGCCGGGCGCGCCAGCCTGCGGGCTGAGCATTCCCCATGGACCTCCACCTCCAGGGCAAGCGAGCCCTCGTCACCGGCGGCAGCCGCGGCATCGGCAAGGCGGTCGCGCGCGCACTCGCGCTCGAAGGTGCCGACGTGGCCCTGCTGGCGCGCGACGCCGCACGCCTGCAGGCCGCCGCCGCCGAGCTGGCCGCGGCAAGCGGCCGCACCGTCGTGGGCGTGCCCGGCGACACCACGAGCGACGCATCGGTGCGCGCGGCCGTGGCCGCGGCCGTGCGGGGCCTGGGCGGGCCGATCGACATCCTGGTCAACGCGGCGGCCGAGCCGGCGGGCTTTGCGGCGCCGCCGCGCCTGTCCGAGATCGACGGCGATTCCTTCCACGCCGAACTCGACACCAAGGTGATGGGCTACATCCGCTGCGCGCGCGAGGTGGTCGAGGGCATGCGCGCCCAGGGCTGGGGCCGCATCGTCCACGTCAGCGGCCTGGCCGCACGCCAGACCGGCAACACGGTGGGCAGCATGCGCAATGTCGCGGTGGCCGCGCTGGCCAAGAACATGGCCGACGAACTCGGCCCGGCGGGCATCCAGGTGACGGTCGTGCACCCGGGCGTCACGCGCACCGAGCGCACCGCGCCGCTGGTGGCCGCGCGGGCGGCTCGACAGGGCGTCAGTGAAGCCGAGATCGAGGCGCAGATGGCCGCCGGCAATTCGATCCGCCACCTCGTCAGCGCCGAGGAGGTGGCCGACGTGGTGGTGTTCCTGTGCTCGCCGCGCTCGCGCGCGATCAACGGCGACGCCATCGCCGTGGGCGGCGGCGCGCCGCGCAGCATCCACTACTGAGCATGTCGCCGCGCGCCGCGCGGGCTGCGCACCACCATGTCTACGTGGTCGAACTCGCCGACCGCGTGTGGAACGAGCCGCGCTTCCGGCGTGCCAACCCCGGCTACATGCTCGGCCGGCCGTTCGTGTACGTCGGCATGACCGGGCTCGACCCCGACGTGCGCTTCGACCGCCACAAGGCTGGCATCCAGGCCAACCGCTTCGTGCAGGAATACGGCCTGCGCCTGCGCCCGGAGCTCTACGAGTGCTTCAACCCGATGCCCTATGCCGCCGCGAGCGAACTCGAGATCGAGCTCGCCATCGGCTGGCGCGAGCAGGGCTGGGGCGTCTGGCAGGCCTGACCGCATGGCGCGCACGCTGCAGATCCGCGTCAAGCCGCAGTCGCGCGTCGACGCGCTCGTCGAGCAGCCCGACGGCACCTGGCTGGCGCAGGTCCGGGCGATGCCCGTGGAGGGCCAGGCCAACGCGGCCGTGATCGCGCTGGTGGCCTCGCACTTCGGCGTGCGGCGCACGCAGGTGCGCATCAAGAGCGGCGGCGCCTCGCGCACCAAGCGCGTCGAGATCGACGACTGAGTGACCGCGCCCGAGGCCGGCGCTATCCCGCGAGGCGGCGCGCGCTGGGCACGGCCAGGTAGAACCACTCGTGGCCGGGTGCGGCCCCGGCATCGGGGAAGACGATGCGACCGTCGCACCCGGCACGCACCGGCGTGCCGTCGTGGCGCACGCCAATGGTCTCGCCGGCGCGCACGGTGTCGAAGCTGGCCCAGGCCCGCGCGAAACGGTCGCCCTCGTGTTCGCGGTCGACCACGCCGACGAGGCGCAGGACTTCGTGCGCGGGCGCCGGCGGCGTGAGCGGCAGCTCGGCCAGGCCGAGCAGCGCCACGGCCTGGCGCAACGCCTGCCACGCCACCGCGGGCGCCGCCGGGTCCTCGTGCGGCCCGCACTCGAGCGTCACGCCATAGCCGCCGCGGCGGCGCAGGTATTCGGTGGTGCCCACGCCATAGCTCGGGTCGTCGTCCCCCAGCCCGCGCGCACGGCGGCGCGCCGCGCCGCCGGCATAGGCCTCGAGCCAGCCCTCCACGATGCGCGTCGGCCCGAGGTGCGCCGCGAAGCGCGCCTCCGCCGCCGCGTGTGCGAAGGGCTCGAGCGCGCCGTCGTTGTCGCGCGGCCCGAGCATCACGAAGGGCTCGCCCGACCCGCGGAAGGAATGCAGGTCCAGCAGCACGTCGTGCGCGGCCAGCAGCGGGCACAGCACGTTGGCCACGCGATCCTCGAAGCACTGCGGCGTGTCCGTCGGCTGCAGGCGCCGGTTGAGGTTGCGCTCGCCCATGCGCGTGCCGCGTGCGTACGCGAGCGGGTTGGCCACCGGCACCAGCGTCAGCGTGCCGCGCTCGACGCGCCACTGGCCGCGCTCGAGTTCGGCGAGCACGCGCTCGATGGCGCGCGTGCCGCAGGTCTCGTTGCCGTGCACGGCGCCCAGCGCGATCAGGCGCGGCCCGGGGGCGAGGCCGGCGAACTGGTGCACGCGCAGGTGGGTCGGAACGTCGGGGCTCACGGCGTGGCTTCTACGGTCAGGCGTTGCGCGCAGCGCACATCGATGCGCGGGGGGTGTTGACGCACGGCGAGTGCGCGTTCAAAGTCGCGCCCTCATTCTTGTTCGACTCGCCACAGGAGGCTGCCATGACGACATTGGACCTTGCCATCCCCGTGGCTTGCGGCGCCTGAGCGCACGTTCCTTCGCCCGCATTCTCCGCGTGTCGATGAGGCCGTGACCGCAAGGGTCGCGGCTGCAAGCCCCAAGCCAGCACAACGCTCGCCGCGCCCAGCGCGGCCTGGGCTTCCTTTCGCCTTCGGAAAGCATCGACACCGACATGATCGAACTGAACGACCTCGAACGCCTGCGCCCGATCGGGCTCGCGCCGCACCTGCTGCAGCGCCTGCCCGTGGTGCACGCCGACGACCACCTGATGCGCGTGACCGAAGTGCAGCGCGACAGCGTCCAGCTGCACGACGGCCGCGCCGTCGTGCGCGCGAGGCTGCTGCCCGCGCTGCACCAGCGACTGGCCGACGACGGCGACGCCGTGGCGGTCGGCGACTGGGTCTACGCGCGCCGCAACGCCCATGGCGAATGGTGGGTGCACGTGCGCGTGCCCCCCGCCAACCAGATCGCACGCCGTCTGCACGACGGCCGCGACAAGGTCACCCGCGCGGTGATCGTCGCCAACGTCGACACCCTGCTCGTGGTGATGGGGCTGGACCACGACTTCAACGCGCGCCGCCTCGAACGCTACCTCGCCTTCGCGCGCCTGGCCGGCGTGGCGGCGGTGGTCGTGCTGAGCAAGGCCGACCTGCGCGAGGAGGACGCGCGCCTCGCCCGCGAGCGCGAGGCGCGCGCGCTCGCGCCGCCCGAGGTGGCGGTGCTCGCGCTCGACGGCCGGTCACCGCAGGCCGCGCACGTGCTCGCCCCGTGGCTCGGGGTCGGGCAGACGCTGGTGCTGGTGGGCTCCTCGGGCGCCGGCAAGAGCACGCTGGCGAACACGCTGGTCGGCGCCGCCGTGCAGGACACCGGCGGCACGCGCCGCGGCGACGGCCGCGGCCGCCACACCACCACGGTGCGCAGCCTGCACCCGCTGCCCGGCGGGGCCTGCCTCATCGACACGCCGGGGCTGCGCACGCTGCGCCTGGACGGCGACGCCGACGCCGTGGCCGGAGCGTTCGACGACATCGCCCGCCTCGCGCCGCAGTGCCGCTTCCGCGACTGCCGCCACGACGGCGAGCCGGGCTGCGCGGTGCGCGAAGCGCTGCCGGACGCGCGGCTCAGGAATTTCCACAAGCTGCAGCGCGAGGCTGCGCGCGACACGATGAGCGCGCTCGAGCGCAAGGCGCTGCTGGCCACGTGGAAGGCGCGCAGCCGGGCCGGACGCCAACGGCTGAAGGAGAAGAAGGCCCCGGGATAGCGGCGGCGGGCCAGGGCCTCGAACAGGCCCTACAGCACGCGCGGGAACTCGCGGCGCACACGCTGCGGGTCGCCGTGGTTGTAGTGCCACCATTCGGTGGCGATGCCCTGGAAGCCGCCGGCGCCCATCGCGCGGCGCAGCCTCGCGCGCGCCGCGACCTGCGCCGCCGTGAGCGTGCCGTCGGCCAGCAGCGCGTCCTCGCGCGCGGGGTGCGATCGTTCGCTCGCCTCGTCGAATCCGCTGCCCATGTCGAGCTCGCGGCCCACGCCATCGATCAGCGTGACATCCACCGCCATGCCGAAGCTGTGGATCGAGCCGCGCACCGGTTCGGCGAAGTAGGGCTCGGCCGGCGTGCCCGCCACGTCGCGCCAGATCGCCTCCTGCACGCGCTGCGGCCGCAGCGCGTCGAGCACCAGCAGATGCAGCCCGGCACCATGCGCCGCCAGCCACGCCGCGGCCGCCTCGAGCCCGCGCGCGGCCTCTTCGCGCAGCCAGGCGCAGTCCAGGCCCTGGTACAGCGCGCGCCCTTCGAAGTTGTGCGTGCCGGCATAGCGCAGGTCGTAGGCGATGCCGGCGATCGCGTCGAGGCGCCGGAACAACGCCGGATGACGGGTCACGTCCTCGAGGGCGATCGGTGCCGGCGCGTGCATGCGCGCAGGGTAGCAGTGCGTATCATCGGCGCGCCATGCCGTACCGCCTGCCGACCCGCTGGCTCGCGCCGGGAATCGCCCTGGCGCTCGCCGGCTGCGCGACGCGCGCTCCGGCCCCGCTGCCGGGGGCCGACGGCCCGCAGGCGAACCCGCCGCCGGCGGCGCAGCTGCTGCAGGTGCCCGACGCCTTGCCGCAGCTCGAGCCGATCCGCAGCGGGGGACCGAACAAGCCCTACGTGGCGCTGGGCGAGGCCTACGTGCCGCTGGCCCCCGAAGCGCGCTACCGCGAGGAGGGGCTCGCCTCCTGGTATGGGCGCAAGTTCCATGGCCGCCCGACGGCCAGCGGCGAGCCCTACGACATGTACGCGATGACGGCCGCGCACCCGACGCTGCCCCTGCCGAGCTATGCGCGCGTGACCAACCCGGCCAACGGGCGCTCGGTGATCGTGCGCGTGAACGACCGCGGCCCGTTCGCCAAGGGGCGCATCATCGACCTGTCGTACACCGCCGCGCTCAAGCTCGACCTGCTGCGCGGCGTGGCCCCGGTGCGCGTGGAGCGCATCACGCCCGCGCAGATCCGCAGCGGTGCCTGGCGCGGTGCGCCGGCGCCGCCGATCGAGGGCGACGACGGTCCGCCCGAGGCGGTGGCGAGCAGTGCACCGCCGTGGGAGGCGACGCCCTCCGCGGCACGGCCGCCCGACGCTGGCGTCCGCGCCGCGCGCGGCTTCTGGGTCCAGCTCGGGGCGTTCCGCGAGCGCGAGGGGGCCGCCGCGCTGCAGCAGCAGGCCGCCGCACGCGTCGACGGGCTGGGGGGCGCGCTCGACGTCGTCAGCGAGCAGGCGTTGCACCGCGTGCAGGCCGGCCCCTACGCGACGCGCGAGGATGCGCTGCGGGTGGCCGAGCGCATTCGCCAGGCGCTGGCGCTGGTGCCCGTGGTGCTGGACAAGCGCTAGGGGCCGCGGTCAATCGGCCCGCGCGGCCGCCTTGCCCATCTGCCACAGCATGAAGGCGTAGACATCGGCCAGCTGCGCCGAGCGCTGGGCGGCGGTGCTGCCGATGCCGTGCCCGGCCTGGGCGTCCAGGCGCAGCAGCACCGGCTTGCCGTCGGGATTGGCCTGCTGCAGGCGCGCCGCTGCCTTGGCGCTTTGCCAGACCTCGACGCGCGGGTCGTTCATGCCGTGCGTCAGCAGCACGGCCGGATAGCGCACGCCGTCGCGGATCTGGTGGTAGGTGCTCATCTCGAGCAACGCCCGGAAGCCGTCGGGGTCGCGCACGCTGCCGAACTCGGAGATGTTGGTGATGCCGTTGGCCGTGTGCTCGGAGCGCACGGTGTCGAGCGATCCCACCTGGATCACCGCCGCGGCAAACAGCGAGGGCTCGCTGGTCATCGCGCGGCCGGCGAAGATGCCGCCGGCGCTGCCTCCCATCACCGCCAGCGTGGCCGGTGTCGCGAAACGCTGCTCGATCAGCCAGCGCGCACAGGCGATACCGTCCTTCCAGGTGTTGGGCTTGGTGGCCTGGAAGCCGGCCTTGTACCAGGCATCGCCCAGCGCGCCGCTGCCGCGCACGTTGGCGTACGCGATCACGCCGCCGCGCTCCAGCCACGCGATGCTGCGCGTGTCGAACCCCGCGCTCATGGACAGGCCGTAGGCGCCGTAGCCGACCAGCAGGGTGGGCCGCGCACCGTCGCGCGGCAGCCCCTTGGCATGCACCACCGCGAGCGGCACCTGCACGCCGTCGTGGCTGGGCACCATCACCTCGAACGCCTCCAGCGGCGGCGCTCCGGCCGGCATCGCCGAGCGCAACAGGCCGGTGTCGCGCACGCGCCCGCGCACGTCGACGGCCAGCACCCGCGAGGGCTCGGTCCAGCGGCTGGTGGTGAACCATGCCTCGCGCTCGTCCTGTGCGGGCGCGGCGACGAGGAACATCGACCCCGCCTCGGCGGGGGCCACGTCCGCCCCCGCGCCGCCGCGGCGCGGGTCGACGCGCCACTGGCGCACCGTGAAGGCCTGGCGCACCTGCACCAGCAGCGAGTCGCCGGCGACCGCCACGCGCTCGACCACACCGCTCGGCGGTTCGGGCACCACGACGCGCGCGCGCGCCAGGTCCGGGCGCCGCAGGTCGAGGGCCAGCACGCGGCCGCCCGGTGCACCGGTGACGGTGCGCGCGTACAACATGTCGCCGCGCACCGCGAACTGGCTGATGCGGTCGCGGGTGTGGGCGATGGCACGCCAGGGCACCCGTGCCGCGTCACCCCCTCTCAACAATGCCGCCAGCGGGGCCACGAAGAGCTTGGCGTCCGGGATCGTCGTGTCGGTGGTGCGCGCGATCACATGCCGGCTGCCCGGCGTGAAGACCAGGTCACCGACGTCGAGGCGCTCGAGTCCGAGCCCCCGATTGACCAGCGGACCGAACACCGCGCGCGGCGCCGCGGCCGGACGCTGGCGGTCGAACAGGTAGACCGAGCTGTCGAGGTAGGTCTCCGTTTCCGGCGCGCCGGCGGGCAGCTCGCGAAAGCGGTTGAAGGCCAGGAAACGGCTGTCGGGCGACCACGACAGGTCGACCTCATGCACCCGCGCAATGGGCGGGGCGAGCAGGCGGCCGCTGGCGATGTCCATCACGTGCAGCGACGCGTCCTCCGAACCGCCCGCCGACACGCCGTAGGCCAGCGTGCGGCCGTCCCACGACGGCCTGAAGTAGTTGATCGCGTGCGGCACCCCGGTGGCGCGCATCTGCGCCGTGGGGTCGACGAGCACGCGCGGCTCGGCCGCGAGGCCCTCGCGCATCACCAGCTTGGCCTGCGGCTCGCCGGCCTTGCGCAAGAGGTAGTACAGGCGCCCGCCGGGCATGCGCAGCACCGCGCTCACGCGGTCGCCCGACTCGCGCCCCAGCGCGTCGATGCGCTGCGCGAGCTCGTCGCGCCCGGCGATGCGCGCGAGCTGTTGCGCGGCGTACGCCCCCTGGGCCTGCATCCAGCCCCGCGTGGCGGGGTGGTTCACGTCCTCGAGGTTGCGGAACGGGTCGGGCACCGCCACGCCATGGTGGACGTCGCTGACGGGCTGGCTGGGGGCCGCGGGCGGCGCCGCCTGGGCGAAGGCACTGCACAGCGCGAACAGCCATGGCGTCGCCCTGGCCAGAGAACTTGCGTGGAGGGACATGGGCGCTCCTTGTCAGGTCAACGCCGGCCGCGGCTAGCGCCCGCCGGTCACGTCGAGGATGGCCCCGGTGGTGTACCCGGCCTCGTCGGACATCAGCCAGACGATGGCCGCCGCCACCTCGTCGGCACTGCCGGGCCGCTGCAGCGGGACGAGGTGGGCCGAAGCCTGGGCGCGGCCGGGCTGGCCGCCGGAGGCGTGGATGTCGGTCTCGATGATGCCCGGGCGCACCGCGTTGACGCGGATGCCCTCGCCGGCCACTTCCTTGGCCAGGCCGACGGTGAAGGTGTCGATCGCTCCCTTGGTGGCGGCATAGTCGACATACCAGCCGGGCCCGCCCAGCCGGGCCGCCGCACTCGACAGGTTGACGATCACGCCGCCGTGCCCGCCGTGTTTCGTGCTCATGCGGCGCACCGCCTCGCGCGCGCAGACGAAGCTGCCGATGACGTTGATGTCGAACAGGCGCTTCAGGCGCGCCACCGATACCTCGTCGACGCGCGCCATCGCGTCGACCACGCCGGCGTTGTTGACCAGCCCGGCCAGCGGCGGCAGCTCCGCGTCGATGCGCCGGAACATCGCCAGCAGCGCGGCCTCGTCGGCCACGTCGGCCTGCAGCGCCAGCGCGCGCCGGCCCGCCGAGCGCACGCCGTGCACCACGCGCTCGGCGGCGGCCGCGTCGCGCGTGTAGTTGACGGCCACGTCCCACCCGGCGCGCGCGGCGCGCAGGGCCACGGCCGCACCGATGCCGCGCGAGGCGCCAGTGACGAGGACGGTGCGTCCAGTGTCTGCGGGTCGGGATTGGCTTTCACTCATGCGCGGAATGATAGGCGCGGGTTAGATTCCGCCATCCCCTCGCCGCCCCGGAGTCGCCATGCAACGCCGCCGCTTCACCCTCGCCGCCACCGCCCTCGTCGCCGCGCCGGCCGTGGTGCACGCCCAGTCGCTCGAGAAGCCCAGGCTCTCGCTCGCCGTGGGCGGCAAGAACCTGCTGTACTACCTGCCGCTGACCATCGCCGAGCAGCTCGGCTACTTCAAGGCCGAGGGTCTGGACCTGACGATCAACGACTTCGCCGGCGGCGCACAGGCGCTGCGCGCCCTGGTGGGCGGCAGCGTGGACGTCGTCTCCGGCGCCTTCGAGCACACGGTGAACATGCAGCCCAAGGGCCAGCGCCTGACGGCCTTCGTGCTGCAGGGCCGCGCGCCGCAGATCGTGCTGGGCGTCAACCCGAAGACGATGCCCGGCTACAAGGCGGTGGCCGACCTCAAGGGCAAGAAGATCGGCGTCACCGCGCCCGGCAGTTCCACCAACGTGATGGCCAACTTCGTGCTGGCCAAGGCCGGCCTCAAGCCGAGCGACGTGAGCTTCGTCGGCGTGGGCGCCTCCAGCGGCGCGGTGGCGGCGATGCGTGCGGGGCAGATCGACGCCATCTCCAACCTCGACCCGGTGATCACGCTGCTGACCCGGTCGGGCGACCTGAAGATCATCTCCGACGCGCGCAACGTGGCCGAGGCCGACCGCATCTTCGGCGGCCCGATGCCTGCGGCCTGCCTGTACGCCAAGAGCGAGTTCGTCGAGAAGAACCCCGCCACCGTCCAGGCCCTGGCCAATGCCATCGTGCGCGCCGACAAGTGGATCCAGCAGGCCGGCCCCGGCGACGTGATCAAGGTGGTGCCCGAGGGCTTCCTGCTCGGCGACCGCGCGGTCTACATCGACGCCTTCCTGTCGGCCAAGAACGCACTGAGCCCCGACGGCATGATCCCCGAGAAGGGCCCCGACACCGCGTTGCGCGCGCTGGCCTCGATCGACGCCGAGATCGCCAGGGCGACCGTCGACCTGAAGGCCGTGTACACGAACGAGTTCGTGAAGAGGGCGAACGCGAAGTACCCGAAGGGCTGAAGACCCGGGCATGAGCGCCCCCGCCCTGGCCCTGGCCGGCGTCGCCTGCACCTTCGCCAGCCGCGACGACCCCTCGCAGCGCTATACCGCGGTGCGCGACGTCACGCTCACCGTCGAGGCGGGCGAGTTCGTGTCGGTGGTCGGGCCCACCGGCTGCGGCAAGAGCACCCTGCTGAACGTGGCGGCCGGGCTGCTCGCGCCCAGCGCCGGCACGGTGGAGGTGTTCGGCGAGCCGCTCGCGGGCATCAACCGGCGCGCCGGCTACATGTTCCAGTCCGAGAGCCTGATGCCCTGGCGCACTGCGCAGGCCAACGTGGCCGCCGGGCTCGAGTTCCGTGGCCTGCCCAAGGCGGAGGCGGCGGCGCGGGCCCACGAGTGGCTCAAGCGCGTCGGCCTGGGCGGCTTCGGCGGGCGCTACCCGCACCAGCTCTCGGGTGGCATGCGCAAGCGCACGGCGCTGGCGCAGGTGCTGGCCCTCGACCCGGACCTGATCCTGATGGACGAGCCGTTCAGCGCGCTCGACGTGCAGACGCGCCAGTTGATGGAGAACGAGGTGCTGGCGCTGTGGCAGGCCAAGAAGAAGGCCGTGCTCTTCATCACGCACGACCTCGACGAGGCCATCGCGATGAGCGACCGGCTGGTGGTGATGAGCGCCGGCCCCGCGTCGCGCCCGATCGGCGAGTTCACCGTCGACCTGCCGCGCCCGCGCGACGTGGCCGAGATCCGTATGAGCCCGCGCTTCCTCGAGCTGCACGGCGCGGTCTGGGAAGTGCTGCGCGACGAGGTGCTCAAGGGTTATGCGCAGCAGCTGCAGGCCAAGGCGCATTGACCGCAGGCCCATGCCCATGAAGCTCTCGCCCGGCCCGCACAACATCCGCTGGTGGCAACTCGGCGTGCTGGTGGCGGTGCTCGTGTTCTGGTACCTGATGACCGCACCCGGCCTGCTGCCCAACGTCATGTTCGACAACGACCGGCAGGCGGCCTTCTTCTTCGGCGAGCCGCTGGTGGTGGCCTCGCGCATCTGGCGCTGGTTCGTCACCGAGGCCGACATCTACCGCCACCTCGCGGTGACGCTGGTCGAGACGGTGCTCGCCTTCGGCGTCGGCTCGGTGCTCGGGCTCGCGCTGGGCCTGTGGCTGGCGCTCGCGCCCACCGCCAGCGCCATCCTCGAGCCCTACATCAAGGCCGCCAACTCGATGCCACGCATCATCCTGGCGCCGATCTTCGCGGTCTGGTTCGGTCTGGGCATCGCCAGCAAGGTGGCGCTGGGCGTCACGCTGGTGTTCTTCATCGTCTTCTTCAACGTCTACCAGGGCGTCAAGGAGGTGAGCCCGGTGGTGCTGGCCAACGCGCGGATGCTGGGCGCGAGCCAGCGGCAGCTGCTGCGCCATGTCTACCTGCCCAGCGCCACGAGCTGGGTCTTCAGCTCGCTGCACACCAGCGTCGGCCTGGCCTTCGTCGGTGCTGTGGTCGGCGAGTACCTTGGCAGTTCGCAGGGCGTGGGCTACCTGATCCTGCAGGCCGAGGGCACCTTCGACATCAACACCGTGATGGCCGGCATCCTGGTGCTGACCGGCTTCGCGCTGCTGCTCGACGATGCCGTCGGGCGCATCGAGCGCCGCCTGATGAAGTGGCAGCCGCGCGCCGGCGAGACCGAGAAGCTGTAGCCTTCGCGCCGTGAAGCTCACGCGCCGCCACCTGCTTGCCGCCCCGGCCCTGGCCGTCCCCGGGTGGGGGCGGGCCCAGGGCACGCTCGGCGACGCGGCGGCCGCGGAGACGAAGGCGCCAGCCTTGCCCGGCGTGG
>DASTJE010000210.1:0-34385 GCA_035716845.1 Burkholderiaceae bacterium
GTGCCCTTCCTCGACATGGCCTACCAGGGCTTCGGCCAGGGCATCGCCGAGGACGGCGCCGCGGTGGCCAAGTTCGTCGCCAGCGGCATCGACCTGTTCGTCGCCACCTCGTTCTCCAAGAGCTTCTCGCTGTACGGCGAGCGCGTCGGCGCGCTGTCGGTCGTCTGCGCCTCGCCCGAGGAGGCCGCGCGCGTGCTGTCGCAGCTCAAGATCGTGATCCGCACCAACTACTCCAATCCACCGACCCACGGCGCGCAGATCGTCGCCACCGTGCTCGCGACCCCCGCGCTGCGTGCGCAGTGGGAGGACGAACTGGCCGGCATGCGCACCCGGATCCGGGCCATGCGCAAGGCGCTGGTCGAGAAGCTGGCCGCCGCGGGCGTGAGGCAGGACATGTCGTTCATCGCGCGCCAGCAGGGCATGTTCAGCTATTCCGGCCTCAGCGCGGCCCAGATGCAGCGTCTGCGCAGCGAGTTCGGCGTCTACGGCGTCGATTCCGGCCGCATCTGCGTGGCCGCGCTCAATGCCGGCAACCTCGATGCGGTGGCCGCCGCGATCGCAAAGGTCATGTAAGGCACCGGGCCCACCATGGGCCCGGATCAAATTCCGCCCGGGAAGTACGCGTTTTCGCGTGCTCGCGATCGGCGCGGTCGCGGCACAATTGCTGCATTGCACCAATCGAGGGGCGTTCGATGCTTTACCAGCTTTACGAGACCCAGCGCGCGATGCTGGCGCCCTTTGCGGAATTCGCCAGCGCCTCGTCCAAGCTGTACAACCATCCGCTCTCGCCGTTCGCCCATGGCCCGCTGGCCCAGCGCGTGGCCGCGGGCTTCGACCTGGTGCACCGCCTGGCCAAGGAGTACGAGAAGCCCGAGTTCGGCATCACCAGCGCCGAGGTCGATGGCGTGCAGGTCGCGGTCCAGGAGCAGGTGGCGATGGCCAAGCCCTTCTGCCGCCTGTTGCGCTTCAAGCGCTTCACGGACAACCCGCACGCGCTGGCGACCATGAAGGACCAGCCGCCGGTGCTGGTGGTGGCGCCGCTGTCGGGACATCACTCGACCCTGCTGCGCGACACGGTCAAGAGCCTGCTGCACCACCACAAGGTCTACATCACCGACTGGACCGACGCGCGCATGGTGCCGGTCGACCAGGGGCCCTTCCACCTCGATGACTACGTCGAGTACGTGCAGGAGTTCATCCGCCTGATCGGCCCGGCGGTCAACGTGATCTCGGTGTGCCAGCCCACCGTGCCGGTGCTCGCGGCCGTGTCGCTGCTGGCCAGCCGCGGCGAGTTCACGCCACGCACGCTGACGATGATGGGCGGCCCGATCGATGCCCGCCGCTCACCCACCGCGGTCAACAACCTGGCGATGAACAAGAGCCACGAGTGGTTCGAGCACAACGTGATCTACCGCGTGCCGCCGAACTACCCGGGCGCGCAGCGCCGCGTGTACCCCGGCTTCCTGCAGCACAGCGGCTTCGTGGCCATGAATCCGGACCGCCACCTCTCGTCGCACTACGACTACTTCCTCGACCTGGTGCGCGGCGACGAGGAGAGCGCCGAGGGCCACCGCCAGTTCTACGACGAGTACAACGCCGTGCTCGACATGCCTGCCGAGTACTACCTCGACACCATCAAGACGGTGTTCCAGGACTTCGCGCTGGTCAACGGCACCTGGCGCGTGCGCGGCGAGCTGGTGCGGCCGCAGGACATCACGAGCAGTGCGCTGCTGACGGTCGAGGGCGAGCTCGACGACATCTCCGGCGCCGGCCAGACGCGCGCCGCGCACGGGCTGTGCAGCGGCATTCCGAAGGCGCGCCAGTTCCACTACGACGCGATAGGGGCGGGCCACTACGGCATCTTCTCGGGACGCCGCTGGCGCGAGCAGGTCTACCCGCAGGTGCAGGCCTTCATCGCCAAGTACGGCAGCGGCCCGCTGCCGACGCAGGCGCGGCGTGCCCCGCGCAAGGCTGCCGCCAAGGCGCGCCGCCGATAATCGGCGCGTGCCCGACCCGACGCTCGCCGACCGCCTCGACGCCGCGCTGCCGCAGACGCAGTGCACGCGCTGCGGCTACGCCGACTGCCGCGCCTATGCCGAGGCCATCGCCTCGGGCGAGGCCGCGATCAACCAGTGCCCGCCGGGCGGCGCCGAAGGCATCGCCCGGCTCGCCGCGCTGACCGGCCGCGCCGTGCTGCCGCTGTCGGGCGCGCACGGCGTCGAAGGCCCGCGCAGCGTGGTGTTCATCGACGAGGACTGGTGCATCGGCTGCACGCTGTGCATCAAGGCCTGCCCGGTGGACTGCATCGTGGGCGCCCCCAAGGTCATGCACACCGTGATCGAGGCACAGTGCACCGGCTGCGAGCTGTGCCTGCCGGCCTGCCCGGTCGACTGCATCGTGGTCGAGCCGGCCACCCCCGGACGCAGCGGCTGGGCGGCCTGGAGCGCGACACGGGCCGACGACGCCCGCGCGCGCTACCGCGCCCGCGCACGGCGCCTCGAACGCGCGGCGCGCGAGAACGAGGAGCGCCTGGCCGCCAAGGCCGAGGCCAAGCTGGCCGACCTGGCCGCCGCCAGCGCGCTCTCGGACCCGGCCGCCCTGGAACGCAAGCGCGCGCTGGTCGAAGCCGCGGTGCAGCGCGCGCGCGAACGCGCGGCACGCCGCAGCACCACGCCATGAACACGGCTGACGTCCGCGCGTTCTTCGCCACGCTGCGCGTGGCCAATCCGCATCCGGCGTCCGAGTTGCAGTACAGCAGCGTGTTCGAACTGCTGGCCGCCGTGCTGCTGTCGGCCCAGGCCACGGACGTGAGCGTGAACAAGGCGACCCGCCGCCTGTTCGCCATTGCACCCACGCCGGCGCGCATGCTCGCGCTGGGCGCCGACGGCATCGCCGGACACATCCGCACCATCGGCCTGTACCGCAACAAGGCCCGGCACCTGCACGAGACCTGCCGCCTGCTGGTCGAACGCCACGGCGGCACCGTGCCGCGCGAGCGCGCTGCGCTCGAAGCCCTGCCCGGCGTCGGACGCAAGACGGCCAACGTCGTGCTCAACGTCGCGTTCGGGGAGCCGACGATCGCGGTGGACACGCACATCTTCCGCGTCGCCAACCGCACCGGCCTGGCGCCGGGACGCACGCCGGCCGAGGTGGAGTCGCGCCTGCTCGAGGTGGTGCCCGACGAGTTCCGCGTCGATGCGCACCACTGGCTGATCCTGCACGGCCGCTACATCTGCCAGGCCCGCAAACCCCTGTGCTGGCAATGCGGCGTGGCGCGCCAGTGCGCCTTCCAGCCGAAGACGCCCGCGCCGTGAAGCGCTGGCGCCGTGCGTTGTGTGTTGCCGCATGCGCGGCAGGGCTGCCCTGGGCGTGCCCGGCCGCGAGCGCCGGGGTCAGTGCGGTCGACGATGGCGGTCACACCGTCGCGCTGGCCGCGCCTGCGCAGCGCGTCGTCAGTCTCGCCCCGCACCTGACCGAGCTCGCCTACGCCGCCGGCGGCGGTGCGGCGATGGTGGGCGCGATGCGCTACTCCGACCATCCCGCCGCCGCGCGCGCGCTGCCGGTGGTCGGCGACGCCCACGCGATCGACTTCGAACGCATCGTCCAGCTGCGACCCGACCTGGTGCTGGTCTGGAGCAGCGGCCTCAACGAGCGTCACAAGGCCCGCCTGCGCAGCCTGGGCCTCACGGTGTACGAAAGCGAGATCCGCCGCGCCCAGGGCATCCCGGACACGCTGCGCCGGCTGGGCGCGCTGCTCGGGCATGCGGCCACGGCCGAGACTGCGGCCCGCCAGTTCGAGGGCCGTTGGCAGGCGCTCGCCGCGCAATACCGCCAGCGCCCGGCGGTGCGCGTGTTCTGGCAGCTCTGGCACGAACCGCTGATGACGGTGAACCGCGAGCACCTGATCAGCGAGGCGATGCACACCTGCGGCGGCGTCAACGTGTTCGGCGACCTGCCGTTGCTCACGCCAACCGTGAGCTGGGAGGCCGCCGTGGCCGCCGACCCGCAGCTGATCGCCACCTCGGGCCCGCCGCAGGACGCCGTGCGCGACCGGGCGCTCTGGCAGCGTTTCGGCGGCGTCAGTGCCGTGCGGCGCGGCCAATGGGCCCGCATCGACGGCGACCTGGTGGGCCGCATGGGGCCGCGCTTCGTCGAAGGTGCCGAACGGCTGTGCCGCGCGATCGACGCAGCGCGCTGACACCCGACCGCGCGTCGGCAATCTAGGGGGAAGACCCGCTGCAGAGGGTCAGCCCCGAGTCGCAGCGCGACGCGCAGGGCTAGCATCCACGCGCGCCACACCCGACGAACACGGCCTCGATACGCCGGACCGGGCGCCCAGCGCAGAGCAGGGAGGCGACCCCGCGGGCTTGCACGCAGCGACGCGCGAGCCGGCCTGCGACGGTGGGCGCCGTTCGCCGCCCCAACGCAATGGAGGACGAACATGAGCAAGACAAGGGTCTGCACGACGCGCCAGTGGCCTGGCTTGACACGGGGCTTCGCCGTGGCGCTGGTCATCGCTACGGCCCTGCCGGGCTGCGGTCGCAACGACCCCCCCGCGTCCACCTTCGCGAAGGCGGAGGGCCAGTTGCTGGTGCGCGCCAAGAGCATTCGCTGGAGCGCGGCGCCGCCGGGCCTGCCCGCCGGCGCCAAGGCCGCATTGCTGCAAGGCACGCCGCAGGCAAGTGGTCGTTACGTGATCCGGTTGCAGCTCCCGGCGAACTACCGCATCCCGCTGCACTCCCACAGCCGCGACATGGACGTGACCGTCGTCTCGGGCACCTTGTTCGTCGCCAACAGCCAGACGCTCGACAAGAAGAAGGCGTTCGCGATCAAGCCCGGCGACTACTACCACCTGCCCGCGCAGGCGGCCCAGTTCGTGTTCACGAAGGACGTGACCGTGCTGGAGATCCACGGCGACGGGCCCTACGACCTCAAGTACGCCAACGCCGCGGACGATCCGCTCAAGGGTGCGACGCCAGCGAGCTACAGCTTCACGGCCGGTTTCGCCGGCAACGACATCGAATCGAGCGAGGCCGACGATACGGTCGACATGACGTTCTGAGCACGCCGCGCGAAGCCGGACTTCAGTCGGCGATCCACACGCCGCCCACCTCGCGCCAGGCACAGCCGTAGACCTGCTCCAGCACGCGTGCGTCGAGCAGCGCCGACGCTTCGCCCTGCACGCAGCGGCCGTCGGGCAGCAGCGCGAGCACGTGGGTGGCCACGCGGGCGATCCAGTTGACATCGTGCGCCGAGACGACCAGCGCCAGGTCCGCCGGCAATCCGCCCACGAGCCAGCGCGCCACCTGTGCCTGATGCGCCGGGTCCTGGAAGGCCACCGGTTCGTCGAGCAACACCAGGGGCGCGCCTTGCAGCACTGCCTGCGCGAGCGCCACCCGTTGGCGCTCCCCCCCCGACAACTCGAGCACCGGGCGCGGCGCGAGGGCTGCAATGTCCAGCGCGGCGAGCACCGATGCGACATCGTGGGCCGGCCGCACCACGGACAGCTCGAGCAGGCGCGCCACGGTGATCGGAAAGCGGTCGGCGGCCTGCTGCGGCATGAAGGCGCGCAGCGCGGCCGCATCGAGCGCGGACCAGCGCCGCTGCGCGCGACCCTGCCACACGACCTCGCCGTGCGCGTGCACGCCAACCTCCCCCACGCCCGCCAGCGCACGCAGCAGCGTGCTCTTGCCAGCGGCATTGCGCCCCACGACGCACCAGCGCTCGCCGGGCCGCACGGTCCAGTCGAGCCCTTCGACCAGCACACGGCCGGCCGCGCGGAGCGCCAGGCTCCGCGTCTCCAGCAGCGCGGCGGCGCCGGTCATCGCCCCCTCCGCGCGAGGAAGGCGACGAAGGTCGGTGCACCGAGCAGCGCCATCACGGCGCCCACGGGCAGCTCGATGGGCATCGCCACCGTGCGCGCCAGCAGATCGGCCCCCACCACGAGTGCAGCGCCGCCCAGCGGCACCAGCAGCGCCAGGTCGCGCGTGCGCTGCACGCCCGCCAGGCGCAGGGCATGCGGCACCACCAGGCCGACGAAACCGATGGCGCCCGCGCTGGCCACCGCGAGTGCCGCGGCGCACGACGCGCCCAGCAGCAGCTCGATGCGCAGGCGGCGCACCGGTTCGCCCAGCAGGTGCGCCGCCACGCTGCCCAGCAGCAGTCGGTCGAGCGCCCGTTCGCGCCACGCGAACCAGGCCACGAACAACGCGGCGGCGGCGAGCGCGCGCCCGCCGTCGTCGGCCCCGGAGAGGTCACCCACCAGCCAGAAGATGGCGCCGCGCAGGCGCTGGTCGGGCGTGAGGGTGAGCAGCAGCGTGGCCAGCGCGCCGAACATGGCCGCCAGCATCGCGCCGGCGAGGATCAGCCGCGGCGAGGCATCATCGGCCGCGGCCAGGGCGCGCCGCGCCAGCCACAGCAGCAGCGCGCCCGCCGCCACCGCCCCCAGCGTCGCGCCCAACGCCATCGCGGCGCCCACCATCAGCGCCAGCAGCGCGCCCACCGCTGCGCCGCCCGAGGTGCCCAGCACATAGGGGTCGGCCAGTGGATTGCGCAGCAGCGTCTGCATCGCCAGGCCCGACAGCGCCAGCAGCGCGCCCACGCCCGCCGCAGCCGCCACGCGCGGGGCGCGCAGCGTGCGCACCAGCTCCGGATCCAGCCCCGCAGGGCCCAGTGCCAGCGCCAGCGCGATCAGCAGCCCCGTGGCCAGGGCCAGCGCGGTGGCGAGCGCCGCGAGACGGGCTGCGGTGAGCGGCATCGTGGGTGTTCCAGGGCCCGTTCACGCTGCCTAGCGCAGCGTTGCCTGCAGCGACAGCTGAGCGCTGCGCGGCGGTGCCGTGTAGCCGAAGGCCTCGGGACGGGGCGAGTCGGTGGCGTTGTCGATGGCCAGCAGCACGCGCCATCCGGGCACCACCTCCCGGCCCAGGCCGAGTGCCAGCGTCGTGCGCCGCGGCAGCACGTCGTCGGTGAAGCTGCTGTCGCGCCGGCTGCCGACATGGCGCAGCGCCACGCGCGGCGCCCAGCCCGAGACCTCGCCGTTCCAGTGCAGCACCGCGGCCTGTTTCGACCGTCGCGGCAGGCCCGCGTCGGTGTCGGCGTTGCGCGGATCCTGCAACGTCAGCTCGGCACCCAGGCGCCCCGGTCCGAGCGGCCACTCGCCCATCAGCTCGAGGCCCTTGTTCCTGGCGCGCGCGATGTTGACGTAACCGCCCGCTGCGAAGTCGTAGTCGATGCGGTCGCGCTGGCGCTGCACGAACAGCGCAGCACGCACGCTGGACGTGCCGCGGGCCCAGCGCAGGGCCAGTTCCGCCTGCCGCGAGCGCTCGGGACGCAGGGCCGCGCCCGGCGCGGCATAGGCCTCGTCGAGGAACGACGGCGCCGAGAACCCGCTGGAGGCCTGCACGCTCGTGGTCCATTCGGCCGCCACCGCGTGCGACAGCGCAAGCATCCCCGTGCTTGCGCTGCCGAAGGCCGCGCTGTGATCGCGCCGCAGGTGGGCCTGCCAGCGCCCCGCGTCGCCGACGCGGCCCTGCCCACCGACGCGCACGCTGTCGGTGCTGCGCTCGCGCACGCCGGCGAACGGGTCGTCGTAGCGGTCGCGCCGCGACTCCAGCCCGAGCTGCCACGCCTGCCCCGGCGTCGCGTCCCAGCCGAGCGTGGCCACGAGGTTGCGCACGCGGTTGTCGCCTCGCGGCACGTAGACGTTGGTGGGATCGTCGAAGCGCTCGCGCGTCTGGCCGGCCTCGGCCTGCAGCGTCCAGCCGCGCGCCAGCGCGTGGCGAGTCGTCAGCGCGAGGGCGCTCACGCGCGTGGTCAGCATGTCCTCCAGGTCCGGCGTGTAACCGTCGTAGGCGCTGCGCGTGCGGCTGGCGGTGAAGCTCAGCTGCGTGCGATGACCGTTCGCCCAGCCCTGATCCACGCGCAGGCCTGCTCCGGCCTGGCGCGACGGGTCGCGGTCGGTGTTGACGGTGGGGTCGACCGCCGGATCGCGCGCCGAGAAGCCGTCGGTGCGACGCAGCGACAGCGAACCGGACACCACGGTCGCCGTGGCCCCCTCGCCGAAGCGATGGCCCGCCGCGGCAGCGGCATGCTGCGTACCCTGCGTGCCGAGGCCCAGCGTCAGACTGGGCGCGTCGGCGCGGCGCGTGATCACGTGCACCACGCCGCCGATGGCCTGGGCGCCGTAGACGCTCGAATGGTTGCCGCGCACGATCTCGATGCGCTCGATCTGTTCCAACGGCAGGTACTGCCACGAGGCGCTGCCGAAGTCGGCGCGCGCGAACGGCACGCCGTCGACCAGCACCAGGGTCTGGCGGCTGTCGGCCCCGCGCAGGAAGAGCGACGCCTGCGCACCGAGCGGCCCTGCCTGGGCGACGTCGATGCTGGTCAAGGCACGCAACAGGCCGGGCAGGTCGCTCGAGCCGCTGGCCGCGATTTCGGTGCGCGTGACCACACGGGTGGAGGGCAGTGCGTCGGGCAGCGCCTGCTCGACGCGCGCGGCAGTGACGACGACGCGTTGATCAGGATCGGATTGTGCCGACGCGCCCAAGGCGCAGCCGACCAGTGCGAGTGCCACGCACGGCATGCAAGATGAACGGATCATGGGAGGAATGCGAGTGACATGTGCACGCCCGCTTCCCCGCAGGCGCCCACCTCATGGTGCACGCCCGCAGACGCGCACCGCCCCGTTGGCCGGTATCCGGGCTGGCGCAGCAACCCGTGCAGACCTTCCCAGAGCGAACTGCTGCTCCAGTGGCCGATGGACACGAGCGGGGCACTTCGGCGATCAGCCGTCGCGCCCGTGCGCTTACCGTTGCGGGGGCAGCTCGGGTTGGCCTCGTCGCGTCGCGATCCGGCCTCCCGATTCCCGTTTACCCCGCGTCCGGCGTGAAACCGTGACGCAGGCACCAACAGCGGGATCGTAACAGGGGCGGAGCGGGCCGCATAATCGGGCCACCCCTTCGAGCCCCGCCCCATGGCCACGCTGCAAGACCTCGCCGCGCGCATCGATCGCCTGCTGCTGCGTCACGAAGAACTCGAGCGCACCAATGAACTGCTGCGCGAACAGCTCAAGGTCCTGACGAACGAGCGCGACAGCCTGCGCTCGCGTCTGGGCGCTGCCAGGGCGCGCGTCGACGCGCTGCTCGAGCGCCTGCCCGCCGGCGAGCACACGGGAGGCGAGTCGTGAAGCAGGTCGAGGTGACGATCCTGGGCCAGAGCTACCTGCTGGCCTGCCCGGACGATGGCGAGGCGGCGCTGCATGCCGCGGTGGCCGCGGTGGACCGCGAGATGAGCGCCATCCGCGACGCCGGCAAGGTCAAGGCACGCGAGCGCATGGCCGTGCTGGCGGCGCTCAACCTCGCCTACCAGCTCGTCGAACAGCCGCCGGCGCGCGCGCGCAGCGTCGGCGAGTCCGCAGGCGCCACACCCGACGCACAGATCGACGCCCTGGTGGCACGCATCGACGCGGCACTCGGTCACGACGGCCATCTCCTTTGACCCCCGCGGCGCGCGCCGCGCCCCTAGAATGGTCGCGTCCACCGCGTTCGCGCGGGTTTTATATTTCCTTGAACCGATGCTCTTTGAGCAAGGGCTTGGAACATCGCCTGGCTGGTGTGATCGTCTCGCGTCAGATGAACCCGAAGCCAGGCTGACCTCGCCCACCTGAACTTCACCCTGGGTTCAGGAATGCGGCCCGTGGGGCGCGGTGGACACCTTGCCCTCAGCTTCCCCGACGCCACCGTGGCCTACTGGTTGATGAAGTCCGAGCCCGACGAGGTCTCGATCGACGACCTCGCGCGCGAAGGGCGCGTGCACTGGTTCGGCGTGCGCAACTACCAGGCGCGCAACTACATGCGCGACGACATGCGCATCGGCGACGGCGTGCTCTTCTACCACTCGTCGTGCGCGCAGCCCGGCGTGGCGGGCCTGGCCCGCGTGTGCTCCGAGGCCTACCCGGACGAGACGCAGTTCGACACCTCGAGCAAGTACTTCGACCCCAAGGCCACGCGCGCCGCGCCGCGCTGGTTCCACGTCGACGTCGAACTGGTGCGCAAGACCCGCCTGCTGCCCCTGCCCGAGCTGCGCGAGCACCCCGCGCTGTCGGGCATGCGGCTGCTGCAGAAGGGCAATCGACTGTCCATCACGCCGGTGAGTGCCGCGGAGTGGAAGTTCATCACGCGGCTGCTCGGCTGAGGGCGGACGCATCATCGACACCGTCTTCGTCCTCGAACTGCTGCTGATGGGCGCGGTGACCGGCTACCTGGCCGGGCTGCTGGGCATCGGCGGCGGCATGATCCAGGTGCCGTTCCTGTCGACGCTGCTGGTGCAGCAGGGCATGCGCGGCGAGCTGGCCCTGAAGACGGCCATCGCCACCGCAATGGCCACCATCGCCTTCACCTCGCTGTCGAGCGTGCGTGCGCACCATGCGCGCGGCGCCGTGCGATGGGACATCGCCCGCACGATGGCGCCGGGCATCCTGGTGGGCGGCCTGCTCTCGGGCGCCGGCCTGTTCGCGCTCATCAGGGGCCCGGCCCTGGGCATCGTGTTCGCGCTGTTCATCGGCTACTCGGCCACCCAGATGCTGCTCGATCGCAAGCCCCGCGCCGCGCGCCCGCTGCCCGGTCCGGTGGGCCTGGGCGCGGTGGGCACCGGCATCGGTGCGCTGTCGAGCCTGGTCGGCGCGGGCGGTGCCTTCCTGTCCGTGCCCTTCATGACCTGGTGCAACGTGCCCATTCACCACGCCGTGGGCACTGCGGCGGCGCTCGGCTTCCCGATCGCGCTGGCGAGCACGCTGGGCTACGTCATCGGCGGCTGGTCGCTGCCGCCCTCGCTGCCCGGTGCGGTGGGCTACCTCTACCTGCCGGCCCTGGCGGTGGTGGCCGCGGCCAGCGTGCTGGTGGCGCCACTGGGCGCACGCACCGCGCATGCCACCGACGTGCGCACCTTCAAGCGCCTGTTCGCCGTGCTGCTCTACGCCGTGGCCGGCTACATGGTCTGGCGCGGTTTCGCCTGACCGGGCCGCTTGGCGCCGGCGCGCGGCTTGCCCCGCCTCGCAAGCGCCGCCGTCGCGGCGCGCGGCAGGGGCACCACGCGCTCGAGCAGCGCCTCCCCTTCGGCCAGCAGGAACGCGCGGAAGGCCTGCGCCACCGGCGGCAGGCGCTTGTTGCGGCGCGACACCAGGTACCAGTGAAGCCTCACGGGGAAGCCCTGCACGTCGAGCACCGCGAGGCTGCCGTCGCGCAGTTCGCGGCTCACCGTGTGGCCCGACAGGAAGGCCACGCCCATGCCGGCAGCCACCGCCTGCTTGATCGTCTCGGTGCTCTTCACCTCGAGCACGACGTTGAGCTGCGCGGCATGCCGCCCCAGCGCGTCGATCATCGAATGCCGCGTATCGGAGCCCGGCTCGCGCAGGATGAAGGGCTCGCGCACCACGCGCGCCAGCGGGATCGCACGCTCGGCCACCAGCGGATGACCGGGCGGCGCCACCATCACGTAGGGATGCGGCGCGAAGGGCTCGGCCACCGTGTCCGCGTCCTCCGGGGGGCGCACCATGACCGCCAGGTCGGTGAGGTTCTCGCTCAGGCGTGACAGCAGCTCGCGCCGGCTGTGCACCGAAAGGTTGATCTTGACGCCCTCGTGCCGGCGCGCGAAAGCGACCAGCACGCTGGGCAGGAAGTAGTCGCCCGCACTGATCACGTCGACGTTCAGGCGCCCGCCCGACACGCCCTTGAAGTGCGTCATCGCGGCCTCTGCCTGCTCGAACTGCTGGATGATCAGGTGGCTGTGGTGCAGCAATTCCTGGCCGGCCGCGGTGAGGAAGATCTTCTTGCCCAGTTGCTCAAACAGCGGCAGCCCGGCATGCCCCTCGAGCTTGCGGATCTGTGTCGACACCGCGGGCTGCGTCAGGTGCAGTTCCTCGGCCGCACGGGAGTAGCTGGACAGCCGGGCCACGGCCTCGAAAACCTTGAGCTGCCGCAGCGTGGCGTGTCGCATCGGGCTCCGATCCATCACTTTTGAATGATGGATTTTATCAAATACTTTAATTGTTATTTATCGATTGCCCTGCCTACGATGGCTCCAACGTTCACCTCAATCCGCCTTCAGGAGCCTGCCATGCTGTCCCCCCGCCCGATCGAGACCCCCGATGCCGATCTCGAGCGCAGCGCCTTCAATGCGGCCTTCCACGAACTCGGCCTGCGCTGGCACTGGGACGGTGCCACCTACGACGCGCTGTGTGCCGAGCCCTGCGAGCGGCGTCGCGTCCAGCGCTATCTCGAGGCGGAGCAGGCGCATCTGCTGCGTGCCTACGATGCCGGGTTCCTGGTCGACGCCATCCTCGCTGCCAAGGGCCGTGCGCAGCACGCGATGAGCCGTTGCACGACGCCCGTGCTGCCGCGCTACGGCTGGGCCGACGCGCGCTGGGGCGAGACGGGGTTCTGAGGCCCGCCACACTGGTCGCGTGGCCACGGCGCCGTGGCCGCACGCGAAAGGTCCGCCACCGTGCGTCTTCCAGACGCCGGCACCGGCCATGGAATCACAGTCTGCAAAGGAAGCTTGGACATGAAGATCGGAATCATCGGGGCCGGCGCCATCGGCGGCTACCTGGGGGCGCGCCTCGCGCTGGCAGGCGAGGACGTCACGTTCCTGGTGCGCGGCGCCAATCTCGAGGCGATCCGGCGGCGCGGCGTCCAGCTCGTGATGAGCGACGGCAGCGTGCACGTCGCGCGCAGCGTGAAGGCCACCGACGACTACGCCGCCGCAGGGCCGCAGGACATCGTCGTGCTGGCCATGAAGGCGCATCAGGTGGAGGCCGTGCTGCCGTCGCTGCACCACCTGATCGGTCCTGACACCGTGATCGTGCCGATGCAGAACGGGATCCCGTTCTGGTACTTCCACCGCCACGGCGGGGCGCTGGCCGGCACGGTGGTGCGCAGCGTCGACCCGCACGGCGCCCTGTTCGCCGGCATCGAGGCCAGGCGCATCCTCGGCTGCGTCGTCTACCCGGCCTCCGAGCTGACCGCGCCAGGCGTGGTGCGCCACATCGAGGGGGACCGCTTTCCGCTCGGCGAGCTCGACGGCACGATCAGCGAGCGCGCGCAGCGCGTGTCCGCGTGCTTCGAGCGCGCGGGCTTCAAGGCCCCGGTGCTGGAAGACCTGCGCGCCGAGATGTGGCTCAAGCTGTGGGGCAACCTGACGTTCAATCCGATCAGCGCGCTCTCGCACGGCACGCTGCTCGACATCTGCCGGTTCCCGGCCACGCGCGAGCTGGCCGCCGCGATGATGCGCGAGGCGCAGGCGATCGCCCACAAGCTCGGCATCAGGTTCCGCGTGTCGCTGGAAAAGCGCATCGCCGGCGCCGAGAAGGTCGGGCGCCACAAGACCTCGATGCTGCAGGACGTGGAAGCCGGCCGCGAGCCCGAGATCGACGCGCTGGTCGGCGCCGTCGTCGAACTGGGGCGCCTGACCGGCACGCCCACCCCGCACATCGATGCGGTGCATGCGCTGGTCAAGCTGCTGGCGCACCGCATGGCCGACGACCACGGCCAGGTGCGCCTGCAGCCGCTGCCGGGCGGCGGATCGGCAGCTTCGAGCGTGCCAATGGTGGCGCACGCCGCCGCGGCCTGAGCCTGGGGCCGCAGCGGCCGTCTCACGTAGACTGCCGCGCGTGAGCGCCGAACCGACCGACGACCGCGTCCCTTTCGTGCCGTACGACGAGTTCCGCGAGGGCCTGCCCCGCGGTCGCTTTCGCGTGGTCGTCAACCCCACGCTGGCACGCCCTTACATCGTGCACCGCACGCGTGTCAACGCCGTGTCGTTCTCGCTCATCTGCCTGGGCGCCGCGCTTGCCCTGGCCGGGCAGGGCCCGGGCGGCCTGGTGCTGGTCGCGCTGGGCATCGGGGCCAACCGGCTCGTGCGCCATCAGGCGGGGCGCCTCGTGCTGCACTTCGCGCACAAGGATGCCGCCGTCTACGGCGAGGTCACGACCAACGGCGTGATGGAAGTCAGACGGCAGCCTGGCTGACGGCGGCTCCGTGGATTCCCGCCGAGCGCACGCGTTCGAGTTGTGGTTGAATTCGGGCCCTGAAGGGGAGTAGCTCCTCCGTGGTCCGGCGACGCGTGCGTCCCCGGCGCCAAGCGGATCAGACGGCCGTCAATACGAAGCATCGCTTCCGGCCGTCTGGGCAAGAACAACACACTCCAGCCGAGCAAGACCTTCGTGCCACCCGCTATGCGCGGTGGCCCGGAGGCGTCCGCGTGCGGCTGGCGTTTCTGGGCGACCTCGCGTGGCGTGTCATCGACACGCGCGAAGGAGCTCTCGTGGAACTGTTCTCTGCTGCCTGGTTCTCGGCCCTCGGGGCCATCATCCTGATCGACCTCGTCCTCGCGGGCGACAACGCCATCGTGATCGCACTGGCGGCCCGCAACCTGCCCGCTCACCTGCAGAAGAAGGCCATCCTGTTCGGCACGGTGGGCGCCATCGTGGTGCGCTCGGCCATGACGATCGGCGTCGTGTGGCTGCTCAAGGTCCCTGGCCTGATGCTGGTCGGCGGCCTGGGGCTGATCTGGATCGCCTACAAGCTGATCGCCCCCGCCGAGGAAGGCGGCCATGACGGTCCCGCTGCGAGTACCTTCTGGGGTGCCATGAAGACCATCATCATCGCCGACGCCCTGATGGGCGTGGACAACGTGCTAGGCGTGGCTGGTGCCGCGCACGGTGATTTCGGGCTCGTCGTGGCTGGCTTGCTGATCAGCATTCCGATCGTGATCTGGGGCAGCAGCGTGGTTCTCAAGCTGGTGGAACGCTTCCCGATCGTGATCCAGCTCGGTGCCGCCGTGCTCGCCTTCACGGCCGCCAAGATGATCGTCGGCGAACCACTGCTCGACAGCGTGTTCGACGAGAGCCTTGCAGCGCGCCTGGCGATCTATGCGACCGTCGTGGCCGGGGTGCTGGCCGCGGGGGCCTACGCCGCGCGGCTGCGTTCGAACGAAGTACGCGAGACCTCAGCGGCCTGAGGTGACCGTTGGAGACGACCATGCGACAAGTCGCCCTCTTCATCGACGACGCGGCTGCGGCGCGCCTGGCGCTGCAGCCGCTGATGCAGTCCTGCGCGCCAGGACGCGTGATCCTGGTGGCTTGTGCCCCAAAGCTCACCCATCACGTCGGACGGTTCCTCAACCACGCCAGCCGCGAGCAGTTCCGCCAGCGCTGGGCGCGGGACCTGTTCGCCGAGTTGCAGCCCTTGTGGGCGTTGGCGCCGCGCGGCACTGTCGAGACGATGATTGCCAAGGCGCCGGTCGACGTGATGGTGCAGCGCATGCGTGTGCGCTACGGCAGCGAGCTCGTCGCGATGGACGCGCGCCGAGCCGGACTCGACCAGGCCCGTGAGGGCAAGGCGGCTGGATCCATGCAGGCATCGGCGCCGCGCTGGCTGATCCCGGCGTTCGTCACCTCGGGCGTCGGTATCGCGCTGGCCCTGGTCGACTAGGCCCGCGATGCCGCAGTGGCGGCCGGTCGCGCCGGCCGCCGCTGCCTGTCACTTGACGACCATCACCGGCACGCCGGCGTGCTCGATGGTGTCCTGCGAGTTCGACCCCAGCAAGGCCGACATCGACGCGCTCAGGCCGCGCGTACCCATCACGATCAACTCGCAGCCCTGGTTGCGCGCCAGTTCGGCGATTTCCAGGCCGGTGGTGCCCACCAGCTCGTGTTCCATGAAGCGGATCCCGGCCTGCTGCAGACGTTCGCGCGCGGCATGCAGCGCGCCCTCGGCCCGCTCGTGGTGGAAGCCGTGCAATGCCTGCTTGCTGACGAAGCCGGATGCATCGCCCGGCACGGACGGTTGCACGTTGGCAAGGTGGATCTCGACGCCGTTGGACGACTCCTTGCTGAGCTCCAGTGCCCGCTCCACCGCACGTTGCGATTGTTCCGAGCCGTCGACCGCGAGCAGGATGCGACGTGCACCGACGTCGCCGGCCGCCAGCGCCGCGGGCGTCTCGGCGTGTGCGGCAGCCAGCGCCTTCTCCTCGGCCCTCGCGGCCAGCCACTTGCCCACGGCCACCACGCCAGCCGCGCCGAGGGCGGGCGCCACGTAGTGGAGGTAGGCCATGTGGGCGTCGATCCAGTCCCTGACGGCAGGGTCGGTGATCGCCATTTCGCCCGCCACCCAGCCCAGCAGCGCCGCGCCCAGCGTGATGATGATCGGGAAGCGGCTCATCAGGTTGAGCAGCAGGGTGCTCGCGAAGACGACCAGCGGGATGGAGATCGCCAGGCCGACGACCAGCAGCACCATGCTGCCCTTGGCTGCCGCGGCCACGGCGATCACGTTGTCCAGGCTCATGACCAGGTCCGCGACCAGGATCGTCTTGATCGCCGACGCCAGGTTGCCGCTGGCCTCGGTTGCACCATCGCCATCGTGCTCCGGCAACAGCAGCTGCAGCGCGATCCACAGCAGCAGGCCGGCGCCGATGAGTTTCAAGTAGGGGAGCCGCAGCAGCTCGACGGCGATGATCGTCAGCACGATGCGCATCACCACCGCGGCACCGCTGCCCCAGGCCACCGCCTTCTTCTGCTGGTGCGGCGGCAGGCTGCGCGCGGCCAGCGCGATGACGACGGCGTTGTCGCCGGACAGGACGATGTTGACGCCGATGATCTGCATCAGCGCGACCCAGAATTCAGGGCTGTTCAGGGACATGATCTAGCTTCTCCTCGGGCGGCTCCCCACCGCTGCATTGTCCTCACGGACGCCGTGCTTCTTGTTGCGGTTCCTACGCATGCGAAGGCGCCAGGATCCGGCCTCCGCCGTAGCTCGACTGCCGGGGCGCCTGGCCGCCGGGGCGCACGCGCACGGCGCAGTACTTGAACTCGGGGATCTTGGCGAAGGGGTCGAGCGCCGCGTTGGTCAGGGTGTTGATCGCCGCCTCGTAGTAGCAGAAGGCCACGAACACCGCACCGCGCGGCATGCCGTCGTCGGCGCGTGCGTACAGGCTGACCTGGCCGCGACGCGACTCGATGGTCAGCAGTTCGCCGGGCCGCACGCCCAGCGCCTCGAGGTCGAGCGGGTGCACCAGGGCCGTCGGATCGGGCTCGATGGCGTCGAGCACGCTGGCGCGGCGCGTCATGCTGCCGGTGTGCCAGTGTTCGAGCTGCCGGCCGGTGATCAGCACCAGGGGGTAGTCGGCATCCGGTCGCTCGGCCGCGGGGATGATGTCGGCGGGCACGAAACGCGCCTTGCCGCCTTCGCGCGGAAACTCCTGCACGAAGACCACCGGCTGGCCCGGGTCGCCTTCGGCCGTGCACGGGTAGGTGACGGCATGCTCGCGCTCCAGGCGCTCCCAGGTGATGCCGCCGATGCTGGGCATCGTCTTGCGCATCTCGTCGAACACCTCGCTGACGTGTCCGTAGTGCCACGGCAGCCCGAGGCGCTGGGCGATGGCCTGGATGATCCACAGGTCCTGGCGTGCGTCGCCCGGAGGCGGCACGGCCTGGCGCCCCATCTGCACCAGACGGTCGGTGTTGGTGAAGGTGCCGGTCTTCTCGGGGAAGGCACTGGCCGGCAGGATCACGTCGGCCAGATACGCGGTCTCGGTGAGGAAGATGTCCTGCACCACCAGGTGGTCGAGTGCCGCCAGCGCCTCGCGCGCGTGGTGGGCGTCGGGGTCGGACATGGCCGGGTTCTCGCCCTGCACGTACATGCCGCGGATCTGCCCCTGCTTGATCGCGTGCATCACTTCGACGACCGTCAGGCCGACCTGGTCGTCGAGCGTGCCGGCGGGCAGCTGCCAGGCCTGCTCGAAGCGCGCCCGCACGTCGGGCCTGGAGACGTGCTGGTAGTCGGGCAGCATCATCGGGATCAGGCCCGCGTCCGACGCACCCTGCACGTTGTTCTGGCCGCGCAGCGGGTGCAATCCGGTGCCGGGGCGCCCGATCTGGCCGGTCATCAGCGCCAGCGCGATCAGGCAGCGCGCGTTGTCGGTGCCGTGCACGTGCTGGCTCACGCCCATGCCCCACAGGATCATCGACGCCTTCGAGCGGGCGTACAGGCGCGCCACGTAGCGCAGCGTCTCGGCGTCGATGCCGCAGATCGGCGCCATCGCCTCGGGGCTGTAGCCCTCGACGTTCCTGCGCAACTCCTCGTAGCCGATCGTGCGGCTGGCGATGAACTGCTCGTCCACCAGCCCCTCGGTGACGATGACGTGCATCAGCGCGTTGAGCATCGCCACGTCGGTGTCGGGCTTGAATTGCAGGTAGCGGTGGGCATGGCGCGCCAGGTCGCCGCGCCGCGGGTCCATCACGATCAGCCGGGTGCCTGCCTTGGCGGCGTTCTTGATCCAGCTCGCGGCCACCGGGTGGTTCACGGTCGGGTTGGCGCCGATCAGGATCACCACCTCGGCCTGCGCCACATCCATCACCGGGTTGCTCACCGCACCCGAGCCGATGCCTTCGAGCAGGGCCACCACCGACGAAGCGTGGCACAGGCGCGTGCAGTGGTCGACGTTGTTGCTGCCGAAGCCGGTGCGCACCAGTTTCTGGAACAGGTAGGCCTCCTCGTTGCTGCCCTTGGCCGAGCCGAAACCGGCCAGCGCCTTCTTGCCATGTCGGTCGCGGATCTCCTTGAGCTTGCCGCCGGCGAAGTCGAGTGCCTCTTCCCAGGTGGCCTCGCGGAAGATGTCCATCACGCGGTCCGGGTCCATCTCGAAATCGCCCGACTTCGGCGGCGCGTCGGCGCGCCGGATCAGCGGCCGGGTCAGGCGCTGCGGATGGTGGGCGTAGTCGAAGCCATAGCGGCCCTTGACGCACAGGCGGCCGTGGTTGGCCGGGCCATCGCGTCCCTCCACGTACAGGATCCTGTCGTCCTTGACGTGGTAGGTGAGCTGGCAGCCCACGCCGCAGTACGGGCACACCGAGGGCACCGAGCGGTCGGGGACGGCCAGGGCGGCGTCACGCGCGGGCATCAGCGCGCCGGTCGGGCAGGCCTGCACGCACTCTCCGCACGCCACGCAGGTGGACGCGCCCATCGGGTCGTCCATGTCGAACACGATCTTGGCGTGGTCGCCGCGGAAGGCCAGACCGATCACGTCGTTGACCTGCTCGTCGCGGCAGGCGCGCAGGCAGCGCGTGCACTGGATGCAGGCGTCGAGGTTGACGGCGATCGCCGGGTGCGAGGTGTCGGGCGCCGGCTGCACGCGTGAAGGAAAGCGCGGCCGCCCCAGGCCCAGGCGCTCGGCCCAGTGGTCGACCTCGTTGTCGCGGGTGTACCCCGCCTCGGGCATGTCCGACTGCAGCAACTCGAGCACCAGCTTCTGCGACTTGAGCGCGCGCTCGCTGTCGGTCGTCACCTTCATGCCCGGCGTGGCCGAGCGGCAGCACGAGGGCGCCAGGGTGCGCTCGCCGGCGATCTCCACGACACAGGCGCGGCAGTTGCCCACCGCGTCGAGGCCGGGCTTGTAGCACAGGTGCGGGACCTCGATGCCCTCGCGCCGTGCGACCTCGAGGATCGGCTCGCCGTGCAGCGCGCTGACCTCGCGCCCGTTGAGGCTGAAGGTGACGGTCTCGCGCGCGGTCATGGCAGCATCGCCGGGCCGTTCCCAAGATGCTGCAGCACCCCCTCGGGGGGCAGCGAACGAAGTGAGCGTGGGGGTTTCATTTCAGCTCCTCCGGGAAATACTTGATCACGCAGTCCACCGGATTGGGCGCGGCCTGTCCGAGACCGCAGATCGAGGCGTCGCGCATCACCTGCGAAAGATCGGCCAGCAGAGGCAGGTCCCACTCGGGCTGTTCGATCAGCGCCGAGGCCTTGGCCGTGCCGTTGCGGCAGGGCGTGCACTGGCCGCACGACTCGTGGTGGAAAAAGCGCATCAGGTTGCGCGCGGCGTCCACCGCCCGGTCCTGGTCCGAGAGCACCACCACCGCGGCCGAACCGATGAAGCAGCCGTAGGGCTGCAAGGTGTCGAAGTCGAGCGGGATGTCGCCCAGCGACGCCGGCAGGATGCCGCCCGATGCCCCCCCGGGCAGGTAGGCGTAGAAGCGGTGCCCGTCGGCCATGCCGCCGCAGTACTCGTCGATCAGCTCGCGGATCGTGATGCCCGCGGGCGCGAGCTTGACACCCGGCGCCTTGACGCGGCCCGACACCGAGAACGAGCGCAGGCCCTTGCGGCCGTGGCGGCCGTGCGAGGCGAACCAGGCGCCGCCCTTCTCGAGGATGTCTCGCACCCAGTACAGCGTCTCGAAGTTGTGCTCCAGCGTCGGGCGACCGAACAAGCCGACCTGCGCGACGTAGGGCGGGCGCAGTCGCGGCATGCCGCGCTTGCCCTCGATCGACTCGATCATCGCGGACTCTTCGCCGCAGATGTAGGCCCCCGCGCCGCGCCGCAGGTGGATCTCGGGCATGCCCGGGAACGGCGGATGGGCGCGCAGCTTGGCCAGCTCGGCCTCGAGCATGGCGCGGCAACCGTGGTACTCATCGCGCAGGTAGATGTAGATCCGGCCGATGCCCACCGCCCAGGCCGCGATCAGCATGCCCTCGAGGAAGCGGTGCGGGTCGCGCTCGAGGTAGACGCGGTCCTTGAAGGTGCCCGGCTCGCCCTCGTCGATGTTCACCGCCATCAGGCGCGGGGCCGGCTCGTTGCGCACGATGCGCCACTTGCGGCCGGCCGGGAAGCCGGCACCGCCCAGGCCGCGCAGGCCCGAGTCCTCGAGCGCCTTGATCACGTCCTCGACGTCGAGCTCGCCGGCGATGCAGGTGCGCAGCAGCGCGTAGCCGCCTTCGTCCTTGTAGGCGTCCAGGTCGATGTGGCCGACGGGCTCGTGGCGCGTGCGGCCGGCCGTGACCGCCGCCTGCACGCTGTCGGCCGTCGCCTGCGCGATCGGGTGCTGCCCCACCGCGACGGCAGGCGCCTGCTCGCAGCGGCCGATGCACGGCGCAGCAATCACGCGCACCTCGCGCCCGAGGAGGGTCGGCAGGCGGGCCAGCAGGTCGCGTGCACCGGCCATCTCGCAGGACAGGCCGTCGCACACGCGCACGGTCAGCGGTGCCGGCGCGGCCTCGCCCTCCTTGACCACGTCGAAGTGGTGGTAGAACGTGGCGACCTCGTACACCTCCGTCTGCGCCAGACCCATCTCGCGCGCCAGCGCGGCCAGGTGCGCCGCGCTCAGGTGGCCGAAACGGTCCTGGACCTTGTGCAGGTGTTCGATCAGCAGGTCACGGGCGCGCGAGGCATTGCCGAGCAGTTCGGCCACTTCGCGTGCGGCCTGCTCGTCGACGCGACGGCCCTTGGGCGCTTCGCGCCGGCGCTCTCGGGTGGCCCCCGCGGGCACGATCGGGATGGTGCGTGCGTTCATCGGTTCGTGGAAGTGGCGTGCCTCGGACGGTTCCGCAGGGTCAGACGGCGCCCGCAGCGCGCAGGCGCGCCACGTCCTCGGCCGTGTAGCCCAGCTGCAGCAGCACGTCCTCGGTGTGCTCGCCCAGCAACGGCGAGCGCTTCACCTCGGTCGGGCTGTCGGACATCTTGATCGGGTTGCCCACCGTCAGGTAGCTGCCGCGCGTCGGGTGGTCGACCTCGACGATGGTGCCGGTCTCGCGCAGCGAGCGGTCCTCGGCGATCTCCTTCATCGACAGGATGGGCCCGCAGGGGATGTCGTACTTGTTGAGGATGTCCATGGCCTCGAACTTGGTCTTGCTCTTGGTCCACTCCTCGATGCGGTCGAAGATCATCTTGAGGTGCGGCAGGCGCGCCTCGGGCGTGGCGAAATGCGGATTGGTGATCCAGTCCTCCTCGCCGATCACCGTGCAGATGGCGGGCCACACGGCCGCCTGGGTGATGAAGTAGATGTACGCGTTGGGGTCCTTCTGCCAGCCCTTGCACTTGAGGATCGCCCCCGGCTGCCCGCCGCCCGACGCGTTGCCGGCGCGCGGCACCGCCTCGCCGAACTCGATCTCGGGGTACTGCGGGTACTCCTTGAGCACGCCGGTGCGCGCCAGGCGCTGCTGGTCGCGCAGCTTGACGCGGCACAGGTTGAGCACGGCGTCCTGCATCGGCGCGAGCACCCTCTGGCCGCGCCCCGAGTGCGTGCGCTGGTACAGCGCGGTGACGATGCCCAGCGCCAGGTGCAGACCGGTGCCGCTGTCACCGATCTGCGCGCCGGTGACCATCGGCATGCCGTCCGGGTCGCCGGTCGTCGAGGCGGCGCCGCCGGCGCACTGGGCCACGTTCTCGTAGACCTTGCAGTCGACGTAGGGCCCGGGGCCGAAACCCTTGACCGAGGCCAGGATGAGCCGCGGGTTGATCTGCTGGATGCGCTCCCAGGTGTAGCCCATGCGGTCGAGCGCGCCGGGCGCGAAGTTCTCGACCAGCACGTCGCACTGGCGGATCAGGTCGTCCAGCACCTTCTTGCCGTCCGGGTGCTTGGTGTTGACCGTGATCGAGCGCTTGTTGTGGTTCAGCATCGTGAAATAGAGGCTGTCCACGTCGGGAATGTCGCGCAACTGGCCGCGCGTGGCGTCGCCCTCGCCGGGGCGCTCCACCTTGATCACGTCGGCCCCGAACCACGCCAGCAGCTGCGTGCAGCTCGGGCCGGACTGAACATGCGTGAAGTCGAGGATGCGAACGCCGTCGAGCGCCTTGGTGGTCATGGCCGTCTTTCGTGGATCAGGTTGCGCCCGGCGACGCCCCCTTCTGCGCCGCTTCGAGTTCCGCCAGGCGCTTCTTCAGCGCCCGGTCCTCCGCGAAGCGTAGCGTCTCGTCGCGCATCACGCCGATGATGTGTGCAGGTTTCCCGTCCGGCCCGTTGAGCATGGCCACCGTGAAGGCGATCGACATCGCCCGCCCGCCCTTGCCCACTGCCGGCACCTTGAGCACGTCGTGGCCGTACCGGGTGTGGCCGGTCTGCATCGTCTTGTGGTAGCCCTCCCAGTGCCGCATCTGCATGCGCTCCGGGATGATGATGTCCAGGCTGGCCCCCAGCGCCTCGGCCTGGGTGTAGCCGAACATGCGCTCGGCGGCAGGGTTCCACAGCACGATGGCGCCCTGGGCGTCGCACACGACGACGGCGTCGCCGATCGCATTCACCAGGGCTGTCGTATCGATCGGCATGGTCAGGGCTCCGGAAGTCGATGGGCGTCACCCGCACCGCGGTGCCGCCGGCCCGCGGACAAGACGCCCGGTTGCGCGTTGGGGGCGGCGCCGCCGCCCCCCGCCGGGCCGCTCAGACGGCCTTGGCTTCGTGAATCGCCGCGATCTGCTGCGAGGTGTAGCCCAGTTCCGACAGCACCTCGTCGGTGTGCTGGCCCAGCAGCGGCGAGGCCGTGACCGTGGGCTTGAGGTCGGAGAACTTGATCGGGCTGCCCACCGTGTAGTAGCTGCCGCGCACCGGGTGCGGCACCTCGACGATCGAGCCGCTCTTGCGCAACGACTCGTCGCGCAGCAATTCGTACATCGACAGCACCGGCGCGCAGGGGATGTCGTACTTGCGGAAGATGTCCACCGCCTCGTACTTCGTCTTGTCCTTGATGAAGTCCTCGATGGTGGCGAAGATTTCCTCGATGTGCGGCTGGCGCGCACGGGCAGTGGTGTAGGCCGGGTCCGTCTTCCACTCGGGCTTGCCGATGGCGTCGCAGATCGGCTCCCAGGCATGGCCCTGGATCGTGAAGTAGATGTAGGCGTTGGGGTCGGTCTCCCAGCCCTTGCACTTCAGGATCCAGCCCGGCTGGCCGCCGCCGCCGGCGTTGCCGCCGCGCGGCGTGACCTTGCTGGCGAAGGCCTCCATCTCGTGCGGGTACTGCGGGTACTCCTCGAGGTAGCCCACGCGCTCCAGGCGCTGTTGGTCGCGCATCTTGACGCGGCACAGGTTGAGCACGGCGTCCTGCATCGAGACCGCCACCTTCTGGCCCTTGCCGGTCTTCTGCTTGCCGATGTAGGCGGTGAGGATGCCGATGGCCAGGTGCATGCCGGTGTTGGAGTCACCCAGCGCGGCGGCCGAGATGGTCGGCTCGGAGTTCTCGCCCTTCCACCAGCCGGTGGTCGAAGCCGCACCGCCGGCGCACTGCGCCACGTTCTCGTAGACCTTCAGGTCCTCGTAGTGGTGGCCCTCGCTGAAGCCCTTGACCGAGGCCAGGATCATGCCGGGGTTGAGCTTCTGGATGTACTCCCAGGTGAAGCCCATGCGGTCGAGCGCGCCGGGGCCGAAGTTCTCGACCATCACGTCGCTGGTCTTGATCAGCTTCTCGAGCACCTCCTTGCCTTCCTTGGTCTTGGTGTCCAGGGTCAGCGAGCGCTTGTTGCTGTTGAGCATCGTGAAGTACAGCGCGTCGGCATCGGGGATGTCGCGCAGCTGCGAGCGCGTGACGTCGCCGGCGCCGGGACGCTCGACCTTGATCACGTCAGCGCCGAACCAGGCCAGCAGCTGGGTGCACGCCGGCCCGGCCTGCACGTGCGTGAAATCGATGATCTTGATGCCCTTGAGGGGAAGGTTGGCGGACATGTGCTTGACTCCTTGAGTTGCTCTTGTGGGAACTGGGGGGTTACTTCTTGAGGGCCGCCGCCGGGTTCAGGCTGGTGATGCGGCCGCTCTCGGTGCCTGCGGTCTCGTCGATGATGGCGTTGATCAGCGTGGGGCGGCGCGAGCTGATCGCCTCTTCCATGCCCCGGCGCAGCTCGGCCGGCGTGGTGGCATAGACGCCGACGCCGCCGAAGGCCTCCATCAGCTTCTCGTAGCGCGCGTCCTTCACGAACACCGTGGGCGCGACATCGGCGCCGCCACCCATGTTCTTGTCGGTGCCGCGGTACACGCCGTTGTTGTTGAAGATGACCACGCACACCGGCAGGTTGTAGCGGCAGATCGTCTCGACCTCCATGCCGCTGAAGCCGAAGGCGCTGTCGCCCTCGATCGCGATCACCGGCTGATCGGTCTCGACCGCGGCGGCCACCGCGAAGCCCATGCCGATGCCCATCACGCCCCAGGTGCCGACGTCCAGGCGCTTGCGCGGCTTGTGCATGTCGACGATCGAGCGCGTGAAGTCGAGCGCGTTGGCACCCTCGTTGACCAGCATCGCGTCCGGATTGGCCTTGACGATGTCGCGCACCACGTTGAGCGCGCTGTGGAAGTTCATCGGGCTCGGGTTCTTGGCCAGCGTCTCGGCCATCTTGGCGACGTTCTTGGTCTTCTTGTCGTTGACCGCGTTGAGCCATTCTGCCGGCGGCTTGGCCCAGTTCGAACCGATGCCGGCCAGCAGCGCCGAGACGCACGAGCCGATGTCGCCCACCACCGGCGCGTCGATGCGCACATTGCTGTCCATCTCGGTGGGCGAGATGTCGACCTGGATGAACTTCTGACCGCCCCAGTCCTTGTGGCCCTTGCCGCCCCAGGTCTTGCCCTTGCCGTGCGAGAGCAGCCAGTTCAGGCGCGCGCCGATCAGCAGCACGACGTCGGCCTCGGGCAGCACGTAGGAGCGCGCCGCGGCCGCCGATTGCGGGTGGCTGTCCGGCAGGATGCCCTTGGCCATCGACATCGGCAGGTAGGGGATGCCGGTGCGCTCGACGAGCGCTCGGATGTCCTCGTCGGCGCGCGCATAGGCCGCCCCCTTGCCGAGCAGGATCAGCGGCTTCCGGGCGCCCTTGAGGAGGTCGAGCGCGCGTTGGATCGCGTCAGGCGCCGGGATCTGGCGCGGGGCCGGGTCGACCACCTCGATCAGCGACCGGCGGCCGGCCTCGGCGTCCATCGTCTGCGCGAACAGCTTGGCCGGCAGGTCGAGGTAGACGCCGCCCGGGCGCCCGGACACCGCGGCGCGGATCGCACGCGCGATGCCCACGCCGATGTCCTCGGCGTGCAACACGCGGAACGCGGCCTTGCACAGCGGCTTGGCAATCGCCAGCTGGTCCATCTCCTCGTAGTCGCCCTGCTGCAGGTCGACGATCTCGCGCTCCGACGAGCCGCTGATGAGGATCATCGGGAAGCAGTTGGTGGTGGCATTGGCCAGCGCCGTCAGGCCGTTGAGGAAGCCGGGCGCCGAGACGGTCAGGCACACGCCGGGCTTGCCGTTGATGAAGCCCGCGATCGCGGCGGCATTGCCGGCGTTCTGCTCGTGGCGGAACGAGATCATCCGCATGCCCTCGGCCTGCGCCATGCGCGTGAGGTCGGTGATGGGGATGCCCGGCAGGCCGTAGATGGTCGTGATGCCGTTGAGCTTGAGCGCGTCGAGGACGAGGTGGAACCCGTCGGTCTGGGGCGCCGCGGTGGTGGTGTTTTCGTTCACGGGTGCGAGTACTGCCGACATGGCTGTCTCCTGGGAGTCGGTCGTTCAAGACTGGCGGCTATGGTAGAAATGCGGTCTCCGTTCCTCCGTTGACCGCGGTCAACTTTCGAAAAATGGCCGCAGCGCGCGAAGCGGCCGAGGCCCCCCCGAAGATGACCCTGCTGGCCCTGCACCCCGAACGCAACGTGATCCGCGTTCAGCTGCGGCAGAACAGCGTGCTGCAGACGCTCTCGGACGAGGACCGGCAGGAGCTCGAGGACCAGCTCGAGATCGTCGATTGCGCGAAGGGCGACTTCCTGCTGCACCAGGGCGTGCACGACATGGAGCAGTACTTCGTGCTCGACGGCGTGCTCAAGCGCGTGGTCTCCAATGCCGACGCCAAGGAGATGATCCTGCGCTTTGCCGACGAACGCGACATCGAGACCAGCTACGCGGCCTGGCGCCTGAACACGCCGACGCCGTACGCGATCGCCTGCGTCACCAAGGCGCGCGTGGCCAAGCTGTCGATGCCGCACTGGGTGGCCTTCCTCGACCGTCACCCGGCGCTCAAGGCCGGGTTCGAATACCACGTGATGCGCCTGATGAGCGAGATCATGGCGCACACGATCACCCTGCACCTGCTGGACGCCCCCGGCCGCGTGCACCGCTTCATGCGCAAGCACCCGGAACTGGCCGAGCGCATCCCGAAGAAGGAACTGGCCACTTACCTCAACCTCTCGGCGGAGACCCTGTCGCGCCTCAAACAACGCGGGAAGATCTAGCCCTTGGCGCGGGCCGCGGGCTCAGCGCCGGGCAGTCGGGAAGTGCTTGGCGTCGGTGATCGCGTGCAGCCGGTTGTCCACGGACTTCACGCCCGCCACGCCGGCGGTCACGCGCTCGGCGGCCTGCCGCTCCGCACCGTCGGCCACCATGCCGCTCAGCGTGACGCGGCCGTCGACGCTCTCGATCGTGACGTCCACCGCGTGGGTCTCCTCGTGGCTGCTCAGCGCGGCGCGGACATGGGCACTCAAGGCCATGCCCTGAAGCAGCGAGCGTGAGGCGTCGGTCTCCGCGAACTCCGGACGCTTGAACAGGTCCTTGATCATCTCGACGCAGGTCGCCACCGACAGACGATCGGTGTTGAGCACCAGGTCGAACAGCACGGGATCGCCCCAGTGCACGCCGAACTGGTCGTGCATGCGCACGGCGTTGGCATGGTCGCTGCGACGGATCTCCTTCTCCGCGAGGTCGCGGTCGTCGGTGTCGAGTTCCTTCATCAGCCATTCGACGCGCTTCTCGAAGGGCCGCATCACGCGGATGCACGGGATGTGCGGCACGGCACGCAGGATCTGCGTGGCGCCCCAGCCCCGGATCACCACATTGCCGCGCGCCGCGGCCTCCAGCACGTCCTCGGCGGTGAAGACCGCGATGGCGTGCTGGTCCGCGCGCAGGCGCTCGATCGTGCCGGCCTTGCCGGAGCGCAGGCGGCTGATCAGGCTCTTGGACACGTGCATCTTCTGCGCGACGTGCTCCGCGACTTCGTGCTGCAGGGTGGTGAGGTTGAGCTCGTGCGCCAGCTGCTCAGCGATGTCCTGGGCCAGCGAGCCCATGCCTTGGGTCAATGCGACGACGGGCATGATCTTTCCTTTCGATCAGTCGACCGGTTGCTCTTCGGCGAAGGCCGGCTTCTCCTTCGCCGGGCGCAGCTTGGCGATCAGCTTGGAGATCAACGGCCAGGCCAGCATGACGAGCGCCAGGGTCGTGATCGAACCCACCAGCGGATTCGACCACATGATGGTCACATCGCCTTGCGACACCAGCATCGATTGCCGGAACGAATCCTCGGCCTTGTCACCCAGCACCAGGGCCAGCACCAGCGGCGCCAGCGGGTAGTCGAGCTTCTTGAAGACGTAGCCGATGACGCCGAAGCCGAGCATGAACCAGATGTCGAGCATTGCGTTGTGCACCGTGTAGGCGCCGATCGCGCAGATCACGATGATCACCGGGGCGATGATCGAGAACGGGATGCGCAGGATCGAGGCGAACAGCGGCACCGTCGACAGCACGACCAGCAGGCCGACCAGGTTGCCCAGGTACATCGACGCGATCAGGCCCCAGACGAACTCCTTCTGCTCCACGAAGAGCAGCGGGCCGGGCTGCAGGCCCCAGATCAGCAGGCCGCCGAGCAACACCGCCGCGGTGGGCGAGCCCGGGATGCCGAGCGCGAGCATGGGCAGCAGCGCGCTGGTGCCCGCGGCGTGGGCAGCGGTCTCCGGTGCCACGACGCCCTCGATCTCGCCGGTGCCGAACCGGGGGCCGGTAGGCGACATCTTCTTGGCCAGCCCGTAGCTCATGAAGGAGGCGGGCGTCGCGCCACCCGGCGTGATGCCCATCCAGATGCCCACCAGCGAACTGCGCAGCGAGGTCACCCAGTAGCGCGGCAGCTCCTTCCACGTCTGCCACACCACCGTGGGGTTGATGCGCGCGCTCTTGCCCGAGAAGTTCAGGCCCTCCTCCATCGACAGCAGGATCTCGCCGATGCCGAACAGGCCGATCACCGCGATCAGGAAGTCGAAGCCGCGCATGAGTTCCGTGATCCCGAAGGTCAGGCGAAGCTGTCCGGTCACGGTGTCCATGCCGACCGCCGCGAGTGCAAATCCCAGGCACATCGCCACCAGGATCTTGAACGGATTGCCCTTGCCCATGCCGACGAAGCTGCAGAACGTGAGCAGATAGACCGAGAAGAACTCCGGTGCGCCGAACTTGAGCGCGAACCTGGCGACCATCGGCGCCAGGAAGGTGATCATCAGCACCGCGACGAAGGCGCCTATGAACGAGGAGGTGAACGCCGCCGTCAGCGCCTGTCCGGCCTGGCCCTTCTGCGCCAGCGGGTAGCCGTCGAACGTGGTCGCCACCGACCAAGGCTCGCCCGGGATGTTGAAGAGGATCGACGTGATGGCGCCGCCGAACAGCGCCCCCCAGTAGATGCACGACAGCATCACGATGGCCGAGGTGGGCGACATCGAGAACGTCAAGGGCAGCAGGATGGCCACCCCGTTGGCGCCGCCGAGGCCCGGCAACACACCGATCAGCACGCCCAGGATGATGCCGATGAACATCAGGGCGATGTTCATCGGCGAGAGCACGACCGCGAAGCCGTGCATCAATGCGCTGAGTTCTTCCATGATGGATTCGCGCTCCCGTGATCAGTAGCCGAGGAAACCGAGCGGGTTCAACTCGCCCTTGAACAGGGGCACCTTGAACCACACCTCGAACATGGCAAAGAAGAGCGCGTTGACCGCCAGGCCCACGACGACGCTCTTGAACGCCGGGTACTTGCCCAGGACGATCATGAACAGCGCGATGAACAGCGCCGAGGCCACGTAGACGCCCAGCAGCATGATCGCCGCCACGTAGAGGATCGACGGGCCGAGCACCGTGAGCACGCGCCGCAACTGCACGCTGTCGACGAAGACGCTGGTGTCGCTCTTGCGCGCCTGCATCGACTGCACGAACGTGGCCGCCCCGCAGATGGCCAGGATCAAGCCGATGTAGAAGGGGAAGTAGCCTGCCCCGGGCCCGTCGCTGGTCCACTCGGCGCCCAGGCGCCGCGCCTCCACCACCACCACCGCACCGACGACCACGAGGCACGCCGCCACGAAGGCGTCGACGGTCGAGTTGCGAGCAACGACCTTTCCTTGCTCCTCTGCGGAGCCTTCCTGCGCATTCGACATCGCGGTCTCCTCTGCGATCAGCGTGAACGAACCCCCGACCCACCGCGGCGGGCCGCCCGGAGCTCAATCTTGGAATACTCTGAGGGCGGGGGAAGCGGATCCCCCGCCCGGCACCTGCGTTACTTGGCCAGGAAGCCGGCCTCGGACATCAGCGTGCGGTGCAGCGCCTCGGCCTGGGTCAGCCACTTGACGAAGTCGGGGCCCGTCATCGCCGTCTGGTTGAAGGCACCCTTCTCCATGTACTCCTTCCAGTCCGGGGTGGCGCGCACCTTGTTCATCAGGTCGACGTAGAACGCCACCTGGTCGGGCGTCACGCCGGGGGCCATGAAGATGCCGCGCAGCATCACGTAATCGGTCTTGACACCTGCCTCCTGGCAGGTCGGGATGTCGCTCCACGACTGCGTGGCGGTGATCTTCTCCTTGTACGGCATGCGCGTGTCGTCGAACACGCACAGCGGGCGCAGCGAGCCCGCGCGCCACTGCGCCACGGCCTCGATCGGGTTGTTGACCGTCGAGTCGATGTGCTTGCCCACCAGTTGCACCGCCACCTCGCCGCCGCCCTTGAACGGCACGTAGATGAACTTGGTCCCGGTGGCCTTTTCGAGGCCCACCGTCAGGATCTGGTCCTCCTGCTTGGAGCCGGTGCCGCCCATCTTCATCTTGTTGGGGCCGGCGGCCTTGACCGCGGCGATGTACTCCGCCGCCGTCTTGTACGGCGTCTCGGCATTGACCCAGAGCACGAACTGGTCGAGCGCCATCATCGACACGGGCGTCATGTCCTTCCAGCTGAAAGGCACGCCGGTGGCCATCGGGGTCGTGAACAGGTTCGACAGCGAGACGATGATCTTGTGCGGATCGCCCTTGGCCTCCTTGACCGCCAGGAAGCCCTCCGCACCGGCGCCGCCCGACTTGTTGACGACGACCATCGACTCCTTCATCAGCTTGTGCTTGACGATGATGCCCTGGATCAGGCGCGCCATCTGGTCGGCGCCGCCGCCGGTGCCGGCCGGCACGACGAACTCCACCGGCTTGTTCGGCTCCCATGCCGCGTGCGCGGTGCCTGCAAGAGCGAGCGTGGCGATGACGCCCGCGGCGATGCCGCGCGCGGCACACGACGTGTTGGACAGGGAGGCCCGCAGGCCGGTGTTCACTGAACGCATCGCTTGTCTCCTGCTGTGTGTGGAACAGGCGCGATCGTCAGGCACGCGCAAGCAACGCTCAATTGACCGCAGTCAAGAACATTCCGGCAACGTGGTTAGTGCTTATGCGTACTCGATCGTCAGCGATGCCATCGAACGCGCCTGCACGCATCGACGATTCTTGACCACGGTCAAGAAACCAGACGTACGGCACGACCCATCGGCCGCCGTATCAGCGATGCGCAATGAAGCGTGCGTGATCGGTCGCGAGCTGACGAGCGACGCTCGATCGACCGACTGCACCCTCAGATACGCCGCGGCGCGATCCGCGCCGCGCGACGATGAACGAGAGCGCTCGTCAATTCACAAACCGATGCGCGCGGCCTTGCGGCGCAGTCGTGCCGCGAGTTCCGGGTCACTCGCCTCGACGCGATCGGCACGCTTGAGCAATGCCTGCATCGCTTCGACTTCGGCCATCACGCCGCGCGGGTTCAGCAGCACGGACAGGACCGTCAGGACCTCCTCGACGAAGCGCCGCACGCCGGCCGGCACCAGTCGACGGGTCTGCAGGGCGGGGGTGTGGAAGGCGGCTGACATCGCGAACTCCTTTGATCCAGGCTATGAGAAGTTGGAGCTGATTTTATAGGGTTTTCACTATTCGGGTTTACGCATATCCGTAATCTGTCACGCGAACGCCACGGGCAGGATCAAGGTCATGACAACCTGGATCTACACGCACGACGCCTGCTTCGGCCACCAGCCCGGTCCGCACCACCCGGAGGGCCCACAACGGCTGCAGGCGGTGCTCGACGCGCTCCGCAGCGACGAGTTCAAGGCCCTGCACTGGGCCGAGGCGCCCATGGGCACGCGCACGCAGTTGGAGCACGTGCACGACCCGGACTACATCGACGCCGTGCAGTCGGCGTCGCCCGAGACGGGCTACCGCCTGCTGGACGCCGGCGACACGATCATGTCCCCGGGCACGTGGGAGGCGGTGATGCGCTGCGTCGGCGCCGCCTGCGCGGCCGTCGACGCCGTGGTGGCCAGGCAGGCCCGCAACGCCTTCTGCGCCACGCGACCCTGCGGGCACCACGCCGAGCGCGACCGCGCCATGGGATTCTGTGTCTTCAACCAGGCGGCCATCGCCGCATGGCACGCACGGCAGGCGCACGGATTGCGCCGCGTGGCCGTGGTGGACTTCGACGTCCACCACGGCAACGGCACGCAGCACTCGTTCGAGGACGACCCGGAGCTCTTCTTCGGCTCCAGCCACCAGTCGCCCTTCTATCCCGGCACGGGGGCCCGCAGCGAACGGGGCGTGGCGGGCAACGTGGTCAACATCCCCTTGCCCCGAGGCAGCGGCTCCGAGACCTTTCGCCGCCTCATGCGCGAGGAAATGCTCCCGGCGCTCGAGCGCTTCGCACCCGAATTGCTGATCCTCTCGGCCGGCTTCGACGCGCACGAGCTCGACCCGCTCGGCGGCCTTGCGTTCACGGACGCGGACTACGCCTGGATCACGCGCGAACTGATGGCGGTGGCCGACCGCAGCGCCGCGTCGCGCGTCGTGTCCATCCTGGAGGGCGGCTACAGCCTGGAGGGCCTGGCGTCCGGCAGCGCGGCACATGTGCGCGCGCTGATGCAGGCCTGAGCCCGCCCCGGGCTCAACCGCCTTCGAAACGGATGCTGGCCAGCGTGACGCGGTTGCCGCCGCGCGTGCAGGCTTCCTCGAGAGCCGCCTGGCTCGCGGCGACCAGGTCCTCCTGGCTGTGGGCGGTGTGCGGGAAGCTCGCCACCCCCATCGACACGGTGAAACCGATGTCGCGCCCGCCATGCACGACCACCTGCGTGGCGCACTGGCGTCGCAGCCCCTCCATGCGCGAATGGGCCGTCGCCAGCCCGACGCCCGACAGCAGCACCGCGAAACGCGCGCCCTCGTAGCGGCAGGACGCGTCCATGGCCCGCGTGTTGCTGCGCAGGAGGCGGCCCAGGGCCTCGAAGACGCGGTCCCGCGCGCCCTCGCCGAGCGACGCCACGTCCGGTGCCGGCGGGTCGACCATGATCGACACCAGCGCGAACTCGCGATGCTCGCGCGTCGAGAGGTCGACCTCGCGCCGCAACTGATCCTCGAAATGCGCACGGCTGTAGAGGCCGCTGGCGTTGTCGCGCAGGCCATGGTCCTTCGCGTCGCGCCGCATCTGGTCGATCTCGCGCTGCAACTGCTCGATCTGCTCCAGGGCCGCACGCAGCTGTGCATCGCGCCGGCGTTGCGGCGCCAGGTCGCGCCAGACGAGCGCCAAGCCCGCCTGACCGTCGGGCAGCGCAATACGTTGCCGCAGGATGCCGAACTCGCGCGGCACGCCGGCCACCGCGCACCGGAAGTCGGATTCGTCCGCCGATTCCTGCGCCAGCGCCGCGAGGTCGGCGGCGCGCAAGGCCGCTGCCGAGGCGGCGTCGAACAGGTCCGCATCCTGCAGGCCGCTCACCTCCTGCGCCGACCGCCCGAGCCAGCCGAGCATCGTGGCGTCCGCGTGGCGCCAGGCCCCGGTGGCGTCCTTGACCACCAATGCCGCGCCGGCCTGCCGCAGCAGCGCAGGCACCAGCGCGACGATGGCGTCCGGGAGGGCGGAGTCCGGGGGCACGGCGAGGCAGAGGGGGATGTCGGGAACGGGTCAATGGTAGCCACCCCCGGGCCACCTCCGGTGTCTGCGACGGGGGGAGCGCAGCCCTGCACGGAAGTGCCTATAATGCTCGGCTTTGCTGGCAAACCCGCGCTTCGATGCGCAGGCGGATTCCGGAACCTCCGCCCGCTGTCTACCGAGCGCCGACCTGAGGAAAACCCGTTTCATGACCACGATTCGCGTCAAAGAAAACGAGCCGTTCGACGTGGCCCTGCGCCGCTTCAAGCGCACGATCGAGAAGCTGGGCCTGCTCACCGAGCTGCGTGCCCGCGAGTTCTACGAGAAGCCGACCGCCGAGCGCAAGCGCAAGAAGGCCGCGGCCGTCAAGCGCCACTACAAGCGTGTGCGCTCGATGCAGCTGCCCAAGAAGCTGTACTGATCCGCGCGTCGGCGCCGAGCCCCTTTTTGCAAGCCCGCGCGGGACGCCGCAGCGGGCTTGCCCGCTTCTGGAGACCTCCGATGACGACCCTGAAGGACCGCATCACCGAAGACATGAAGGCCGCGATGCGCGCGAAGGACGCGCCGCGGCTCGGCACCATCCGCCTGCTGCTCGCGGCGATCAAGCAAAGGGAGGTCGACGAGCGCATCACCCTCGACGACGCGCAG
>DASTJE010000211.1:0-2863 GCA_035716845.1 Burkholderiaceae bacterium
GGGTGCCGCGCCCTACGAACTGCGCATCCACCGCCGCTACAACCCGGAGGGCCTGTCGCGCTACAACATCGTGCCCGGCCTGATCGGCACCATCCTGACGATGACGATGGTGATGCTCACCGGCCTGGCGATGACGCGCGAGCGCGAGCGCGGCACGATGGAGAACCTGCTGGCCACGCCGGTGCGCCCGTTCGAGGTGATGGCCGGCAAGATCCTGCCCTACATCGTGATCGGCTACATCCAGCTTGGCGTGATCCTGGGTGCCGCGGCGCTGCTGTTCGAGGTGCCGATGCGCGGCAGCCTGGCGCTGCTGCTGGCGATGATCGGCGTGTTCATGCTCGCCAACCTGGCGGTCGGATTCACCTTCAGCACGCTGGCGCGCAACCAGCTGCAGGCCGTGCAGATGACCTTCTTCTTCTTCCTGCCCTCGATGCTGCTGTCGGGCTTCATGTTCCCGTTCCGCGGCATGCCGGGCTGGGCGCAGCACCTGGGCGAGGTGCTGCCGCTGACGCATTTCCTGCGCATCGTGCGCGGCATCATGCTCAAGGGCCACGACGCGCTGCAGGTGCTGCCCGAGCTGTGGCCGCTGCTGGCCTTCCTCACCGCGGCGGGCACGGTGGCGCTGCTGCGCTACCGGCGCACACTCGACTGAAGGGCCGGCCGATCGCGGCAGCAGGCGGGCGAAACCCGGCTTGATACGGGTTTCGCGGCGCCGCGCCCGCCCGTAGCATCGACGCGCCCCGGCGCGTCGCCGCCGGGCAAGGAGCACGCATGCACGACTGGCTGGCCCGGCTCGACACCCACTTCCCGGTGCGCTACCTGGCGTGGCTGGCCAGCGCGGTGTTCGCGCTGCTGGCGGCCTTCACCTGGGTGGCCTTCGGCGTGGGCGGGTTCTGGGCCCTGTTCTTCCTCTTCTGCGCCGCGCTCGGCTGGCGCGACTACCGGCAGACGCGCCACTCGATCCTGCGCAACTACCCGGTGATCGGGCACCTGCGTTTCCTGCTCGAGTACGTGCGGCCGGAAATCCGCCAGTACTTCATCGAGGGCGACCGCGAGGCCGCGCCGTTCTCGCGCCAGCAGCGCTCTCTGGTGTACCAGCGCAGCAAGGGCGCACAGGACAAGCGCCCCTTCGGCACCCAGCTCGACGTCGGCGCGGTGGGCTACGAATGGATCAACCACTCGGTGGCGCCCTCCACGCTTGCCAACCACGACTTCCGCATCACCATCGGCGGCGCCGGTTCGTCGTGCAGCCAGCCCTACAGTGCCAGCGTCTTCAACATCTCGGCGATGAGCTTCGGCGCGCTGTCGGCCAACGCCATCCAGGCGCTCAACGCCGGGGCCAGGCGCGGCGGCTTCGCGCACGACACCGGCGAGGGCTCGATCAGCGCGCACCACCGCGTGCACGGCGGCGACCTGATCTGGGAGATCGGCTCGGGCTACTTCGGCTGTCGCCACGACGACGGGGCGTTCAGCCCGGAGCGCTTCGCCGAGAACGCGCGCGACCCGCAGGTCAAGATGATCGAGCTCAAGCTGAGCCAGGGTGCCAAGCCCGGGCACGGCGGCGTGCTGCCGGGCGCGAAGGTGACGCCCGAGATCGCCGCCGCGCGCGGCGTGCCGGCGGGCGTGGACTGCGTGAGCCCGGCCTCGCACGGCGCGTTCTCGACCCCGCTGGAGATGCTGGCCTTCCTCGAGCGGCTGCGCCAGCTCTCGGGGGGCAAGCCGGTGGGTTTCAAGCTGTGCATCGGCCACCCCTGGGAGTGGTTCGCGATCGCCAAGGCGATGCGCGAGAGCGGGCTCGCGCCGGACTTCATCGTCGTCGACGGCGCCGAAGGCGGCACCGGCGCTGCGCCGCTGGAGTTCACCGACCACGTGGGCGCGCCGCTGCAGGAAGGGCTGCTGCTGGTGCACAACACGCTGTCCGGGCTCAACCTGCGCGAGCGCGTGAAGATCGGCTGCGCCGGCAAGATCATCAGCGCTTTCGACATCGCGCGCGCCATGGCGCTGGGGGCCGACTGGTGCAACGCGGCGCGCGGCTACATGTTCGCGCTGGGCTGCCTGCAGGCGCAGACCTGCCACACCGGGCACTGCCCGACCGGCATCGCCACCCAGGATCCGCACCGGCAGCAGGCGCTGGTGGTGCCCGACAAGGCCGAACGTGTCTGGCGCTTCCACGAGAACACGCTGGAGGCGCTGAAGGAAATGGTGCAGGCCGCGGGGCTCGAGCACCCGCACGAGATCACGGCCGCGCACATCGTGCGCCGCACCGCGCGCGGCGTGACGCTGCTGGCCAACATGCTGCCCTTCGTGCGCCCCGGTGCGCTGCTGGCCGCCGAGCGCGGCGAGGCGCCGTGGCCGCACAAGGTCTACGAGCTGTACTGGCAGCGCGCGCGCGCGGACAGCTTCCGGATGGCCGGCTGACGAGGCATCGGGTTCGCGGCCCTTTGGGCCGGCTGCGGCCCTCGGCTCAGGCCGCCGGCGGCAGCGTCTCGGCGAAGCTCGGGCGCTGCGCGAGCTTCTCGGCCAGGCGCGCCAGGTTCGGGTGGCGGCCGCGCCAGCCGATCTGCGGGAAGCGGAAGTCGAGGTAGCCCAGGGCGCAGCCCACGGCGACGTCGGCCAGCGTGAAGTGGTTGCCGGCGCAGAAGGGCTTGTCGCCCAGGCCGGTGGACATCGCCGCCAGTGCGGCGTCGACCTTGCCGAGCTGGCGCTCGACCCAGGCGATGCAGCGCTGCGCCTCGCCGCGGCCCGGCCAAGTCTGCTCCAGGCGCGCGAGGATGGCCGCGTCGAGCACGCCATCGGCCAGCGCTTCCCAGGTGCGCACCTCGGCGCGCTCGCGTCCGTTGGCGGGGATCAGCTTGCCCACCGG
>DASTJE010000212.1:0-9731 GCA_035716845.1 Burkholderiaceae bacterium
CGTGGCGCACTTCCTCGGGCGGGGGCAGCACGGCAGGCAGGCCGAGTGACTGGATCCACAGCTCGCGGGTCCAGCCGGTGGTGTGAAGCAGGTGATGGCGCTCGTCCTTGCCGACGTCCTCGTACGCGTCGGCCAGCAAGCGCGCCAGCGCGCCGTCGCCCTTCTCGCCCAGCAGGCCGATCAGTTCCCAGTTCTGGTGGTCCTTGGTTTCGGCCAGGACGACGCATTCACCGGCGACCAGCTGCGCAGCCTCGGCATCTCCGGAAGCGCGGGCCATCTCGATGGCCTGCACCAGCGCGGCGCCGATGTGGGCCACCACCTCGCGGCCTGGCGAGCGCTGCGCGGGGTCGAGCTTGAGCAGTTCGAACATCGCCAACAGCACCTCGTGGTGGCGACGGGTTTCCTCGAGGTACGACTGCCATTCGGTGCGCAGGTCGTCATTGACCGCGCACTGGATGGCGGCGGCATACACCTCGAGCCCGCCCAGCTCGGTTTCGAGCGCTTGCAGTAGCAGCTCCTCGAGCTGGGCCTGGTGGAGGTGGCGGGTGGAAGCGGGTGTGGTGGGGGTTGCAGTCATGTCAGTGTCCTCAAGGCGGGAGTCAGCGCACGCGGCCTCGCATCGCGAGGTTGACGATCGCCAGCAGGATGCTGGCACCGACGATCGACACCAGCAGTGCGCCGATGCTGAAGTTCTGGTTGATGGTGCCCACGCCGACCAGCGGCGAGAGGAACCAGCCGGCCAGCATCGCGCCCACCACGCCGACGATGACGTTGAGGACCATGCCTTGTTGGCCGTTTGTCTTCATCAGGATGCTGGCCAGCCAACCGATGACACCGCCGACGATCAGCCAGAGGATGAGGTTCATGTCGTGTGCTCCGAAGTTTCGCGGGTGTCCCGCACGCAAGGTGCGGGACCAGAAGGGGCCCGCGGCGCCAGGGCCAGAGGCCCCGGCGCCACGGGCCGGTGGGCTCATCTGCTGCTGATCAGCACGTCGACTCGGTGGTCCTGACGTTGCGGCTCGGTGAACGCCCCCATCCGCACCTTGTAGGCCGGCACGCCGGCATCCTTCAGTGCGTCGGCCACGCTGTGCGCGTAGCGCTGGCTCGGGCCGTCGATCACGACGCGGGCCGACGGGTTGCGGCTCAGGTGGTCGGCGATCTCGCGCGCCTTGCTGCGGTCGGCATTCACGATGTCGTCGCTGCTCCCGCTGAAGGTGTAGCTGCGGTACAGGGTCCAGGGCCCCGCGGAAGCGGGAGATCCGTCCGTGCCCTGGGCGCCCGTCTGCCCCACGATGCCTTGCGCTCCGGTGGCGCCGGTGGCGCCGGTCGGGCCGGCCGTGCCGAGCCACTCGGTGGCCCCACGCGTACCGACGGCTCCCGTCGGTCCCTGCGCGCCGGTCGCGCCGGTCGCGCCCATCGGACCCGCCGGTCCTTCGCGCGTCGGGCCCTCCGCGCCTCGGCTGCCGACGACGCCCGGAAGGCCTGTCGCGCCTGCGGCGCCCGTGGGACCGGCCGGGCCGGCCAAGCTCTCGCCCTGCGCGCCGGTGGCGCCGGTCAAGCCTTGTGCGCCGGTCGCACCGGTGGGCCCGTCGGCTCCCGCGCGGCCCCGCACCATGCGACCTTCAGGTCCGGTGGCGCCGGTCGGGCCCTGCGCGCCCTGCGGCCCTTGCGCGCCGGTCGCGCCGGCAGGCCCGGCCAGTACCGCGCCCGTGGCGCCAGGCGCCCCGGCGAGGCCCTGCGGGCCGGTGGCCCCGGTGGCGCCCGTGGCGCCGGCCGGTCCCACATAACTCGACGAGTCGTCCATCGCCATGTGAGATGGACGGGTGGCACAGCCTGCGGCGAACAGGGCGATCGCGGCCAGCGCGACGGAGGTCTTGAGGGCGTATGTCATGGTGGATTCCTTGCGGTCAGTGGTGACAAGTGCACGCGGTCGATCTCGGGAGATCTGGAATCGTCGATGCACGTGGCGACTCTGGAAGGCAACTTACGCCCTTCGCGTGTGCCTCACCGTTCGTTGGCGTACCGAGGCCGATGGAGTCCGGCCGGCCGAGCGCCTGCGCCCGCGCGCCGCGCCGCCGCATGCGGACGACGGGGGGCAGGCGGCGCGATGGGGCCCGGTGTGTCAGCGCCGGGTCGCCGCCAGCGGCTTGACGTCGACGGCCAGGTCCTCCGGGCCGAGGCGGCGCCGCGCGCGGTCGGCCGCGGCCAGCGGCTGCACCTCCTGCAGCGAGGCGTGGCAGCGGTGCACCAGGTCGTGGTAGACGCGCGTGCCGTCGTGCTTCCAGGCCATCTCCTGCTCGGTCAGTTCGCGCAGCACCTTGGCCGGCACGCCGGCGGCCAGCGTGCGCGGCGGCACCTTCATCGCCGCGCGCACGAAGGCGCTGGCCGCGACGATGGCGCGCTCGCCGATCTCGGCCTCGTCCATCACCACCGCGTTCATGCCCACCAGCGCGCCGCGCCGCACGATGCAGCCGTGCAGCACCGCGCCGTGGCCGATGTGACCGTCGGGCTCGACCAGGGTCTCGCTGGCCGGGAAGCCGTGCAGCGTGCAGTTGTCCTGCACGTTGGCGCCCTGTTCGATCACGAGGCGGCCGAAGTCGCCGCGCAGGCTGGCGCAGGGGCCGACGTAGACCCCGGGCCCGATCCACACGTCGCCGATCACCACCGCCATCGGGTGCACGTGGGCGCTGGGGTCGATCACCGGCACGAGGCCGTCGATGGCGTAGCAGGGCATCGGTGAAGGTCCTATGGAAACGTTGATCGGGCTCATCCTATGATCGACCGACCGGTCGGTCAATGAATGCCCACGCCCATCCCATGTCGACACCCGAAGAAGACTCCCTGAAGGTGGACACGCGCGGCGCGGTGCGCGTGCTCACGCTGCACCGCCCCGCTGCGCTCAACAGCTTCACGGCGCAGATGCACTGGCGGCTGCGCATGGCGCTCGAGGACGCCGCGGCCGATGCCGCGGTGCGCGCGGTGGTGGTCACCGGCGCCGGACGCGGCTTCTGTGCCGGTCAGGATCTCAACGACCCGGCACTGCGCGCCGAGGGCGGCGGCGAGCTCGACATCGGCGCGGTGGTCGAGAAGCTCTACAAGCCGCTGGCGCTGCGCATCCACTCGATGCCGGTACCGGTGATCGCCGCCGTCAACGGCGTGGCCGCCGGCGCCGGCGCCAACTTCGCGCTGGGCTGCGACCTCGTGATCGCCGCGCGCTCGGCCAGCTTCATCCAGGCCTTCGCCAAGATCGCGCTGGTGCCCGACTGCGGCGGCACCTGGCTGCTGCCGCGCCTGGTGGGGCGCGCGCGCGCGCTCGGCCTGGCGATGACCGGCGACAAGCTGCCCGCCGAGCAGGCCGAGCGCCTCGGCCTCATCTGGCAATGCGTGGACGATGCGGCGTTGATGGACACGGCGCTCGCGCTGGCGGAACGGCTGGCCGCGATGCCCAGCCGCGCGCTGGCCGAGACACGGCGCGCCATCGACGAGGCGATGCGGCTGGACTACGCGGCCGCGCTGCAGCGCGAGGCCGAGCGCCAGGGCGAGATGGGCCGTGCGCACGACGCGCGCGAGGGCATTGCCGCCTTCCTGGAGAAGCGCGCGCCGCGCTTCACCGACCGATGAGCGGCCATCCGACGCCCCAGCAGGTGGCCGAGGCCACCCGCGATGCCATGCGCGAGGAGGACCGCGCGTCGCGCCTGCTGGGCATCGAGGTGACGGCGATCGGCCCGGGCAGCGCCACGGCGCGCATGACGGTGCGCGACGACATGGTCAACGGCCACGACCTGTGCCACGGCGGCTTCGTCGCCACGCTGGCCGACAGCACATTCGCCTTCGCGTGCAACGCCTACAACGAGATCACCGTGGCATCGGGCTTCGACATCCACCTGATCGCCAGCGCCTTGCGCGGCGACGTGTTGACCGCGACCTGCGTCGAAGTCAGCAAGTCGGGCCGCACCGGCGTGTACGACGTGACGGTGTGCAACCAGCGCGACGAGCCGATTGCCGTGTTCCGCGGTCGCTCCTACACGATGAAGGGCAAGCCGCTCATCGAGGGGCTGCCGATGGGCAAGCCAGGCAAGGAGGGCAAGCAGGCATGAAGCGTCGACCCGACCCCGGCGAACTGGAGCCGATCGAGCGCGCCAGCCGCGACGAGCTGCAGGCGCTGCAGCTCGAGCGATTGCAGTGGACGCTGCACCACGCCTACGAGAACGTGCCGCACTACCGGCGCAGCTTCGACGCGAAGGGCGTGCATCCGTCGGACTGCAGGTCGCTGGCCGACCTGTCGAGGTTCCCCTTCATGGGCAAGGCCGACCTGCGTGCCAACTACCCGTTCGGCATGTTCGCGGTGCCGCGCGAGCGGGTGGTGCGCGTGCACGCCAGCAGCGGCACCACCGGCAAGCCCACGGTGGTGGGGTACACGCCGCGCGACATCGACACCTGGGCGCACCTGATGGCGCGCTCGATCCGCGCCGCGGGCGGGCGGCCGGGCGACATCGTGCACGTGGCCTACGGCTATGGCCTGTTCACCGGCGGCCTGGGCGCGCACTACGGCGCCGAGCGCCTGGGCTGCACCGTGGTGCCGATGTCGGGCGGCCAGACCGAGAAGCAGGTGCAGCTCATCAACGACTTCAAGCCCGACATCATCATGGTCACGCCGAGCTACATGCAGGTGATCATCGAGGAGATGCGGCGGCAGGGGCTCGACCCGCGCGCCAGCTCGATCAAGGTGGGCATCTTCGGCGCCGAGCCCTGGACCGAGGCGATGCGTGCGCAGATCGAGGCCGACGGCGGCCTCGACGCGGTGGACATCTACGGCCTGTCGGAGGTGATGGGGCCCGGCGTGGCCAACGAATGCATCGAGAGCAAGGACGGTCCGGTGATCTGGGAGGACCATTTCTACCCCGAAGTCATCGACCCCGAGACGGGCGAGGTGCTGCCCGAGGGCAGCGAGGGCGAGCTGGTGTTCACCACCCTGACCAAGGAGGCGCTGCCGGTGGTGCGCTACCGCACGCGCGACCTGACGCGCCTGCTGCCGCCGACCGCGCGCAGCATGCGCCGCATGGGCAAGATCGTCGGCCGCAGCGACGACATGCTCATCATCCGCGGCGTCAACGTGTTCCCGACGCAGATCGAGGAGATCATCGTCCAGCACGGCCAGCTCTCGGGCCAGTACCAGCTCGTGGTCACCCGCGAGGGCCCGCTCGACTCGATGCAGGTGCGCTGCGAGGTGCTGCCCGCCTTCGTGGCCGAGGACCGCACGGTGATCGCCCACGCGGTGGAGCACCGCATCAAGACCCTGATCGGCGTGTCCACCACGGTGAGCGTCGAGCTGCCCGATGCGATCGAGCGCACGCTGGTGGGCAAGGCGCGGCGCGTCATCGACAAGAGACCGAAGTAAGGAAACGCCATGTACACACAGGCGATGGACCTCGCGCCCAAGGAGGAGCGCTCCGCGCTCGAGGACGCCGAGGCGATGCGGCGCTTCGATGCGCGCATCGACGAGGGCGGCTTCATCGAGGCCAAGGACTGGATGCCCGAGCACTACCGCAAGACGCTCGTGCGCCAGATCAGCCAGCACGCGCACTCGGAGATCGTGGGCATGCTGCCCGAGGGCAACTGGGTCACGCGCGCGCCCACGCTCAAGCGCAAGGCGATCCTGCTGGCCAAGATCCAGGACGAGGGCGGCCACGGCCTGTACCTCTACGCCGCGGCCGAGACCCTGGGCACGAGCCGCGACCAGCTGCTCGATGCGCTGCACTCGGGCAAGGCCAAGTACAGCTCGATCTTCAACTACCCCACCCTGACCTGGGCCGACGTGGGCGTGATCGGCTGGCTGGTCGACGGCGCGGCGATCATGAACCAGGTGCCGCTGTGCCGCTGCTCGTACGCGCCGTACGCGCGCGCGATGGTGCGCATCTGCCGCGAGGAGAGCTTCCACCAGCGCCAGGGCTTCGACGCGCTGCACGCGATGATGACCCGGGGCACCGAGGCGCAGCGCGCGATGGTGCAGGACGCGGTGAACCGCTGGTGGTGGCCCAGCCTGATGATGTTCGGGCCGCCCGACGGCGCCAGCACGCACAGCGGGCAGAACATGCGCTGGGGCATCAAGCGCATCAGCAACGACGACCTGCGCCAGAAGTTCGTCGACGCCACCGCCGAGCAGGCCCAGGTGCTGGGCGTGACGCTGCCCGACCCGGCGCTGAAATGGAACGAGGCGCGCGGCCACCACGATTACGGCGCCATCGACTGGGACGAGTTCTGGCGCGTCGTGGGCGGCGAGGGGCCCTGCAACCGCGAGCGCCTGGCCGCGCGCGTGGCCGCCTGGGAGGAGGGCGCCTGGGTGCGCGAGGCCGCGCTGGCCCATGCGCGCAAGCAACGCACGAAGGAGCACGCCGCATGAGCAGCGCGAACACGAGCGAGTGGCCCCTCTGGGAAGTCTTCGTGCGCAGCAAGGCGGGCCTCGACCACAAGCACTGCGGCAGCCTGCACGCGCCCGACGCCAAGGCCGCGATCCACGCCGCGCGCGACGTCTACACGCGGCGCCAGGAGGGCACCAGCATCTGGGTGGTGCGCTCCGACCAGATCGTGGCCAGCGACCCGGGCGACAAGGCCATGCTGTTCGACCCGATGGCCGACAAGGTGTACCGCCACCCCACGTTCTACGCGCTGCCCGATGAAGTCAACCACATGTAGGGCGGGCGCGCGATGACGGCCTCGATCACGCTGCAGCCCGATGCGGCCGCGCAGTACGTGCTGCGCCTGGCGGACACCTGCCTGATCTGGTCGCACCGGCTCTCGGAATGGTGCGGCCACGCGCCGGTGCTGGAGGAGGACATCGCGCTGACCAACCTCGCGCTCGACCTGCTGGGCCAGGCGCGCGCGCTGCTCACGCACGTCGGGCGGCCGCTCGGCCTCGACGAGGACCAGCTCGCCTACCTGCGCGACGAGCGCGACTTCCGCAACGTCACGCTGGCCGAACTGCCCAACGGCAAGGCCGCGAGCGGCCCGGGGGACTTCGCCTTCACGGTCGCGCGCAACCTCCTGCTGTCGGCCTGGGCGCTCGCGCTGTGGCAGCGGCTGGAGCATTCCAGCGATGCCGAGCTGGCCGCGATCGCCGGCAAGGCGGTCAAGGAGGCGCGCTACCACCACGAGCACGCCGCCGACTGGGTGCTGCGCCTGGGCGACGGCACCGAGGAGTCATCGCGCCGCATGGCCGCCGCGCTCGAGCGGCTGTGGCCCTACACCAACGAGCTGTTCGACAGCGATGCCGTGGATGCCGCGGCGGCCGAGCAGGGCCTCGGGCCGGCCTGGCACACGCTGCGCGAGGCCTGGCTGGCCGATGTCGAGGCGGTGCTGGCCGAGGCCACGCTGGCCGTGCCGCCCAAGAGCACCTACCGCAGCACGGCCAAGCACGGCGTGCACAGCGAGCACCTCGGCCGGCTGCTGGCCGAGATGCAGCACCTGCAGCGCAGCCACCCCGGGGGAGCGTGGTGACGGCACCCTCGCTGGCCTCGCGCACCGAGGCCGCCTGGGCGGCATTGCAGCGCGTGCCCGATCCGGAGGTGCCGGTGGTGTCCGTGGTCGAGCTGGGCATCGTGCGCGCGCTGGAGGAGGCCGCCGACGGCGGCCTCGCGGTCACGCTGACCCCCACCTACAGCGGCTGTCCCGCCACCGAGGCCATCGAGTCCGCGGTCGTCGCGGCGCTCGAGGCCGCCGGCCTCGGCCCGGTGCGGGTGCGCACGCAGCGCGCGCCGGCCTGGACCACCGACTGGATCAGCGCCGAAGGCCGGCGCAAGCTGCGCGAGTACGGCATCGCGCCGCCGGCCGAGGGTGCGGGCGGCAGCGCGCCGCCCGGTGCACGCGCGATCCGCGTCGTGCCGCGTGCCGCCGTGCCCTGCCCGCGCTGCGGCAGCACCCGCACCGAGCGTCTCTCGGCCTTCGGCGCCACGGCGTGCAAGGCGCTGTACCGCTGCAGTGCGTGCCGCGAGCCCTTCGAGTACTTCAAGCCGCTATGAGCCAGCTCTTCCACCCTTTGCGCGTGCGCGCCATCGAGCCCGACACCGACGAGGCGGCGATCGTCAGCTTCGACGTGCCGCCCGCGCTGAGGGAGGTGTTCGCCTTCAACCAGGGCCAGTACCTGACGCTGCGCACCCAGGTCGACGGCCAGGACCTGCGCCGCTCGTACTCGATCTGCGCCGGCGTCGACGACGGCGAGCTGCGGGTGGGCGTGCGCAAGGTCGCCGGGGGCGTGTTCTCCAACTGGATCAACACGCGGCTCCGGCCGGGCGACACGGTGCAGGTGATGCCGCCGCAGGGCCGCTTCTTCGTGCCGCTCGACCCGGCGGCGCACCGCCACTACCTGGGCGTGGCCGGCGGCAGCGGCATCACGCCGATCCTGTCGATCATGAAGACGGTGCTCGCGCGCGAGCCGCACGCCCGCTTCACGCTGATCTACGCCAACCGCTCGGCCAAGTCCACGATGTTCAAGGAGGAGATCGAGGACCTGAAGAACCGCCACATGGCGCGCCTGGCGCTGCACCACGTGTTCAGCGGCGAGGAGACCGAGCTGCCGATCCATGCCGGCGTGATGAACCGCGACAAGGTGGGCGAGTTCCTGGCGCGGCTGGTCGACGCGCGCGCCATCGACCACGCCTTCGTCTGCGGTCCCTACCAGATGAACGACGAGGTCGAGGCCGCGCTGCTGGCTGCGGGCGTGCCCGAGGAGCGCGTGCACATCGAGCGCTTCGGCGTCGCGCCCGCGTCCGGTGCGGACGCCCAGGCTGGTGCGAGGGGTGCGGCGGCGGCCGGCGCGGTCGAGCACGAGGCCAGGCCCGGCGACGCCGAGCGCGCGCGCGTGGTGATCGTCCGCGACGGCCTCAGGCGCGAGTTCGATTTCTCGAAGGACGATCCGAGCATCCTCGACGCGGCCTCGTCGGCCGGGCTCGAGGTGCCGTTCTCCTGCACGTCCGGGGTGTGCGGTACCTGCCGTGCCCGTCTGCTCGAGGGCGAGGTGCGCATGACGCGCAACTTCGCGCTCGACAAGGCCGACCTGGCCGGCGGCTTCGTGCTGTGCTGCCAGGCGCATCCGCTGACCGAGCGCGTCGTGCTGTCGTTCGACGACCGCTGAGGTCGCCCGCCGCGCCATGGCCCGCACCCGCGCCGCCACCTACGACGACCAGCGCAGCCTGATCCTGGCGCGCGCGGCCGCGCTGTTCGCCGTGCGCGGCTACAGCGCCGCCACCATGGTCGACGTGGCCGCGGCCTGCGCCGTCGGCAAGGCCACGCTGTACCACTACTTCCGCGACAAGCGCGACCTGCTGTTCCACATCGCGCGCGACCACGTGCTGCGCCTGGAGGCTCTGGTGCTCGACGTGCAGCGCGCGCGGCTCGCGCCGCGGGCCGAGCTGGAGGCGCTGATCGCGCGCTTCATGGCCGTCTACGCCGGCGCGCAGGCCCAGCACCGCGTGCTGACCGAGGACGTGAAGTTCCTGCTGCCCGAGGAGCGCACGCAGGTCGAGGCCGGCGAACGCCGCGTGGTGGCTGCCTTCGCTGCGGCGATCGGCCGTCTGCGCCCCGACCTGGCGGCCCTCGCCTCGCCGCTGGCGATGCTGCTGTTCGGCATGATCAACTGGACCTTCACCTGGCTCAAGCCGGGCGGCTCGCTGACGCACGAGGCGCTCGCGCCGGTGGTCACGCAGCTGTTCTTCGGCGGGCTGCCGGCGGTCAGGCCG
>DASTJE010000213.1:0-12667 GCA_035716845.1 Burkholderiaceae bacterium
GGTGTGGCTGCAGAGCCTGCCGTTCTCGCGCCTGGCGTCGCGCGTGTTCGCGGCGGCGCCCCAGACCGGACGCGGCGGGCGCGACGAGGGCTCGGTGCTCGGCGGTTTCGGCGCCGGCGGTCTGCTCGGCGGCGTGCTGGGCGGTGACGACGAGTAAGTCCATTCGGCGCGCGCTGGCGCTGGCCACGCTGGCGCTGGCCGCGGCCGGCGCGACGGCCGCAGGCGCCGAGGTCCGGCTCGAGCACCTGACCTGGACCGAGCTGCGCGATCGCGTCGCGGCCGGCACGACGATCGCCCTGGTGCCCATCGGCGGCACCGAGCAGAGCGGGTCGCACCTGGTGCTGGGCAAGCACAACGTGCGGGTGAAGGCGCTGGCCGAGCGCATCGCCGAGCGCCTGGGCAACGCCGTGGTCGCCCCGGTGCTGGCGTACGTGCCCGAGGGCGCGATCGAGCCGCCCACCCAACACATGCGCTGGCCGGGCACGCTGACCATCCCCGAGCCGGTCTTCGAGGCGGTGCTCGAATCCACCGTGCGCAGCCTGCAGCGCGCGGGTCTGCGCGACGTGGTCTTCCTGGGTGACCACGGCGGCTACCGGCGCAGCCTGGAGCGCGTGGCCGCGCGCCTGCCGCGCGTGCATGCGCTGCCGGAGTACTACCGTGCGGCCACCGAGGACTTCGCGCGCCAGCTCCAGGCACGCGGCCACACCGCGCAGGAGACCGGCAACCACGGCGGGCTGGCCGACACCGCGCTCGCGCTCGCGGTCGACCCCGCGCTGGTGCGCAGCGATCGCCTGCAGGCGCCGCGTGCCGGCGACGGCGCCGACGGCGACCCGCGGCGCGCGAGCGCCGAACTCGGCCGCCTGGGGCTCGAGCGCATCGTCGAGGTGTCGGTCGCGGCAATCCGCGAACGCGTCGCGGCGCCTGCTCGCATGCCGCGGCCGTGAGCCGCATCAAACTTTTCGTCCGTCGCGCTCCGCGACAATCACGCCCATGAAATCGATCTTGCCTTCCTCTGCCCATGGCGCGGCCGCGGCCGTTGCGCTGCTCGTCACGGCCGCGGTGACCGTGGCGCAGGTGCCGGCGCCGGTCGCCGCGCCCGCTGTTGCGACCGTGCCCGGCATGCCGCCGGTGACCGATGCGAAGAACCTGTACAGCGAGCAGGGCGCCGGCAAGGTGGTGCCGGCCATCGCCGGCGACCTGCCGCGCGTGTACGTGCCCAACCTGCGCGGCAACGACGTCTATGTGATCGACCCGGCGACGATGAAGGTGGTGGACCGCTTCAAGGTCGGCATCGGGCCCCAGCACATCGTGCCCTCGTGGGACCTGAAGACCCTGTGGGTGACCAACAACGCCGAGGGCCGCACCGACGGCAGCTTGACGCCGATCGACCCGAAGACCGGCAAGCCGGGCAAGGCGGTGATGGTCGACGACCCGTACAACATGTACTTCACGCCCGACGGCAAGTCGGCCATCGTGGTGGCCGAGGCGCGCAAGCGCCTGGACTTCCGCGATCCGCAGTCGATGGCGCTGCAGTACTCGATCGACGTGCCGGGCTGCCCGGGCGTCAACCATGCCGATTTCGCGATCGACGGCAAGGTCGCGGTCTTCACCTGCGAGTTCGCGGGCACGCTGGTCAAGATCGACCTCGTCGGCCGCAAGGTGCTGGGCTACCTGAAGCTCGACATGCCCAAGACGCGCTTCAAGGAAGTCAAGCTCGCGCCGGGTCAGGTGTGGGAGCCGGGCGAAACCGAACTGTGCACGGTGACCAAGGGCATGCCGCAGGACATCCGGATTTCGCCCGACGGCCGCCGCTACTACATCGCCGACATGCACGCCGACGGCGTGCACGTGGTCGACGGCGAGAGCTTCACCAAGGTCGGCTTCATCGCCACCGGCGTCGGCGCCCACGGCCTGTATCCGAGCCGCGACGGCAAGCAGCTGTACGTGGCCAACCGCGGCTCGCACAAGATCCACGGCCCCAGGAACGGCAACGGCAGCGTGTCCGTGATCGACTTCGCCACCGAGAAGGTGGTCGCCACCTGGGGCATCCCCGGTGGCGGCAGCCCCGACATGGGCAACATCAGCGCCGACGGTCGGCACCTGTGGCTTGCCGCGCGCTATGACGACGTGGTGTACCGCTTCGACACCGCGAGCGGCGCGGTGCAGCAGGTCAAGGTCGGTGCCGAGCCGCATGGCCTGACCGTGTGGCCGATCCCCGGCCGCTACTCGCTGGGCCATACCGGCAACATGCGCTGAAGCGCCCGCGCATGCCGGCGGCCCTGTTCGACGCGTTCTGGCGCGCCGCGACCTGGTGCCTGCGGCCGCGCGTGATCGCGCTGTCGCTGCTGCCGCTGGCGCTGGCCGGCGCGCTGTCGCTGCTGCTGGGCTGGCTGTACTGGGAGCGCGCGCTCGACGCCGTGCGCGCGGGGCTCGAGCAGTGGGCCCTGGTCGAGGCCCTGTTGCGCTGGGTCGAGTCGGTGCTGGGGCCTGCGGTGCGCGGGCTGATCGTGCCCCTGCTGGTGGTGGCCCTGGCGCTGCCGGTGCTGCTGCTGACCTGCCTGCTCCTGGTGGCCGTGCTGATGACGCCGCTGCTCACGCGCTGGGTCGCCGCGCAGCGCTTCCCCGGCCTGTCGTGCCGCGCGCAGGGCGCCTGGTGGCGCGGTGCGCTCGAGGGCGTGGGCTGGACGCTGGCCACGCTGCTGGCGCTCGCGCTGACGCTGCCGCTGTGGCTGATCCCGCCGCTGGCCCTGGTCATCCCGCCGCTGCTGTGGGGGCTGTTGACGGCGCGCCTGTTCACGCTCGACGTGCTGTCGGTGCACGCGACGCGCGAGGAGCGCCTCGCGCTGATGCGCGCCCATCGCTGGCCGCTGCTGCTGATGGGCGTCCTGGCCGGCCTGCTGGCCGGCGTGCCGGGCGTCGTCTGGGCGGCCGTCATGCCGGTGGCGCTGCCGCTGGCGCCGCTGCTCGCCCCCGTGGTGGTCTGGGCCTACACGCTGGTGTTCGCCTTCACGGCGCTGTGGTTCGTGCATTACCTGCTGGCGGCGCTGGCCCTGCGCCGCCGCGCCGGCTGCGGCGACAATCGCGCCCCATGAATTTCGGTCTGATCGTCGTCGGCGACGAAATCCTCTCGGGCAAGCGCCAGGATGCCCACATGGCCAAGGTGATCGCGCTGCTGGCCGTGCGCGGCCTGTCGCTCGCCTGGTCGCGCTACGTCGGCGACGATCGCGCCCGCATCACCGAGGCCTTGCGGCACGCCTTCGCAAGCGGCGACGTCGTGTTCTCGTGCGGCGGCATCGGGGCCACGCCGGACGACCACACGCGTCAGTGCGCGGCGGCGGCGCTCGGCCGCGAGCTGGTGCTGCACCCTGCGGCCGAGGCCCTGATCCGCGAGCGCATGCGCGAGGTCGCGGCCGAGCGCGGCGAGCGCTACGAGCCGGACCGCCCCGACAACGTGCACCGTCTCAACATGGGCGTGTTCCCCGCGGGCGCCGAGATCATCCCGAACCCGTACAACAAGATCCCCGGCTTCTCGGTCGGCGACGTGCACTTCGTGCCGGGATTCCCGGTGATGGCGCACCCGATGATCGAGGCCTTGCTCGACTCGCGCTACCGCCACCTGCATGGCAGCCACGCCCTGCAGGAGCGCTCGGTGATCGTGTTCGGCGCCATGGAGGCGTCGCTGACACCGCTGATGGAGGCGATCGAGGCGAACCACCCGGACGTGCGCATCTTCAGCCTGCCCAGCGTCGACCACCCCACCTACGGGCGCCACATCGAACTCGGCGTCAAGGGGCGCCAGGCCGTGGCCGCTCCGGCGTACGCCGCCCTGCTGGAAGGGCTGCGCCAAAGTGGTGTCCAGCTGGGCCCCGAATTGGTGCGTTGATGCCGGAAAGACCGCACCAATGCGGTGCATTTATGTTTCCGCATTTGGTGCGTCTTGCGCTTGACGCCACGGCGGCGCACGCACCGGTCGCGGGCATGCTTTCTGCTACATTGGTCCGCAACCTCCCCCTATCCCAACCCCAATAGCAGCCAGGAGAGCCCCTGATGGCCAGCAAGACCGTCGCCGACGTGATGAAGATGGTGAAGGACAACGACGTCAAGTTCGTCGATTTCCGCTTTACCGACACACGCGGCAAGGAGCAGCACGTTTCGGTGCCGGTGTCGCATTTCGACGAGGACAAGTTCAGCGCAGGCCATGCCTTCGACGGCTCGTCGATCGCCGGCTGGAAGGGCATCGAGGCTTCGGACATGCTGCTGATGCCCGACCCCAACACGGCCAACATCGACCCGTTCTTCGAAGAGCCCACGCTGATCCTGACCTGCGACGTGCTCGAGCCGGGCGACGGCAAGCCCTACGAGCGCGATCCGCGCTCGCTGGCCAAGCGTGCCGAGGCCTACCTGAAGGCCAGCGGCATCGGCGACGCGGCCTACTTCGGCCCCGAGCCCGAATTCTTCATCTTCGACCAGGTCCAGTGGAACGTGGACATGTCGGGCTGCTTCGTCAAGGTCAGCTCTGAAGAGGCGCCCTGGAGCACCGGCAAGGACTTCGAAGGCGGCAACATGGGCCACCGCCCGGCCGTCAAGGGCGGCTACTTCCCGGTGCCGCCGGTCGACAGCTTCCAGGACATGCGCTCCGAGATGTGCCTGCTGCTCGAGCAGCTGGGCATCCCGGTCGAGGTGCACCACCACGAGGTGGCCGCTCCGGGCCAGAACGAGATCGGTACCAAGTTCTCGACCCTGGTGCAGCGCGCCGATTGGCTGCAACTGCAGAAGTACATCATCCACAACGTCGCGCACGCCTACGGCAAGACGGCGACCTTCATGCCCAAGCCGATCGTCGGCGACAACGGCAGCGGCATGCACGTGCACCAGTCGGTGTGGAAGGACGGCAAGAACCTGTTCGCCGGCGACGGCTACGGCGGCCTGTCGGAGTTCGCGCTGTACTACATCGGCGGCATCATCAAGCACGCGCGTGCGCTGAACGCCATCACCAACCCCGGCACCAACAGCTACAAGCGCCTGGTGCCCGGCTTCGAGGCGCCGGTCAAGCTGGCCTACTCGGCGCGCAACCGCTCGGCGTCGATCCGCATCCCGTACGTGGCCAACCCGAAGGGCCGCCGCATCGAGGCGCGCTTCCCGGACCCGCTGATGAACCCCTATCTGGGCTTCGCGGCGCTGTTGATGGCCGGCCTGGACGGCGTCGAGAACAAGATCCACCCGGGCGAGGCCGCGACCAAGGACCTGTACCACCTGCCGCCGGAAGAGGACGCGAAGATCCCCACCGTGTGCCACAGCCTGGACCAGGCGCTCGAGTACCTGGACCGCGACCGCGCCTTCCTGACCAAGGGCGGCGTGTTCACCGACGCCTACCTCGACGCCTACATCGAGCTCAAGCTGCAGGAGGTCACGCGCTTCCGCATGACCACGCATCCGCTCGAGTTCGACATGTACTACTCGCTCTGACCGGTCTGCCGATCGTGCACGAGGGGCAGCCGCGGCTGCCCCTTTTCACGTTCCTGGGGCGGCTGCGGCCGTCCTGCCTGCAGGGCGGTCGGCCGTCGTGGGCCACAATGCGTTGCATGCACATGCGCCCGCTTGTCGCCTCCCTCGTGCTCGCGCTTGCCGCACCCGCCTGGGGCCAGGGCGGCACGGTGTACCGCTGCCCGGGCCCGCCGGTCGAGTACACCGACCAGATCACGCCCGCGCAGGCCAAGGAGCGCGGCTGCCGCACGATCGAGAACGCGCCCATCACCGTGGTGGCGCCACCCAAGCCGCGCCCGCAGCCGGGCACGCCACCTGCGGCGGCCGCCTCGCGCCCGGCCGATGCCAAGGTGCCGCCGGCCGAGCAGCGCGCGCGCGACAGCGATGCGCGGCGCATCCTCGAGGCCGAGCTCAAGCGCGAGGAGGAGGCGCTGGCCGCGCTGCAGAAGGACTACAACAACGGCGAACCCGAGCGCCAGGGCGGCGAGCGCAACTACCAGAAGTACCTCGACCGGGTGGCCGAGATGAAGGCGGCCCTCGAGCGCAAGCAGGCCGATATCGCCGCGATCCGGCGCGAGCTCGGCAAGCTGCCTGCGCCCAAGAGCGAGTGAACGCCGCCGCGCCGGCCGGGTCCTGGGCCGCCTTCGACCTGCTGGCCACGATGGTGGCCCTGGTGCATCCCGACGGGCGCGTGCTGCATGCCAATGCGGCGTTCGAGAACCAGCTCGGCGTGGCGCGCCGCACGCTCGTGGCCGGGGCCGTCACCGACTGGCTGGCCGATGCGCAGCCGCTGCGCGAGACGCTCGACGCGGTGGCGGCCAACCGGATCTCCAGCGGGCGTTTCGAGGCCCTGCTGAGGCGGCCCGGCGTCGCCACCGAGGAGCCGCTGCCGGTGCACGTCATCGTGACGCAGACCGAGCTCGACCCGGTGGTGCTGGTCGAGATGATCGAGATCGAGCAGCAGACGCGCCAGGAGCGCGAGGAGCGCGTGCACGACCAGGCGCAGGCCAACAAGGAACTGGTGCGCAACCTGGCCCACGAGATCAAGAACCCGCTGGGCGGCATCCGCGGCGCGGCTCAGCTGCTCGGCATGGAGTTCGAGGGCTTCGCCGAGAAGCGCCGCGAACTGAGCGAGTACACGCAGGTCATCATCGCCGAGGCCGACCGCCTGCAGTCGCTGGTGGATCGCCTGCTGGCGCCGCACCGCCGCGCGCAGATGGTGGCCGACGTCAACATCCACGAGGTGTGCGAGCGCGTGCGCGCGCTGGTGCTGGCCGAGCATCCGCGCGGCCTGGCGGTGCGGCGCGATTACGACACCTCGCTGCCCGAGTTCCGCGGCGACCGCGAGCAGCTGATCCAGGCCGTGCTGAACATCGCGCGCAACGCCTGCCAGGCGCTGGCCGAGCGCATCGCCGCGGGCGACGCCGTGCTGATGCTGCGCACGCGGGTGGCGCGCCAGGTGACCATCGGCAAGCAGCGCTGGCGTCTGGCACTCGAATTGCATGTCGAGGACAACGGACCGGGCGTGCCCGAGTCGATCCGCGATCGCATCTTCTACCCTCTGGTCACGGGGCGCGAAGGCGGATCGGGGCTCGGGCTCACGCTGGCGCAGACTTTCGTGCAGCAACACCAGGGTACGATCGAATGCAGCAGCGTGCCGGGCCGCACCGTGTTCACCGTGCTCATCCCGTTGCCCTGAAAGGCTCAAGCGCCGCATGAAAGACATCTGGGTCGTCGACGACGATCAATCGATCCGTTTCGTGCTCGAGAAGGCGCTGGCGCGCGAGCAGCTGTCGGTGCGCAGCTTCTCGAACGCGCGCGACGTGCTCGCCGCGCTGCGCGACGACTCCCCGCAGGTGCTGGTCAGCGACATCCGCATGCCCGGCGGCTCGGGCCTGGAGCTGCTGGCCGAGGTCAAGCAGCGGCTGCCGGGCCTGCCGGTGATCGTGATGACGGCGTATTCCGACCTCGACAGTGCCGTCTCGGCCTTCCAGGGCGGGGCCTTCGAGTACCTGGCCAAGCCCTTCGACGTGCCCAAGGCAGTGGAGCTGATCCGGCGCGCCGTCGACGAGAGCCTGCGCGAGGCGGTGGCCGCCGAGCGCGCGGTCGAGGCGCCCGAGATCCTCGGCCAGGCGCCGGCCATGCAGGACGTGTTCCGCGCCATCGGGCGCCTGTCGCAGAGCCACGTCACCGTATTGGTGACCGGCGAGAGCGGCACCGGCAAGGAACTGGTGGCGCGTGCGCTGCACAAGCACAGCCCGCGCGGGCAGGGGCCCTTCGTCGCGATCAACACCGCGGCGATCCCCAAGGACCTGCTGGAAAGCGAACTGTTCGGCCACGAGCGCGGCGCCTTCACCGGCGCACAGACGATGCGGCGCGGTCGTTTCGAGCAGGCCGAGGGCGGCACGCTGTTCCTCGACGAGATCGGCGACATGCCCTTCGACCTGCAGACCCGCCTGCTGCGCGTGCTGTCCGACGGTCAGTTCTACCGCGTCGGCGGCCACCAGCCGCTCAAGGCCAACGTGCGCGTGATCGCCGCCACCCACCAGAACCTGGAACAGCGCGTGCGCGACGGCGCCTTCCGCGAAGACCTGTTCCACCGCCTCAACGTGATCCGGCTGCGCCTGCCGCCCTTGCGCGAACGCCGCGAGGACATCCCGCTGCTGGCGCGCCAGTTCCTGGGCAAGAGTGCCAAGGAGCTCGGCGTCGAGGCCAAGCGCCTGTCCGATGCGGCGCTGGAACGTCTGCTGGCCTTCGAGTTCCCGGGCAACGTGCGGCAGCTCGAGAACCTGTGCCATTGGCTGACCGTCATGGCGCCCGCGCAGGTGGTCGAGCCCAAGGACCTGCCGCCCGAGCTCCATGCGGCGCCGGCCGCCGGCGTGGCGGAAGCAGCCGCGTGGCCGCCAGCGGCGACCGCGGCGGCCCCGGCCGCCGCCGCGCTGCCGCCGGCGAGCGCCCCGACGGCGCCGCCGCCCGGCGCGGGCTGGCTCGCCGACCTGGAACGCGAGGCCAGGAGCCTGCTCGATGCCGGCGCCACCGAGGTGTGGGACACGCTGTCGCGCCAGTTCGAGGCGCGCTTGATCGCCACCGCGCTGGGCACCACGCGCGGGCGCCGCATCGAGGCCGCGCACAAGCTCGGCATCGGCCGCAACACCATCACGCGCAAGATCCAGGAGCTGGGCCTGGACGAGTGAGGGTGCCTGCGGCCGGGCTGCACCGCGGCCGCTGCGGGCCAACGGCTCAGCGCGCCAGCGCCGCGTCGTCGAGCGTCACCCACACCGGTGCATGGTCGCTCGGGCGCTCGTTGCGACGCGGCGCCTTGTCGATCGCGCACTCGCGCACCGCGCCCTGGAGTGCGCTGCCCACCAGGATGTGATCGATGCGCAGGCCCTGGTTCTTGCGGAACGCGAGGTTGCGGTAGTCCCACCACGACCAGCATCTGGGCGGCTGCTCGAACAGCCGGAATGCGTCGACCAGGCCGAGCGCGACGAGCCGGCGGAAGTGCTCGCGCTCCTCGTCGGTGCAGTGGATCTGCCCGGCCCAGGCCACCGGGTCGTGGACGTCGCGGTCCTCCGGGGCGATGTTGAAGTCGCCCATCAGCACCAGCTTCGGATGCGCCGCGAGTTCGTCGCGCAGCCAGTCGCGCAGCGCGCGCAGCCACTGCATCTTGTACTCGAACTTGTCGCTGCCGGGCGCCTGGCCGTTCGGGAAGTACGCCCCGACCACGCGCAGGCCGCCGACACTGCCGGCGATCACGCGTGCGCTCGGGTCGGCGAACCCCGGGATGTTGCGCACGACGTCGACGGCCTCGGCCTTGGACAGCAGCGCCACGCCGTTGTACGTCTTCTGCCCGAACCACTGTGCGCGCCAGCCCGCGGCCCCGAGCTCGGCCGCGGGGAACTTGTCGTCGGTGAGCTTGGTCTCCTGCAGCACGATCGCGTCGGGCTGCTGAGCGGCCAGCCAGTCGAGCAATTGCGGCAGCCGCACCGCGAGCGAGTTGACGTTCCAGGTGGCGAGTTTCATGGTGCGGCCATCGCGATCCGCGATGCAGTGGGGCTGCCCGCGTCGTCCGACGGCGCCGCAGGCGCGGACCGGCAGCGATCGGCTGGGTGGGCGTGACGACGACGTGCGCCGGGCATGCGGCAGTTCCCTTCAGCGGCCCTGGCGGCGGTAGGTGACGAAGGCGAAGCGCGTCCCGTCGGCGGCCACGCGCGCCTCGCGCGCGGCCTCGACGAAGTCGCTGCGGTCGTAGGCCGGGAAGTGCGCATCGGCACCCTCGAAGGCCGCGTCGATCTCGGTGAGCACCAGTTCGTCGGCCTGCGTCAGCGCCAGGGCATACAACTCGCCGCCGCCGATCACGAACGCGTGCGGCGCCGCGGCGACGAGGGCAAGCGCCTCGTCGAGCGATCCGGCGCGCTCGGCGCCGGCGGCCTGCCAGGCCGCGTTGCGCGTGACCACCACGTTGCGCCGCCCGGGCAAGGGCCGGAAGCGCGCGGGCAGCGAGTCCCAGGTCCTGCGCCCCATGATCACCGGGCACCCCAGCGTGACACGGCGGAAGTGCCGCTGGTCCTCGCCCTCGTGCCACAGCAGCTCGCCCTCGCGGCCGATCGCACCGTGGCGGTCGACGGCGGCGATCAGGCTGAGGGTCGCGGGGCGGGCGGTGATCATCGGCGCGCATTGTCGCTGCGTCGCAGCGCCAGGCCGGTCGCGCTCGCGATGGCCAGCGCGATGCACAGCGCGGCCGCCCAGTCGGTGCCGCGCGGCGCATCGCCCAGGGCCAGCGCCGACGACACCACGCCCACCAGCGGCACCGACATCAGCGAGAAGGTGCTGGCCTGCGGCGGCAGCTCGCGCGCGAGCGCGAACCACAGCATCTGCGCGATGCCGAAATTGACCACGATGCCCCACGCCAGCGCGACCCAGGTGCCGGCGCCCCAGGCGGCCGGCTGCGGCGCCGGCTCGAGGGCCAGCGCCAGCGCCGCGAACACCAGCGTGCCCAGCGCCATCATCCACAGCGTCAGCGCCTCGCTGGTCAGCGGCACCGCGATGCGCCGCATCAGCAGCGTGCCCAGCGCCCAGCTGGCGGCGGCGCCCTGCAGCCACAGCACGCCCAGCGGCCGGCCGGCCAGCGTCGTCAGCTCCTGCGCCGCGAGCAGCGCCACCGCCGCCAGCGCGAAGGCCGACGCCGCCCAGGCGCGCCGCGCCAGCGGCTGGGCGAACAGCAGTGCCCCGAGCAGCATGGTCCACACCGGCATCGTGAACGCGAGGATGGCCGCGCGCCCGGCGCCGAGCTGCGTCAGCCCGATGATCGAGCCCAGGTGCCAGCCGACGATGTTGGGCAGCGTCAGCAGCGCCACCGGCCGCAGCGCCGCACGCGGCAGCCCGAGCGGCTGGCCGCGCAGGCCGAGCCAGGCGGCCAGCACGAGCACGCCACCGCCCATCGTGACGGCGCGGAAGGTCAGGGGCTCGATCGCGCGCAGCGTGTACTTCATCACCGGCCAGTTCAGGCCCCACATCAGCGTGAGCGCCACCAGCAGGCCCACGTGTCGGCGCGTGATCATCGCGGGCGGCGCACCGAGACGACGATGCCGGCGACGATCAGCGCGAAGGCGAGCGCGTGATACGGCTGCGGCGATTCGCCGAGCAGCCAGGTCGACAGCAGCGCGGCGATGAGCGGCGTGAGGTTGGCGAAGAAGGCCGCCAGCGCCGGCCCGGCCGTCGACACCCCCAGGCCCCAGCAGCGGTAGGCGATCAGCGACGGCCCGACCGCGACGAAGGCCAGTGCCGCCCAAATCCAGGGGTTGGACCAGGCGATCGGCGCATGGGTGGCGAGCGCCGCTTCGAGCCCGGCGCAGCTGCCGGCGGCCACCAGGCCGAACAGGATCTGCACCAGCAGGGCCTGCGACCAGTCCCAATGCCCGGGCGGTGGCGGGCGCAGCCGCTGCGGCGGACGCGCCAGCAGCCAGCTGTACAGCGCCCAGCCCACCACGCCCAGCAGCATGTAGCCGTCCCCGGCCACGAAGTGCAGGTCGGACGCCGCGGCGAGCGAGCCGCGCAGCACCACGACGAGCACGCCGGCGATCGACAGCGTCGCACCCAGCAGCTGGCGTGCACTCGGGTGTTCGCCGAAGCCGAGCATGCCCACCACCAGCATCCACACCGGCATCGACGCGCTGATCAGCGTGACGTTGAGCGCGGTCGAGGTGATGAGCGCCAGGTACTGCAGCGCGTTGAACAGGCCGACGCCGAAGGTGCCCACCGCCAGCAGGTACGGCCAGGAGCGCAGCAGCGTGGCGCGGTCGCGCAGCACCCGCCACGCCAGCGGCGCCAGCAGCAGCGCCGCCAGGGTCCAGCGCATGAGGTTGAGCGCCATCGGCGGCACCTGCCCCACCACGAGGCGGCCCACGACGGCATTGCCGGCCCACAGCAGGGGCGGCAGCGTCATCAGGACGGCGGTGCGGACGGACAGGTGGAAGCTCATGCGGGCATCGCGGCGCCGCACTGCCAGCAGCTGTCGAAGGGACCGTCGATGCGTTCGCCGCAACCGCGGCACACCCAGTGGCGCCACGGCGGGTGGCGCAGCTCGGCCAGCAGCGCGGCGGCGTGCTCGAAGGCGAGGTCGTCGTGGACCCACACCTCGGGCAGCGCCTGGTCGGGCGGGATCTCGCCGACGATGCCGCTGGCGAAGTGCCGCTGCACGCTGGCCTCGACGCCGGCCTGGCGCAGCATGTCGGCCCACAGGGTGGCCAGCGCGCTGTTGGGGGCTTGGACGAGTCGGCGCATCGCGCCGCGATGGTGCCATGCCCGGCGCGAGCGCGTTGCCGCGCCTTGACGTAACCTCTCGAATCGCCCGCACAAGGGACCACGCACCAGGAGACTCCATGCCACGCGCCATCCAGATCGCCGCCACCGGCGGCCCCGAGCAGCTGCAACTCGTCGACGTGCCGGTCGGCGACCCCGGCCCGGGCGAGATCCGCATCCGCCACCAGGCCTGCGGGCTCAACTACATCGACGTCTATCACCGCACGGGGCTGTACCCGCTCAAGCTGCCGCACGGCATCGGCATGGAGGGCGCCGGCATCGTCGAGGCGGTGGGCGAGGGCGTCACGCACCTCAGGCCGGGCGACCGCGCCGCCTATGCGAGCCAGCCCCCGGGCTCGTATTGCGAGGCGCGCGTGATGCC
>DASTJE010000214.1:0-15122 GCA_035716845.1 Burkholderiaceae bacterium
AGCGCTGGCCCGACGCCATTGCGGATTTGAAACGCGTCAACGACACGAAGAGCGCAGACTGGAACAACCTGATGGGCTACGCGCACCGCAAGCTCTCGCCGCCCGATCTCGCCGCCGCCGAGCGCCACTACGACGCCGCGCTGGCGATCGATGCCCAACATCGCGGTGCACTCGAGTACTCGGGCGAGCTGTACCTGATGAAGGGCGACCTCGCGCGCGCCGAGCAGCGCCTGGCGCAACTCGCGCGTGCATGCACGGCCTGCGAAGAACTCGAGGACCTGAAGCAGGCGGTCGCGCGCTTCAAGGCCAACGGCAACCGCTACGTGGCCGCGAATTGACGACGACGGGCGAGGCCGCCGACCGACGCCTCGCGTCCGGCCTCGCGCTCGCGGTGGCCGGCGCGGTCGCGTTCTCCGGCAAGGCGATCCTCGCCAAGCTGATGTACCGCCACGGCGTCGACGCGGTGCAGGTGCTGTTCTGGCGCATGCTGCTCGCGCTGCCGCTGTTCCTCGCACTGGCCTGGTGGGCCGGGCGCGGCAAGGCGCCGCTCACGCGCCGCGACTGGGCCGTGGTGGTCGGGCTGGGTTTTTGCGGCTACTACCTGGCCAGCATGCTCGACTTCGCCGGCCTGCAGTATGTGAGCGCGGGGCTGGAGCGGCTCATCCTCTACCTCAACCCGACGCTGGTGCTGCTGATCTCGATGGTCGCACTGGGCCGGCGCGTCACCGTGCGCCAGGCCATCGCGGTGGCGATCAGCTACCTCGGGGTGGCCCTGGTGTTCGGCCAGGAGGTCCGCTTCGAGGGCAGCCACGTGCTGCTGGGCGCGGTGCTGGTGTTCGGCAGCGCGGTGGCCTATGCCGTGTACCTGGTGGCCAGCGGCGAGGTGGTGCGTCGCCTGGGCGCGCTCAGGCTCACCGGCATGGCCACCAGCGTGGCCTGCGTGTTCGCGATCGTGCAGATGCTGGTGCTGCGCGGGCCCTCCGGCGTGCCGGTGCCCGAGCCGGTGTTCTGGTACTCGCTGGCCAATGCGCTGTTCACCACCTTCGCGCCGGTGCTGATGGTGATGATGGCCATCGAGCGCATCGGCGCGACGCTGGCCTCGCAGTGCGGCATGGTCGGCCCGATGAGCACGGTGCTGCTGGGCGTGGTGGTGCTGGGCGAGCCCTTCACCGGGTGGGTCGTGGCCGGCACCGCGCTGGTGCTGGTGGGGGTGTCGCTGCTGGCGCGCTGGCGCTAGACACGCCGGTTCGCGGAGAATTTCGCCAAGGAGCATTGACGATGGAACTGGGCATCGAGGGCAGGTGGGCGCTGGTCTGTGCGGCCAGCAAGGGATTGGGCAAGGGCTGCGCGGCCGCGCTGGTGCGCGAGGGCGTGAACGTGGTGATCACCGCGCGCGGCGCCGAGGCGCTGCAGGCCACTGCGGCCGAGCTGCGGGCGCTGCGCGCCGGCATCGAGGTGCGCGCCGTGGCCGGCGACATCGCCAGCGCCGAAGGGCGCGCGGCGGCGCTGGCGGCGTGCCCGCAGGTCGACATCCTGGTCAACAACGCCGGCGGTCCGCCCCCGGGCGACTTCCGCGACTGGGGGCGCGAGCAGTGGTTCGCGGCCCTGGAAGCCAACATGCTCACGCCGATCGAGCTGATGAAGGCCACGGTGGACGCCATGGCCGAGCGCGGCTTCGGGCGTGTCGTCAACATCACGTCGGGCGCGGTGAAGGCGCCGATCGACGTCCTGGGGCTGTCCAACGGCGCGCGCTCGGGCCTCACCGGCTTCGTGGCCGGGCTGGCGCGCCAGCAGCGCCTGGCCGGACGCAACGTGACGATCAACAACCTGCTGCCCGGCGCGTTCGACACCGACCGGCTGCGCGTCACGATGCAGGGCGCCGCCACCAAGACCGGCCAGAGCATCGAGGCCGTCGCGGCGGCCCGCGCCAAGGGCATCCCGGCCCAACGCTTCGGCCAGGCCGACGAGTTCGGGGCCTACTGCGCCTTCCTGTGCAGCGTGCATGCGGGCTACATCACGGGCCAGAACCTCCTGATCGACGGCGGCGTGTTCCCCGGCACGTTCTGAGGGGCTCGAGCCTCGGGCGACAATCGCGCCCCATGCCTTCGCCCGTCATCGAGTACCGCGTCGAGGTGCACGACGCCCTGGCGCACCAGTTCCGCGTCACCCTGACCCTGCCGCGCCCGGCGGCGCGGCAGCGGCTGTCGCTGCCCGCGTGGATCCCGGGCAGCTACATGGTGCGCGAGTTCGCACGCCACCTGTCTCACCTGGAGGCCCGCCAGGGCACGCGCGCGGTGCCGCTGCGCCAGCTCGACAAGGCGACGTGGGAGGCCTCCTGCGAGGGCCGCGGCGCCTTGCGCGTGAGTGCGCTCGTGTACGCGTTCGACACCTCGGTGCGCGCGGCCTTCCTCGACGCCGCACGCGCCTTCATCAACGGCACCAGCCTGTGCCTGCGCGCCGAAGGGCGCGAGGCCGAGCCGCACCGGTTGCGCTTCGGCCGCCTGCCGCGCGGCTGGTCGGTGGCCACGGCGATGCGCGAGGTCGGGCCGGGCGTGTACGAGGCCGCCGACTACGACGAACTGGTCGACCATCCGTTCGAGCTGGGGACGTTCTGGCGCGGGGGTTTCAGCGCCCATGGCGTGCCGCACGAGTTCGTCGTGTCCGGCGCCTGGCCGGGCTTCGACGGCGAGCGCCTGCTGGCCGACGCGCGCCGCATCTGCGAGGCGGCCATCGCCTTCTGGCACGGGCGCCGCGGCGCGGGCGTGCCGTTCGAGCGTTTCGTGTTCCTGCTCAATGCGGTCGACGAGGGTTACGGCGGCCTCGAGCACCGGGCCAGCACGGCGCTGATCGCGCGGCGCCGCGACCTGCCGCAACGCGGCGTCGCGGCGCTCACCGACGGCTACGTGTCGCTGCTCGGGCTCGTCTCGCACGAGTACTTCCACGCCTGGAGCGTCAAGCGCCTGCGCCCCGGCGAGTTCTCTCGCCTCGACTATGCGCGCGAGAACTACACGCAGCTGCTGTGGTTCTTCGAGGGCTTCACCTCGTACTACGACGATCTGCTGCTGCTGCGCGCCGGCCTGATCGATGCATCGCGCTACCTGGCGCTGATCGGCAAGACCCTCAACGGCGTGGCGGCCACGCCGGGGCGCCGCGTGCAGAGCGTGGCTCAGGCGAGCTTCGATGCCTGGGTCAAGTACTACCGTGCCGACGAGAACACGCCCAACGCCACCGTGAGCTACTACACCAAGGGCTCGCTGGTGGCCCTGGCGCTCGACCTGACGCTGCGCCGCGAGGGTCGCGGCACCCTCGACGCGGTGATGCGGCGGCTGTGGCGCGATTCGGGCGGCGGGCCGATCGACGAAGCGGCCATTGCCGCGGCCTTGGCCAGGGTCGGCGGGCGCTCGTTCGCCCGCGAACTGGCGGCGTGGGTGCACGGTACCGACGAGTTGCCGCTGCCGCGCCTGTTCGAGTCGTTCGGCGTCGAGCCGCGCAGCGAGAAGGCGGGCTTCGCCGCCACGCTCGGACTGCGTCTGACCGAGGGCGCGGGCGGCGTGAAGGTCACGCACGTGCTGGCCGGCAGCGCGGCCCAGCGTGCGGGCGTGGCCGCCGGCGACGAGCTGCTGGCCGTCGACGGTTGGCGCCTGCGCCGGCTCGACGAGGCCCAGCAATGGCTCGCCCCGGGGGCGCCCTTCGAACTGCTGGTGGCGCGCGACCAGCGCCTCCAGGGGCTGCGCGTCACGCCGCCGGCGGGCGCCGCCGCGGCGCTGGCATTGCGCCTCGTCGCGACGCCGGAGCGTGCCGCGGCGGCGCGTCGCCGTGCCTGGCTGGGGGCCTGACGCACGCCCGATGATGGTTCTGGCCGCCACGCTCGGCACGCCGCGGGCTCCCGGCGCGCGCATGACCCCGCGGCGGCGGCTGGCCTGGTGCACGGTGGTCGCCGGTGTGCTCGTCGCGCACGGTGGACTGAAGCTGTGGCTCGACGAGGCGCTCGTCGGCTGGGGGATGGGCGACAAGCCCGTGCCGCCGCGCATGGAGGTGTCCTTCGTGCGGGCGCTCGCGCCGGCCGCGCCACCCTCCGTAGCCCCGCGACCGGCCGCGCGCGCTGCGCGGGCAGCACCGCCGATCGCGCAGGCGGCATCGGCACCGGACGCCGGCGCTGCGCTGCCCGCGGCCCAGCCCTTGCCGGCTGCGGCCACGCCGGCCGTCGAGCCGCCGGCCGTGACCACGGCGCCGGACGTCGCGGCACCGCCGCTGCCGCCGCCCCCCGAGCCGGCCGTCGCCGCGGCGCCCACGGTGGCGGCCTCGGCCCCCGCGGCGGCGCCCGCGTTCGAATGGCCACCCTCGACGCGCGTGACGTACACGCTCACCGGCCACTACCGGGGCGAGGTGCACGGGGGCGCGCGCGTGCAGTGGATCCGCCAGGGCAGCCGCTACCAGGTGCACCTCGACGTGACGGTCGGCCCGGGCTTCGCGCCGCTGATGTCGCGCCGCATGACCAGCGACGGCGAGATCGGGCCGGAAGGCCTGGTGCCGCGTCGCTATGACGAGGAGACCAGGCTGCCGTTCCGCGCCTCGCGCCGGGTGACGGTCGAGTTCGCGCCGACGACGGTGACGCTGGCCAACGGGTCGCAACGCGACTCTCTGGCCGGCGTGCAGGACACGGCCAGCCAGTTCGTGCACCTGACCTGGTTGTTCACCACGCGCCCGGAACTGCTCAAGGTCGGCAACGCGGTGATGGTGCCGCTCGCCTTGCCACGACGCGTGGACCGCTGGGTCTACGACGTGGTCGGGGAGGAGCGGCTCGCGACGCCCGCCGGTGCCCTCGACACCTTCCACCTGCGGCCACGGCGCGCCGAAGACCGGCCGCGTGGCGAGCTCAGCGCCGAGGTCTGGTTCGCGCCGGCGCTGCAGTACCTCCCGGTGCGCCTGCGCATCCAGCAGGACGCCGAGACCTACGTCGACCTGCTGATCGATGCCGCGCCGATGCAGGCGGAGCCGGCGCGGTGAGCGCCGCGGCGTGAACGGGCCCTGGCGTCGGGGGCCTACGGCCCCTCGGGAAGGAAGCGATCGGCGAAGGCCTGGGCCGCGGCGCTGCCGCGGGCGCTGCGCAGGGTCTGCGCGGCGGTGGCCAGCAGGGGACGCAGCTCGGACATCGTCCGTGCGCGCTCGATGCGCACGGCCAGGAATTCGGCCGTGGGGCCGAGCTGGTCGTTGAGGAAACGCACCACGTCGCGCCGCAGCACCTCGACGGACGGCTCGCGCGGCCCCGCGGCGGCCGGCGCGCCCTGGCGCTCGGTCGGGCGTTCGCCGGCCGTCCGGTCGACCGGCGATGAGCCCGTGGCGGTGCTGGACACGACCTCGATGAAGCCCTCGGCCACCAGATGCGCCAGCGTCGCCTGGGGCTCGGCCGGAATCAGCTTGGCCAGCTCCTCGTCGCTGCGCCGGCCGTCCACCAGGATCAGCGCGCCGCGCAGGCGCGGCGGCAGCCGGTGGGCACGCGTCTCGATCTCGGACTGGCCTTTGGCGGACTTGCGGTAGACGGTGCTCATCGCGCGCGCAGGATAGCGCCGTCGTGGGCGCACGTGTCGCTCGGCGGTGCAACCGGGCGTGCGATTGCGCACGTATAGTGTCCTCACCGTACGACCTTCCGATCGATCCGACCGCCATGGACAGCCCGCAATTCATCGTCACCGAGCGCCGGGACAACGGCCCGGATGCCCTGGCCACCCTGCTGATCACGCTCAACCGACCGCAGCAGCTCAATGCCCTGAACGACGCGCTGATGGACCAGCTCGGCCGCGCCGTCACCGAGGCTGACGCCGACCCGGGCATCGGCTGCATCGTCATCACCGGCAGCGCGCGCGCCTTCGCCGCCGGCGCCGACATCGGCGCGATGGCGGACTTCAGCTACATGGACGCCTACCTCGGCGGCTACATCTCGCGCAATTGGGAGCAGGTGCGCCATGTGCGCAAGCCGGTGATCGCCGCGGTGGCCGGCTTTGCGCTCGGCGGCGGCTGCGAGCTGGCGATGATGTGCGACTTCATCATCGCTGCCGACAGCGCCAAGTTCGGCCAGCCCGAGATCAAGCTGGGCATCATCCCCGGCGCCGGCGGCACGCAACGCCTGCCGCGCGCGGTGGGCAAGAGCAAGGCGATGGACATGGTGCTGACCGCCAGGATGATGGACGCCGCGGAGGCCGAGCGCGCCGGCCTGGTGAGCCGCGTGGTGCCGGCCGACAAGCTCGTCGACGAGGCGCTGTCGGCGGCGGCCACGATCTGCGGCTTCGGCCTGCCCGCGGTGATGATGGCCAAGCAGTGCGTCAACCGCGCCTTCGAGTCGGGCCTGGGCGACGGCGTGGCGTTCGAGCGCCAGGTGTTCCACTCGCTGTTCGCCACCGAGGACCAGAAGGAGGGCATGGCCGCCTTCGTGGCCAAGCGAAAGGCGGCGTTCAAGCACCGCTGAGGCGCTCCCCGTCTCCGCGCCGCGAAGTCAGCCTGCGACGCAAGCACGGTGGCTTGTGTCTCCGGCCGGCGCTGGGGCGCGCCTTGACTTCGCGCCGCGAAGTCAGCCTGCGACGCAAGCACCACGCTAGGCGCGGTGCTTGTCGGCTTCGGAGGTGAAGCTGTCGGCGTAGAAGGCGTCGGCGCTCAGGCCGCAACGCTCGACGAGGTCGCGTTGTGCGGCCTCCACCATCAGCGGCGTGCCGCAGGCGTAGACCTCGTGTCCCGACAGGTCGGGCAGGTCGGCGATGAGCGCCTGGTGCACGAAGCCGGTGCGCCCGCTCCACGCGTCTTCGGGCCGCGCCTCGGACAGCACCGGCACGTAGCGCAGCCACGGCAGGCGCGCCGCCGCCGCCTCGGCCCAGTCGTGCAGGTAGAGGTCGGCTCGGCGGCGGCAGCCCCAGTACAGCACCGCCGGGCGGTCGATGCCTTTCGCCTCCATGTGCTCGACGATGGCCTTGATGGGTGCGAAGCCGGTGCCCGAGGCGAGCAGGACGATCGGTTTGCGGCTGTCCTCGCGCAGGAAGAAGCTGCCCAGCGGGCCCTCGACGCGCAGGATCTCCTTTTCCTTCATCGCGCCGAAGACGTGGTCGGTGAACTTGCCGCCCGGCATGTGCCGCAGGTGCAGCTCGATCATCGGCGGGTCGCCCAGGTGCGACGGCGCGTTGGCCATCGAGTAGCTGCGCCGCGCACCGTCGCGCAGGATGAACTCCACGTACTGGCCGGCGCGGAACTTGAACGCGACCGTGGCCGGCAACTGCAGCTTGACGACCATCACGTCGGGCGCGGCGCGCTGCAGGCTGGCCACGCGCGCGGGCATCTTCAGCACCGGGTACTCCCCGGCGCCGGCCACCGTGCGCGCCTGGACGACGCAATCGGTCTGCGGGGTCGCGCAGCAGGTGAGGATGAAGCCGGCGGCCTCTTCCTCGGCGGTGAGGGTGCGGTCCTGGTGCGCGCCGTGGATCACGCGGCCCTCCAGCAGGCGGCTCTTGCAGGAACCGCAGGCGCCGTCGCGGCAACCGTAGGGCAGGCCGATGCCGGCGCGGATGGCGGCCGCCAGGATGGGCTCGTCGCGCGCCACGTCGAACGACACGTTGGCGGGCTGGACGGTCACTTTGAAGGTCATGGCGCGGGCGCCTTCGGGCGCTTCTACACTGGAGCAGGAACCCTGAATTCTGCCTGCGCTGCGATGACCCCCCCGCCATCCCGACGTCGCCCGGCGCTGCTGATCGTCGGCTGCGGCGACGTCGGGCTGCGCGTGCTGCGAGCGTTGCGCGGCCGCTGGCGCGTCGCCGCCCTGACCTCGAGCCCGGACCGCGTGCCGCTGCTGCGTGCAGCCGGCGCCGAGCCGCTGCTGGGCGACCTCGACCATCCGGCGAGCCTGGGGCGGCTCGCGGGCCTGGCCGACATGGTGTTGCACCTGGCGCCACCGCCCGGGCGCGGCGAGGACGATCCCCGCACGCGTGCCCTGCTGGCCGCGCTGGCGCGCAGCCGCCTGCCGCGCCGGCTGGTCTATGCGAGCACCACCGGCGTCTACGGCGACGCGGGCGGCGCACGCTTCACCGAAACCCGCCCGGTGGCGCCGGCGACGGACCGGGCCCGGCGCCGCGTCGACGCCGAGCGGCAGGTGCGCTGGTTCGGTCGCGCCTTCGGCGTCGCGGTCTCGATCCTTCGCGTGCCGGGCATCTACGCGCTCGACCGCGAAGGCGGTGATCCGCGCGAACGTCTGCGGCGCGGCATGCCGCTGCTGGCACCGGCGGATGATGTCTTCACCAACCACATCCATGCCGATGACCTGGCGCGTGCCTGCATTGCGGCGCTGGCGCACGGCGCTCCGCAGCGCGTGTACCACGCGTGCGACTCGAGCGAGTTGCGCATGGGCGAGCACTTCGACGCGGTCGCGGATGCGTTCGGCCTGCCGCGCGCGGCGCGACTGTCGCGGGCCGAACTCGAACGCACCGTCTCGCCGCTGACGATGAGCTTCATGTCCGAGTCGCGGCGTCTCGACAACCGGCGCCTGCGCTGCGAGCTGCGCCTGCGCCTCGACTACCCGACGCCGGCCGATGCCTGGCGCGCGCTCACCGCCGTCGCGTGAGCAGGCCCTAGATGCCGCGGGCGCGCCGCAGATGGGCGCTGCGGTCGACGGTCTGCGCCACGAGCGTGTGACGGGCACCCTCGCGATCGATCTCCAGCGTCACGCTGCGGGCCGGCGGGCCGCCCGACCACAGGCGCGACCACAGTGCATCGAGGGTCGAGACGCGCTCCCCGTCGATGGACACGACGACGTCGCCCGCGCGCACGCCGGCGGCTTCGGCCGGGCTGTCCTCGGTCACGCGAAGGACGTGCACGCGGCCGCCCAGCTCGGTGCCGTTGATGCCGAGCCAGGCGCGCCGGCTCGCGGCCGTCGTGCCGCTGCGCAGCAGCTCCGCAAGGATCGGCTGCAGCAGGTCGACCGGGACGAACATGTTGCCCGGCACCGGGCCGAGCATCGCGCCGGCGGCGTTGTTGACCACCAGTGCCCCGATGCCCAGCAGTTCACCGCGCGCGTTGAACAACCCGCTGCCGCTGTGGTCGGTGCGCGGTGGTGCGGTGAACAAGGCACCTTCGATGCGGTACTCCCAGTAGCCCGAGAACGGGCGCCGCGAGACCAGGCGCGCGGCGCTGACCTGCCCGAACGGCATGCCGCTGACGATCATGAGGGGCTCGTCGGCGGCCACGGGTGCACCGCCGTGCAGCGGTGCCGGCGCCACACGCAGCGGTGCCAGGGGCTGCAGCAGGCCGAAGCCGGTGGCCAGGTCGTAGGCCGCCACGCGCGCCGGCAGGGTGCGTCCGTCGTCGAGCAGCAATTGCACCTGTTCGGCCTCGAGGATCAGGTAGCCGATCGTGAGCACCAGGCCGTCTGGCGCGATCACGACGCCGGAGCCCTGCCGCCAGCGCCCGAGCGTCGCGTTCGAGCGGGCGTCTTCGAGCGCGAGCGCCTGCACGCCGACCACCGATGACACGGCGCGCTCGAGGGCGCGCGACTGCGCCTCGAGCGTGCCGGGCTCCGCGGCCTGCGTGCCCAGGGCCGCGATCCAGACACCCAGCAGGGTCAGCCAACGGCGCATGGCATACCTCCGGCGGCAAGGATGCAGCCTGGCGCAGCGCACTGCAAGGCCCGCGGCGCACGCGGGCGAGCCGGATCAACGCCGGCGGCCGAAAGGCGCCTGCCCGCGCCAGTAGCGGATCATCAGGAAGCCGCCCAGCATGCCGCCCAGGTGCGCGAAATGGGCAATGCCGCTGGCCCCGAACAGGCCCGACAGCAGCTCGATGCCGCCGAACACGATCACGAAGGTGCGCGCCTTCATCGGGATCGGCGGGAACAGCGGCATGATGGTGCGGTGCGGGAACATCATCCCGAAGCCGAGCAGCAGCGCATAGAGGCCACCGGAGGCGCCCACCGTGGGCACGTGCGTGCCGATCAGCAGCGTCCAGAGGATCTGCACCGCCGCCGCCGCGAGCACCCCGGCCAGCAGGAAGCGCAGGTAGCGCCGGCTGCCCCACAGGCGTTCGAGCTCGCTGCCGAACATCCACAGGCCCAGCATGTTGAAGAACAGGTGCAGGACGTCGCCGTGCAGGAAGGCGTAGCTCAGCGGCTGCCAGGGCATGAAGCGCCCGCTGGTGACCGGCCACAGCGCGAACATGCGCTCGAACCAGGGGCCGAGCAGCAGCTGCGCGCAGAACACCGCCACGCAGGCGAGCATGAAGTTGCGGGTGACCGGTGGCAGCGGCGGCATGGCAAGGCTGGGTTTGGTGCCCCGGGCCGGACTCGAACCGGCACGCTTGTTAGGCGGTGGATTTTGAGTCCACTGCGTCTACCGATTCCGCCACCGGGGCTAGGGACGCGGCACGCGCGGCTGCGCGACGGCGCGCGATTATCACACGCGCCCTGCGGGCCGACGGCGCCTTTGCGACAATGAAATCATGCCCACCTACAAGACCCTCGAGGCGGTGATCGGCGCCACGCCGCTGGTGCAGCTGCAGCGCGTGCCCGGCGCCGACAACGCGCGGCGCAGCAACGTCATCCTCGGCAAGCTCGAGGGCAACAACCCGGCCGGCTCGGTGAAGGACCGGCCGGCGATCAGCATGATCGCGCGCGCCGAGGAACGTGGCGACATCCGCCCGGGCGACGTGCTGATCGAGGCCACGTCGGGCAACACCGGGATCGCGCTGGCCATGGCCGCGGCCATCCGCGGCTACCGCATGGTGCTGATCATGCCGGAGGACCTCTCGATCGAGCGCGCCCAGACGATGAAGGCCTTCGGCGCCGAACTGGTGCTCACGCCCAAGTCGGGCGGCATGGAGTACGCCCGCGACCTGGCGCTGCAGATGCAGGCCGACGGCAAGGGGCGCGTGCTCGACCAGTTCGCCAACGCCGACAACCCGCGCGTGCATTACGAGACCACCGGTCCGGAGATCTGGCGCGACACCGAGGGCACGGTCACTCACTTCGTCAGTGCGATGGGCACCACCGGCACGATCACCGGCGTGTCACGCTATCTGAAGGAGCGCAACGCGGCGGTGCGCGTGGTCGGGGCGCAGCCGGCCGAGGGCTCGCGCATCCCGGGCATCCGCAAGTGGCCCGAGGCCTATCTGCCCAAGGTCTACGACCCGTCGAACGTGGACGAGATCGTGCTCGTGAGTCAGGCCGAGGCCGAGGAAATGGCGCGCCGCCTGGCCCGCGAGGAGGGGCTGTTCGGCGGCATCAGTGCCGCGGGCGCCTGCTGCGTCGCGCTCAAGATCGCGGAACGGGTCGAGAACGCCACCATCGTGTTCGTGGTCTGCGACCGCGGGGACCGCTACCTCTCGACGGGTGTGTTCCCGGCGTGAGTGCCGCCGGCCTGCTCACGAGTCATGCGTTCCCGGTCGGGGGGGCGGGTGCGCCGCGCCCCAGGGCCTTGGCATGAGCGAGGTCTACCGTTTCTGCCCGACCTGCGCCGGCACGCTGGCGCCCGTCGAACTCGCGGAAGACGGGGGCGTCCGCACGCGGCTGCGCTGTGGCGCCTGCGGGTTCACGCACTGGAACAACCCCACGCCCGTGCTGGCGGCCGTCGTCGAGTGCGCCGACCGCGGCGGGCGCCTGCTGCTGGCGCGCAACGCTGCCTGGAGCGGGCGCATGTTCGCGCTCATCACCGGCTTCATGGAGGCGGGCGAGTCGCCGGAGGAGGGCATCCGGCGCGAGGTGGAGGAGGAGACTGGCCTCGCGGTCGATGCGGTGTCCCTGATCGGCGTCTACGACTTCCAGCGCATGAACCAGGTCATCATCGCCTACCACGCGCTGGCACATGGCGACATCCGCCTGTCCCCTGAACTGGCCGAGTACCGCCTGTTCGCGCCGTCCGAGGTGCGCTGCTGGCCGGCCGGCACCGGGCACGCGCTGGCCGACTGGCTGCGCGCTCGCGGGTACGAGCCCGTCTACATGGATCGGCCGGCCCGCGCCTAGAATCCGTGCCATGGAAGCCCACAAAGATCTCGACGCGCGCGGCCTGAACTGCCCGCTGCCCATCCTCAAGGCCAAGAAGGCCCTGTCGGAGATGGTGTCGGGAGAGGTCCTCAAGGTCGTCGCGACCGACCCGGGCTCCGTGCGTGACTTCCAGGCCTTCGCGCGCCAGACCGGCAACGAGCTGGTCGAGCAGGTGACGGGCGAGAAGGAATTCGTCCACTACCTGCGCCGGCGCTGAGCCGGCGGGCATCGTCGGCGCTCAGAGCGCCAGGCTCTTGAGGTAGTCGCGGAAGCCCGCACCCAGCGTCGGGTGCGCCAGCGCCAGCTCCACGTTGGCCTGCAGGAAGCCTTCCTTGCTGCCGCAGTCGTAGCGCCGCCCCTGGTAGCGATAGGCAAAGACCTTTTCGCGGCGCAGCAGGCCGGCGATGCCGTCGGTGAGCTGGATCTCGCCGCCCACCCCGCGCGGCTGGTGGCGGATCTCGTGGAACACGCCCGGCGTCAGCAGGTAACGCCCCGCCACGCCCAGGCGCGACGGCGCATCGGCAGGCCTGGGCTTCTCGACGATGCGCTCGACGTTGATCAGGTTCTCGCCCACCGGATGGCCGGCCACGATGCCATAGCGCTGGGTGTGCTCGGCGGGCACCTCCTGCACCGCCAGGATCGACACCCGCCACTCCTTGAACTGCTCGACCATCTGCGCCAGCACCGGCGGCTCGCCCACCATCAGGTCGTCGGCCAGCAGCACGGCGAAGGGCTCGTTGCCCACCAGGCGCTCGCCGCACAGCACGGCATGGCCCAGGCCCAGGGCCTGGGCCTGGCGCACGTAGATGCACTCCATGTCGTCCGGTTTGACGCTGCGGACAACGTGAAGTAGTTCCGCCTTACCCGCCTGTTCGAGGGCTGTTTCAAGTTCGAACGTCATGTCAAAGTGGTCCTCGATGGGGCGCTTGTGGCGCCCTGTCACGAAGATCATTTCGCGAATGCCGGCGGCGTAAGCCTCCTCGACTGCGTACTGGATGAGTGGCTTGTCGACCACCGGCAACATTTCCTTCGGCTGGGCCTTGGTGGCCGGCAGGAATCGGGTTCCGAGACCTGCCACGGGAAAGATCGCTTTGCGGATGTGCATTTACTTACAATTAACGTTGGGAACCGTAACGATTCTGGCACGCACCTTGTGCAGGCCGGGCGTGCGGAGTGCTCGCTAACAACATGGAAGTGCTGATCGTCGAGCCCCTGGACCCCGAGGTCATGCAATGGCTGGGGGAGCGCCACGCGGTACGTTACGCCCCGGACTTGGCGCGCGACCCGCGGGCCCTGCGTCAGGCGCTGTTCAATGTCCGCGCGCTGATCATCCCGCCCTCGGTGGCGCTGGATGCGCAGGTACTGCATTTCGCGCCGGTGCTCAGGGCCGTGGGCCGGCTGTCGGCCGGTGCCGAGAACATCGACCTCGACGCCTGTGCGCGTGCCAACGTGGAGGTGGTGCGCAGCGTCACCGCGAGCGCCATTGCCGAGGCCGAGTTCATGGTCGGCGCGCTGCTGCAGATGTTCCGCCGCGTGCCCGTCGTCAGCCCCGATGGACTGCTGGTCGGGCGCGAACTGGGCGGCGCCACCATCGGCCTGATCGGCATGACGCCTGCTGCGCGCTCGCTGGCCCAGCTGCTGTCGGGGTTCGGCTCGCGGGTGGTCGGCTACGACCCGGCGGTGCACGCCTCGGACAACGTCTGGAGCCGCTGGCGCATCGAGCCGCTGCCGCTGCGCGACCTGATGGAATTGTCGGACGGCGTGTGCGTGCAGCTGACCTACTTCACGCGCTACCAGGGCCTGATCGGCGAGCGCTTCCTGCCGTACTGCAAGCCGAACCAGGTGATGGTGAGCGTCTCGCACTCGAGCCTCTTCGACGAAGCGGCGCTCGCCGACGTGCTGGGCACCGGGCGCATGGCGGCGGCGTGGTTCGACAGCCTGGAACCCGGCGCGATGGACCCCGGACGCCCGCTGTCGGAGATCGACACCCTGCAGATCACGCCGCGCGTGGCCAGCACCACGCGCGAGTCGCGCGTGCGCGCCGCCTGGGCCGTGGTGCGTCGCATCGACGAGCTGCTGGCCGCCGAGAGCGCGCCGCAGCGCGGCGACTTCAAGTCGACGGCGCCAGACGCCTCGATTGATCTTCCAGCCGGAGAAGCGTCCGGCTGAACTCGGCCAGGCGCTCGCGCTCCTGCGCCACCACCGCGGCCGGCGCGCGTGCGACGAAGCTCTCGTTGCCCAGCTTGGCCTCGGCCTTGGCGATCTCGCCCCTCAGGCGGGCGATTTCCTTGGCCAGGCGCGCCTGCTCGGCGGCGACGTCGATCTGCACGTGCAGCGCGAGGCGGATCTCGCCGCGCACCGCCACCGGGGCGGTCTGCGTGGCCGCGGCGAAGGCGGCTTCGTCGTCGAAACGCTGCACATCGCCCACCTTGGCCAGCGCCTTGAGCAGCGGGGCCGCGGCGTCCACGAAGGACGCCTCGCCGATCGCCAGCAGCGGCACGCGCTCGGCCGGCGACAGGCCCATTTCGCTGCGCAGCGTGCGGCAGGCGCCGACCAGGTCCTTCAGCCGGCCCACCCAGGCATCGGCTTGCGCGTCGATGCGCTCGGGCTGCGCGGCCGGGTAGGGCGCCACCATCAGACCGGCGGGGTGGGTGCTGGCGCGGCCCGCCACCGGCGCCACCTTCTCCCACAGCTCGGCGGTGATGAAGGGGGCCAGCGGGTGCAACAGGCGCAGCGTGGTCTCGAGCACCCGGATCAGCGTGCGCCGCGTGGCACGCTGCTGCGCGGCGTCACCCTGCGCGATCTGCACCTTGGCGATCTCGAGGTACCAGTCGCAGTACTCGTTCCAGACGAAGTCGTAGGCCGCGCTGGTGGCGAGGTCGAGGCGGTAGTCGTCGAAGCCCTGGGCGACGGCCGCCTCGACGCGCTGCAGCTCGCCGACGATCCAGCGGTCGGCCGGCGAGAAATCGAGGTACCCCCCGGGCACGCAGGCCTCGGCGCCGTGCTCGGCCAGGCCGCAGTCCTGCCCCTCGCAGTTCATCAGCACGAAGCGCGTGGCGTTCCAGAGCTTGTTGCAGAAGTTGCGGTAGCCCTCGCAGCGCTTGGGGTCGAAGTTGAT
>DASTJE010000215.1:0-10287 GCA_035716845.1 Burkholderiaceae bacterium
CGTGCGCGCGATCGGCGGGGCGAACTTCGCCAGGTCCCACAGCAGCGTGCTCAGCGCCCCGGCGCCCAGGGCCAGCGCGAGGTCGCCGCCGCCCGGCCACGCGAAGCCGAACAGCGCGCGCGTCCACGGCGTGGCCAGGCACAGCGCCAGCGCCGCGGCGGCGGCGAGCGTGATCAGCAGGAAGGGCCGCGCGACCTCGAGGCCGCGCACGAACGGCCGCTGCGTGGTGTTGACCAGCGCCAGCACCAGGTTGCCCGCGGTCAGCGCCGCAAAGGCGAGGAAGCGCGCCGCCTCGGGGGCATGCGCCTGCTGCAGCGCCACCAGGTACACCGCCAGGCTGCCGGCCAGCAGGCTCATGCCCTGGGCCAGCCCGAGCGCGATCTGGGGCCAGCCGATCAGCGGCTCGTCCAGCGGCCGCGGCGGCTGGCGCATCTGCCCCGGCTCGGCGCGCAGGCCCTCGTAGCCGAGCGTGCACATCGGGTCGATCACCATCTCGACGAGCGCCACGTGCGCCGGCAGCAGCACCGGCGGCAGCCCCATCAGCAGCGGCAGCAGCGCCAGCCCGCCGATCGGCACGTGGATGCCGACGATGTAGAGCATCACCTTGCGCAGGTTGTCGAAGATGCGCCGGCCCAGCGCCACCGCCGAGACGATGTGCGCGAAGTCGTCGTCGAGCAGCACCAGCGCGGCCGCTTCGCGCGCCACGTCGGTGCCGCGCGCGCCCATGCCGATGCCCACGTGCGCCGCGCGCAGCGCCGGCGCGTCGTTGACGCCGTCGCCGGTCATCGCCACCACCGCGCCGTTGGACTGCAGTGCGCGCACCAGGCGCAGCTTGTGCTGCGGGTCGACGCGCGCGAACACGCTGCAGCGCTGCACCGCCGCACTCAGCGCGGTGTCGTCCAGGGCGTCGATGTCGCGCCCGGTGAGGGCGCCCGACTCGCGTTCGCGGCCGTCGACGAGCCCGGCCTGGCGCGCGATCGCCAGTGCGGTGCCCGGCGCGTCGCCGGTGATCATCAGCACGCGCAGGCCGGCGGCATGCGCCTCGCGTACCGCAGCGGGCACGCCGGCGCGCAGCGGGTCCTCGAAGGCCACCAGGCCCAGCCACTCGAAGCGCCAGGCCTGCGGCGCGCCGGGCAGCGGCGCGTCGGCCGCCGGCCGCGCGCGCGCCACGCCGAGCACGCGCAGCCCGTCGGCGGCCAGGCGCGCGGCCTGCTCGTGCCAGTGCGACCGGGTGACCGTGTCGAGCGTGCACAGCGCCAGCACGGCCTCGGCGGCGCCCTTGCAGCAGGCCTCGAGCTGCGGCCCCTCCGGGGCCGGCCACACCGCCACGTACAGCGGCCGGCCGGTGGCCAGCGGCCACTCGTGGCGCAGGCTCCTCGTGGGCGGTGCCGCCAGCGCGCCGTCGCCGGCCAGCGCGCGCAGCGCGCGGTCCAGCGGATCGGGGGTGTGCTCGCGCGTGGCCCTCACGGCGGCGCGCAGCAGCTCGTGCACGGGCGCACCCGGCGGCGCGTCGCCGGCGGCGTCCCAGGTGCCGCCGGCGCTGCGGGCGTGGCGCACGCGCATGCGGTTCTCGGTCAGGGTACCGGTCTTGTCCACCGCCAGCACGGTGGCCGCGCCCAGGGTCTCGATCACGGCGGAACGGCGTGTCAGCACGCGTTCCTGCGCCAGGCGCCAGGCACCGATCGCGAAGAACACCGCCATCGCGAGCGCGAACTCCTCGGGCAGCATCGACATCGCCAGCGCGATGCCGGCCAGCACGCCGTCGGTCCAGCTGCCGCCGCGCAGCACCACCAGGCCGGTCAGCGCCACGCTCACCACCGCGGCCAGCCCGCCCAGCACGCGCACCAGTCGCGCCGTGCTGCGCTGCAGCCGCGTGGGCGTGTCGTCCAGCGTGCCCAGCAGCGCGCCGATGCGGCCGGCCTCGGTGGCGGCCCCGACGGCCTGCACTTCGGCCACGCCGTGGCCGCCCACCACCAGGGTGCCGGCGAACATGCGGTCGCCCGCGGCCTTGTCCACCGGCACGCTCTCGCCGGTGAGCAGCGACTCGTCCACGGCCAGCGCGCTGGCCTCGCGCAGCACCGCGTCGGCGGCCACGCGCTCGCCCTCCTCGAGCAGCAGCGCATCGCCGCGCACCACCTCGGCGGCGGGCAGGCGCCGCGCCGCGCCGCTGCGCAGCACGCGCGCCTGCGGCGCGGCCAGCGCGCGCAGCGCGTCGAGGGCGCGCCGGCTGCGCCGGTTCTGCGCCAGCACCAGCACCACGGTGACGAGCGCGAAGGCGCCGAGCAGGGCTCCCTCGGCCAGGTCGCCGATCAGCAGGTACAGCGCGGCGGCCGCCAGCAGCAGCAGGAACATCGGCTCGGTGGCGAGCTGGCGCCACGCCTGGGCGAACGGGCCGCTGCCGGCCGGCGCGGGCAGCAGGTTGGGGCCGTCGTGCGCCAGGCGCGCCCGGGCCTCGGCGTCGTCCAGGCCGGTGAGTGCGCCGGGGCTAGCGCGGTCCGTCCTCGAGCAGGCCATGCTCCATGCCGTAGCGGATGAGCGCGGCCATCGAGGGCAGGCCCAGCTTGTCCTGCAGGCGGCGCTTGTGCGTGCTGATGGTCTTGACCGACAGGTGCAGCGCCTCGGCGATCTCCGTCAGGCGCTCGCCGGCGACGATGCGCCTGAGCACCTCGAGCTCGCGGTCGCTGAGCTGGTCGAGCGCCGCCCGCGGCTCGGCGCCGCGCAGCTGCAGCACCACCTGCTCGGCCAGGGCCGGCGTGACGTAGGCGCCCCCGCCGGCCACCTTGCGCACCGCCTGGACGAGCTCGGCCGGCGCGCCGTCCTTGGTGACGTAGCCGCTGGCCCCGGCCTTGAAGGCACGCAGCGCGTACTGCTCCTCGGCGTGCATCGACAGCACCAGCACCGGCAGGCGGGGGAACTCGTCCTTGGCGCGGCGGATCAGGTCGAGGCCGCTCATGCCCGGCATCGACAGGTCGGCGATCAGCAGGTCCACCGGCTCGCGCCGCAGCACTTCGAGCGCCTGGAAGCCGTTGCTCGCCTCGCGCACCGTCCAGCCCGGCTCGCCCGCCTCCAGCACGCGCACCAGGCCCTCGCGCACGATGGCGTGGTCGTCGACGACGAGCAGGCGCAGCGATGCCAGGGCGGTCATGGCGCAGGCGTCTCCTCGGCCGCCTCGCGCGCCCAGGGCAGCGAGGCCTCGACCGTCGTGCCGGTGCCGGGGCGCCCGGCGATGTGCAGCTCGCCGTGCAGCGCGCGCACGCGTTCGCGCATGCCGATCAGGCCGAAGGAGTGCTCGTCGGCGGCCCTGCCAACGTCCAGGCCGCGCCCGTCGTCGCGCACGCGCAGCCGCAGCCGCCCGGCGGCGGTGTACGCCAGTCGCAACTCGACGTGCGTGGCCTGTGCATGCTTGGCCACGTTCTGCAGCGCCTCCTGCGCCACGCGGTACAGGCAGATGCTGGCCCCGGGCGGCACGGCCTCGTCCTCGTCGAGCCCGACCACCACGACGCGCACCGTGATCGCATTGCGCTGCTCGAACTGCGCGGCCAGGCTGCGCAGCGCGGCCACCAGGCCGAGCTCGTCGAGCAGCTGCGGCCGCAGGTCGTTGACGATGCGCCGCGTCGACACGATGGCATTGCCCACCAGCTCGTCGAGTTCCTCCAGCAGCGGGGCCACCTGGGGCGAGCCCTGGCGTGCCAGCGCGGCCGCGCTCACGAGATCGAGCTTGATCGCCGCCAGCGTCTGCTGCAGGTCGTCGTGCAGCTCGCGCGCGATGCGCACGCGCTCACCCTCGCGCACCTGCTCCTGGTTGGCCACCAGGCGGCGCAGCTCGTCACGCGAAAGCGCCAGCTCGCGGCGCGCGCGGTGCAGCTCGGACACGTCGCGCATCACCGACACGATGGCCGGCCCGTCGCCCGCGTCGATGCGCGCCGAGGTCGTCTCGACGTGGCGCGTGCTGCCGTCGGCCGTCACGATCGCCTCCTGCGCCGGCGGCAGCAGGTCGGTGCCGGCACGCAGCGCCTGCACGCGCTCGCCCACCAGAGCGCGCGAGTCGGGATGGAACAGCGAGGCCACCGGTCGTGCGGCCAGCGCCTGGGCGTCCATGCCGAACAGGCGGCATGCAGCGTCGTTGGCGAAGGCGATGCGATCGCCGTCGTGCACCAGCACCGATTCGGGCAACAGCGAGAGCAGACGGCGCAGCCGAGATTCGCTCTGCGCCAGCGATGTGAGCGCACGCTGCAGCTCATCGGTGCGTTCGGACACGCGCTGCTCGAGCACAGTGCGCAGGCGTTCTTCCTCGCTGCGGGCGTGCTCGCGGCGTCGCAGCTCGCGCTGCAGCAGCACCGCGCTGGCCGCCAGCAGCGCGGCGGCGAACAGCGCCAGCACGCTGCCCGTGATCAATGCCAGCTCCATGCTGCGCACGCCACGGCGGCGGCCGTCGAGCAGCAGGCCCGCCTCGTCGTCGACCAGCGCCTGCAGCACCGCGCGCGCAGGGCCGAGGCGGCGCGCCTGCAGGTGGTCCTGCAGTTGCGCGTGCAAGGCGCCGTGTTCCGGATGGGTGGTGTCGATCGCGCGCAGGGCGGCGGCGTCGGTCCATGCGCGCGCCAGCGACGCCACGCCGCGCGCCGCATCGCCGGCGCCGGCGGCCAGCTCGGCCTCGAACAGCGCACTGCGCACGCGCTGCGACAGCACGAGCGTTTCGCGCGCGCGTTCGACGGCGTCCAGGCTCGCGTGCAGGCGGGCGGCCGACACCGCGCCCAGCCCGACCAGCGCTGCCAGCAGCCCGAACAGCAGGCCGAACGCGAGCGTGAACTGACGCTGGAACGTGAGTGTCACCGGCCCATTCTGCGCGTCGGGGGGGCGCGTGCGGTGCGCGGCGAGGGCGCGGTTTTGCGCCGGCGCAAGGCCCGTGGCGTTCGGAAAAGTCCTAATCGCGGCGGGCACTGCGCCGACAGCACGACGCGGCCCGGGCCGATGGCGCCTTGCGCCGGCCCGGCGCATCCTCGTGTTGGCGGTGCGCTCCGGAGCGCACCCGGGCAACGACGGGAGCACTCATGGGTTACGACGTTCATGCAAGCGGCCTGTTCACCGATGCGCCTGCAGGCGAGGCCGTGTGGTTCACCCATCCGATCAAGAGGATCATGACCGACGCGATGCACCTGGATCTGGCCGGATTGCTGCGGCTGCTCGGCAGCCCCGACATCGGGGCCGAGGACAGCGGCGAGCTCTTCGCCCTGCACCGCGTGCCGCGCGGCACGACCCTGGTGCACGAGGGCGGCCACGCGGAAGCCGTGTACATCGTGCAGGCCGGCAGCTTCAAGACCGTGCGCACCGCCGAGGACGGCTACGAGCACGTGCTGGGCTTCTCGTGGCGGCGCGAGGTGCTGGGCTACGACGGGGTGGCCGGCGGCCGCTATGCGTTTGCCGCGGTGGCGCTCGAGGACAGTCAGGTGGTGGTGCTGCCGCTGCTGGGACTGGACGCGCTGCGGCGCCGCGTGCCCGCGCTCGACGCCGCGCTGCAGGTCCTGCTCAGCCAGCAGCTGCGCCATGCCGGCGAGATCGCCGAGGTGATGGCCGCGGTGGCCGCCGACGTGCGCGTGGCGCGCTTCCTGGTGCAGTTGTCCAAGCGCATGGCCGCCTACGGGCAATCGCCGCGGCGGCTGTTGCTGCGCATGAACCGGCGCGACATCGCCAACCACCTCGGGCTGGCGCACGAGACCATCAGCCGTTCGCTGCGCGTGCTCTCGGCCGCCGAGCTGTTGCGCGTGGACAACCGCGATGTCGAGATCCTCGATCTCGACGGGCTGAAGCGGTGTGCCCGCAGCACGCGCGGCATGGCCGACGAGGTGGCGCTGCGCGCGGCCGCCTGAGGCCGGCCCGTCCACGGCGCGCCCCGGCAGCGCCATGTCGCCGGGCCACTGGCCCTTCGACCCCTGGTACACCGCCTGGGCCTATGCGGACGCGCTCGCGGTGCCACGGGGCGGCGCCGCGGCGTGGCGTCAGCGGCAGGCCGAACGACTCGGCGCGCTGCTCGACGACGTGCAGCGACGCTCGGCGCTGTACCGGCGCGTGCTGCAGCGGCGCGGGCGCGGGCCGCCGTCGCTGGCCGACGTGCCGGCGCTCGCGCGTGGCGCGCTGATGCGGCGTTTCGACGCCTGGGTGACCGATCCCGATGTGACGCTGCAGGCGGTGCGCGCGCACCTGGCCGACCCGGCGCGTCGCGGCCAGCCGTTGCGGGGCCGCTATGCGGTGTGGTGCAGCTCCGGCAGCCGCGGCGAGCCCGGCGTGTTCGTGCAGGACGCGGGCGCGCTGGCGGTGTCCGACGCGCTGGAGGCGGCGCGCGGACCCTTGACCCTGGTGCCCGCCGGCGGGCTGCGGCTGGCCTACGTCGGCGCGGTCGACGGGCCGTTCGCCGGCATCACGACGCTGCAGCGCCTCGGCCAGCTGGCGCCCTGGTTCGCGGCCTGCGCGCGCAGCTTCTCCTTCCTGCAGCCCCTGTGCGAGCTCGCGGCCCAGCTCGACGAGCACCAGCCCAGCGTGCTGTCGACCTACCCGAGCATGGCCTGGACGCTGGCGCAGGCGCAGGCCGAGGGCCGGCTGCACCTGCGCCTGCGCGCGCTGTGGACCGGCGGCGAGACCCTCACGCCGACGCTGCGCGCGGCGCTGGGCGCAGCGTTCGACGCGCCGGTGCACGACATGTACGGCGCCAGCGAATGCCTGTGCCTGGCCAGCGAGGGGCGCTGCGGCCGGCTGCACCTGAACGCCGATTGGGTGGTGCTCGAGCCGGTGGACGCCCACGGCCGCGCCGTGCCCGAGGGCGTGGCGAGCCACACCACGCTGCTGACGGCGCTGGCCAACCGGGTGCAGCCGATCCTGCGCTACGACCTTGGCGACCGCGTGCGCGTGATCCCGGGTGCGTGCCGCTGCGGCAGCGCCCTGCCGGCCATCGAGGTCGAAGGCCGCTGCGACGACATGCTGGCGTTCCGCGATGCGCGCGGCCGCCCGCTGTCGCTGTCGCCGCTGGCGCTGGCCACCGTGCTCGAGGACGAGGGCGGGGTGTTCGACTTCGACCTGCACCAGGCGCGCGACGGGGCGCTGCGCCTGACGCTGCACGGCGTGGCGGCGGCGCAGCGGCCGCGCGCGCACGCGGCGCTGCTCGCCTGGCTGCGAGGTCAGGGCGTGGCCGACCTGCGCCTGGCCAGCCGCGCCGTGCGCGCGGCCGGGCGGCGCGGCGCCTCGGGCAAGCGCTGCCGCATCCACCGCGATGCGCCGCATTGAGCCGGCGCAATGCGCACCACGCCGCGTGGCCTATGTTTGAACCGCGTTCGATGCTCGGATCCGCCATCCGCAGCCCGACGCGAAGGTGAGCAGCCTGGGTTCAGGCCGAATCGCGCCACGCCGTCAGGCGTCGCGAGGGACGAGGACAGGTCTCAGACCGGACAACTTGCGCAAGCGAAGCTCCGGGGGTCCTCGCCGGACCCGCCACCCCGCAAGGGGGTGGCGGGTTTTCCACTTCTAGGGCCTGCGGCTTCACGCCCCCAGTCCGCGGCCGGTGCGGTGCCCGGGACATGAGCCCATCTCTGCGCAGCGCAGGAGGCCGCGGATTGACGCCGAGCAAGCGGCGCGGCCGCCCACCGCAGGGCCCGCTTGCGTGCACTCAACCCGCGCCGGGTGTCGTTTCCTAGAGTGGATCGATCAGGCGAGCGCGAGGTGGTCATGGGCATCAAGGACAGGGTGATCGAGCAGGCGGTGCAGGTGGGTGCGCAGCGCCTGCCGGGCCAGCTGTCGCTGCCCACGCCCTGCCGCGGCGCGGTGATGTTCGTGCACGGCAGCGGCAGCAGTCGCGCCAGCCCGCGCAACCGCCACGTGGCGGGCGTGCTGCAGCGCTCGGGGCTGGCCACCCTGCTGTTCGACCTGCTGCGCGAGGACGAAGCGCAAGACCGCGCCCACGTGTTCGACATCGACCTGCTGAGCGCACGCGTGCTGCAGGCGCTGCAATGGGCGGCCGACGAGCCGGCGCTGCGCGGCCAGGCCATGGGCCTCTTCGGCGCCAGCACCGGGGCGGCGGCGGCCCTGCGCGCGGCCGCCGAGCGGCCGGCGCAGGTGGCGGCGGTGGTGTCGCGCGGCGGGCGCTGCGACCTGGCCGGCGCTGCGCTCGAACGCGTGCAGGCCCCGACCTTGCTGGTCATCGGCGCGCGCGACCCGGCGGTGCTGCGCCTGAACCGCGAGGCGCTGCGGCGCCTGCCCGGTGTCAAGCGTCTGGAGGTGGTGCCCGACGCAACGCACCTGTTCGAGGAGCCGGGGGCGCTCGACGCCGTGGCCCACATGGCGGCCGACTGGTTCGTGCGCCACTGCGCGAGCGTGCGCCGGCCGGTGCTGGCGTGAGCAGCCTGGTCGGGCAGGGTCGATGAGCATGCGCTTCCGGGATCGCGCCGACGCCGCGGCGCGCCTGGCCGAACGCCTGAAGGCCGAGCACCTGGCGCCGCCGTGCGTGGTGCTCGCGCTGCCGCGCGGCGGCGTGCCCATCGGGGCAGCGGTGGCGCGCGCGCTCGGTGCGCCGCTGGACCTGCTGCTGGTGCGCAAGATCGGCGCACCGGGCCAGCGCGAGCTGGCGGTGGGTGCGCTGGTGGACGGCGATCCGCCCGAGCTGCTGGTCGACGAACGCCTGGCCGCGCTGACCGGCGCGGACGCGGGCTACATCGATGCCGAGGTGCGCGCCGAGCGGCGCGAGCTGGAACGCCGGCGCGCGCGCTACCTGGGCGGGCGCCGGCCGCTGCCCGTGCAGGGCGCCACGGTGGTGGTGGTGGACGACGGCATCGCCACCGGCACCACGATGCGCGCGGTGCTGCGCGCGCTGCGCCGGCGCGACCCGGCGCACCTGGTGCTGGCCGTGCCGGTGGCACCCCCCGACACGGTGCGCGCGCTGCGCGCGGAGGTCGACCGCGTGGTGTGCCTGGTCGAGCCCGAGCCCTTCCACGCCATCGGCCTGCACTACGCGGACTTCCACCAGGTGAGCGACGAGGAGGTGCTGGCGGCGCTGGCCGAGGCCGAGCCGCCGGCCCGGCGCGTGCGGCGCGAAGGGCCGCCTACGGCCTGACGAGCTGCTCCACGCGCGCCTGCCCGCTGGCGGTCTGCGCCAGCGCGAGCAGGTCGTCGGCGAAGGCGCGCAGCACGTCGTCCAGCGCGATCAGCCCCACCAGGCGCGGCTGCGACGCCGTCACCGGCGCGCGTGCACGCGGCAGCGGCGGTGGAAGGGCGGCTCGCCATGGCAGGTCTCCCGTCGACACGGATGTTCGATGTGAGCCTTCATCGCACCGCTGGCGCGGCGATGGGTTGAGGGTGCTCAACGGGGCTGCGCCCGCCCGGCCTACCTTCGGTTCAAGGGCCCGCGCGAGGCGTGCAGGCCCGACGAAGGAGCAAGCCATGAAACGCAACTGGGTCGTGATCGCGAATGCGGCGCGCGCACGCGTGCTCGAGGAATCGGACCGCGTGGGGCGCTACGCGCACGTGGCCGATCTGGTGCACCCGGCGAGCCGCCTCTCGGGCACGCAACTGGCCGAGTTGCACGGCGGCAGCCGGCCGGGGCGCATCGAGAGCCAGGCGCATGGCACCGGCAGTGCGGCCTACGAGCCGCGCACCAGCCCGCGCGAGCGCGAGCACGAACGCTTCGCGCACGAGGTGGCGCAGGTGCTCAACCAGGGCGTGGCCGGCGGCCGCTGCGCGGGGCTGACGCTGGTGGCGTCGGACCCCTTCCTCGGCGCGATCAAGTCGCGCCTGAGCGTGCAATCGCGCAAGGCGCTGCTGCGCACCGTGAGCTCCGACTGCACCGCGCTGCGCGACGAGGAGGTGGCGCAGCGGCTGGGCTGGGTGGCGGCGTGAGCCGCGCGCGGCGCGGAAGCCAGTTGATCGATGTCAACGCTGCGGCGCGTGGCGCGATCCACAGTGAATCCATCATGAACGCCACTCGCCAACGACCCAAGCCCCTGCGCCGCCGCGGCGCGGCCCGCGTGATTGCCGAGGCGCCGCGTGCGCCCCAGATGAACGACGAGGCGGCTTTCGTCGAACGCCCCGATGGCTGGTACTGGCTGGCGCCGGACGGCGTGCAGTCCTTCGGCCCCTTCGCCTCGCGCAGCCAGGCGTGGGCCGACCGCGAGCGCTACAGCGAGGAGGCGCCCGCGGAAGGCGAGACGGTGCAGGAGGCCGAGCGCGAGATCGGCATCGCCGACTGGATCGATGCCGAGACCGGCGAGCCCGCCGAGGGGCAGTCGCCGCCGCACCTCGAGGAGCGTTGAG
>DASTJE010000216.1:0-3363 GCA_035716845.1 Burkholderiaceae bacterium
CCGGCGTGCGCCAGGCCGATCATCGCGATGCCGGTCGCCAGCGCCACGGCCACGGCCGCGCCGGCCAGGGCGAGAAAGCGCTGCAGCGCGCGCTGCAGCAGGGCCAGGCGCAGCGGCGGCTCGAGCGGCTGCACGGCCGGGCGCAGCACGAAGTGCGCGAACGCCATGCCGCCCACCCACAGCACGATGGCCAGCACGTGCGTCGCCTTGAGGATGCCGTAGAGCATGTCCGCCCTTCAGTGGGAGGCCGTCGAGCCCGGCGGGCGCTCGGCGGCGGCAGTGAACAGGTCGGCCGCGTCCACCGCGTCGAAGCGGTACTGCGTGCCGCAGAAGTCGCAGCCGATCTCGAGCTCCCCGCGCTCGGCAAGGATCGACTCGACCTCGGCGCGGCCGAGCCCGCGCAGCATGTGGCGCACGCGCTCGCGCGAGCAGGTGCAGGCAAAGCGCGGCGCGAGCGGCGCGAAGCGGCGCACGTCCTCCTCCCAGAACAGGCGTCGCAGCAGCGTGTCGGCGTCGAGCGTCAACAGTTCCTCGGGCGTGACGGTGGCCGCGAGATGGGCGATGCGGTTGAAGGCTTCGTTGAGGCCGATTTCGTCTTCACGCTGCAAACGCTCGAGATTGCCCTCGCCCTCCATCGGCAGACGCTGGATCAGCAGCCCGGCGGCGACCTGCTCGTTGCAGGCCAGCACCAGCCGCGTGTCGAGCTGCTCGCTTTGCAGCATGTAGTGCTCCAGCACCTCGGCGATCGCCTGCAGCGGCGCGCCGTCGTCGCCGTGCAGCGCCACGATGCCCTGGTAGGGCTGGGCGCCACCGGACTTGTCCTTGGGGTCGAGCGTGATGGCGCAGCGCCCCCGGCCGTGCAGGTTGACCATCGCCGCCAGCCGCGCATCGTCGCGCACCTCGCCGACCACCTTGGCCGTGGCACGGAACGACAGATCGGGTTGCGCCTCGACCACCGCCACCTTGACCGGGCCGTCGCCGAACACCTGCAACACCAGTGCGCCGTCGAACTTGATGTTGGCCTGCATCAGCGTGGCCGCGGCCGCCATCTCGCCCAGCAGCCGGCGCACCGGCGGCGGGTACACACCCTGCTGCGCATGGCGCGCGGCCACCTCCTGCCACGACGGGCCCAGGCGCACCAGCATGCCGCGCACCGGCACGCCCTCGAACAGGAACTTGTGCAGCTCGTCGCGCATCACGCCACCCGCACCAGCTGCGCCTTGTAGCGCTGCGCGCGCGCCGCGTAGCGCTCGGCGATGGCCACCAGGTCCTGCGCCTGCTCGGGCGACAACGGCCGCCGGGGCACCGCGGGGCTGCCGAGGATCAGCTGGCCGGCCTCGAAGGACTTGCCTTCCGTCACGAGCGCGCCGGCCCCCACCAGGCACGACGGCCCGATCGCCGCGCCGTTGAGGACCACGGCCTGGATGCCGATCAGCGAGCCGTCGCCGACGGTGCAGCCGTGCAGCATGGCCTGGTGGCCGACGCTGCAGTGATGCCCCACCGTGAGCGGAAAGCCCGGGTCGGTGTGCAGCACGGCCCCCTCCTGCACGTTGCTGTGTTCGCCGATCACGATCGGCTCGTTGTCGCCGCGCAGCACCGCGCCGTACCAGATGCCCACGCCGGGGCCCAGCACGACGCGTCCGATGACGATGGCGTTGTCGGCGATCCAGGCGCTGGGATGGATCTGGGGCTCGGCATCACCGAGTCGGTAGACGGGCATGGGCGGCGTTCCGCGGAGGCAAAGGACAATTGTAGGAATGGACGAGTGGCGACACGCGGCACTGGACTTGCTCCGCCTGGACGACGTGGCCGCGCAGGCCGCCGCGGTGCGCGCGCTTCACGCACGCGCCGGCGGCCTGCGGCTGGACACCGGCGTGTCGATCGCGGAGCCGCCCGGCGTGCCGGGGCGGCCGGCGCGCCCGCGCCTGGTCGACCCCGCGGCGCTGCCGGCGCGCTCGCCCTACACCCGCACGGGGCGCGCGGCGCTGCTGCACGCGGTGGCGCACATCGAGGCCAACGCGATCCGGCTCGCACTCGACGCCGTGTGGCGCTTCGCCGGCCTGCCGCCCGAGTACTACCGCGACTGGCTGCGCGTCGCCGCGGAGGAGGCCGAGCACTTCACGCTGCTGGCGGCCCACCTCGCGACCCTGGGCCACGCCTACGGCGACTGCGACGCGCACGACGGCCTGTGGACGATGGCCGAGAGGACACGGCACGACCCGGTCGCGCGCATGGCCCTGGTGCCGCGCACGCTCGAGGCGCGCGGCCTGGACGCCACACCGCCGATGCAGGCCCGGCTGGCGCGTGCCGGCGACCTGCAGGCGGTGGCCATTCTCGACGTGATCCTGCGCGATGAGATCGGCCACGTCGCGGTGGGCAACCGCTGGTACCGCTGGTTGTGCGCGCGCGAGGGGCTCGACCCGGAGGCGCACTTCGAGACCCTGCTCGAGCGCCACCGTGCGCCGCGACCCAGGCCGCCCTTCAACCGCGCGGCGCGCGAACGCGCCGGCTTCACCGCGGCCGAGCTGGCGCGCCTGGAGCGCCGGTGAAGCACGGATAAAATTCGCCGCTTCATCGTCTCACCAGGACACCCCATGCGACTCACGACCCGTCAGTTCCTCCAAGGTGCCGGCCTCATTGCCGCCGGCCTGCTGCTCGCCGCCTGCGGCAAGAAGGAACCCGCCCCCACGGCCGCCCCGGCCTCGGCCCCTGCCCCTGCGCCGGCCAAGGTGTACGTCGTGGGCACCGATGCCGCCTACGCGCCGTTCGAGAGCCAGAACGAGAAGGGCGAGATCGTCGGCTTCGACATCGACGTCGTGAAGGCCGTGGCCGCCAAGGCCGGCCTCGAGGTCAAGTTCGTCAACACGCCGTGGGAAGGCATCTTCAACGCGCTCGCGCAGGGCGACCGCGACCTGCTCGTGTCGGCGATCACGATCACCGACGAGCGCAAGCAGACGATGGACTTCACCACGCCCTACTTCGACGCACAGCAGCTCATCGCCGTCAAGGAGTCGAGCAAGGTGGCCAAGTTCGCCGACCTGAAGAAGCTCAAGGTGGGGGTGCAGACCGGCACCACCGGCGACGAGGCCGTGACCAAGCTGCTGGGCAAGACCAGCACCGCCATCAAGCGCTTCGAGTCGACCCCGCTCGCGCTCAAGGAGCTCGAGTCGGGCGGCGTCGACGCCGTGGTGGCCGACAACGGCGTGGTGATCCACTACGTGGCCAACAACCCGGGCGGCAAGTTCAAGACCGTGGCGGACAAGGAGTTCGTGCCCGAGCAGTACGGCATCGCCGTCAAGAAGGGCAACGCCGAACTGCTCGACAAGCTCAACAAGGGCCTGGCCGACGTCAAGGCCGACGGCA
>DASTJE010000217.1:0-37956 GCA_035716845.1 Burkholderiaceae bacterium
GCTCGGCACCTACCGCCACATCACGGCGCCGGAGTGCCGCCAGTTCCTGTTGCGCCAGGCCTTCGAAGAGGCGATCCACACGCATGCCTACCAGTACATCGTCGAGTCGCTCGCGCTCGACGAGAGCGAGATCTTCAACGCCTACCACGAGGTGGCGTCGATCCGCGACAAGGACGAGTTCCTGATCCCGTTCATCGACGCGATCATGGATCCGAACTTCAAGACGGGCACGCTCGAGGCTGACCAGACGCTGCTCAAGAGCCTGATCGTCTTCGCCTGCCTGATGGAAGGCCTGTTCTTCTACGTCGGCTTCACGCAGATCCTCGCGCTGGGCCGCCAGAACAAGATGACCGGTGCCGCCGAGCAGTACCAGTACATCCTGCGGGATGAGTCCATGCACTGCAATTTCGGCATCGATCTCATCAACGCGCTCAAACTGGAAAACCCGCAACTCTGGACGCCGCAGTTCAAGGCCGAGATCCGCGCCCTCTTCGAGAAGGCCGTGGAACTCGAGTACCGCTACGCCGAGGACACCATGCCTCGCGGCGTGCTGGGCCTGAACGCATCCATGTTCAAGGGCTACCTGCGCTACATCGCCAATCGGCGAGCCACGCAGATCGGCCTGGAGGCGCTCTTCCCGAACGAGGAAAACCCGTTCCCGTGGATGAGCGAAATGATCGACCTGAAAAAGGAGCGCAACTTTTTCGAAACCCGCGTCATCGAGTACCAAAGCGGTGGCGCACTGAGCTGGGACTGAACGCACGGGCCCGCAGAGGCCTGGCAAAGGTTCCGGTGTGCAAGGTCAAGATCCGCGGTGACGGCATCGTCCAGCCATAAGGGACGAGCCGCCCCGCCCCAGGGTTCATCGCCCGACACGTGCCGACAACTCCAACGGCACGGCCGAAGCGATGAATGGCCCGGCAGCATGAGTTGCCGGGTGTCTCTCGCAACTTGATCAAGGAGATTGTCATGGCAACTGCGAAGAAGGCTCCGGCCAAGAAGGCTGCAGCGAAGAAACCGGCCGCCAAGAAGGCTGCCGCGAAGAAGCCGGCCGCCAAGAAGGCACCGGCCAAGAAGCCGGCCGCCAAGAAGGCGGCAGCGAAGAAGCCCGCGGCGAAGAAGCCTGCGGCCAAGAAGGCCGCCAAGCCGGCGGCCAAGAAGGCCGCGAAGAAGGCTGCGCCCAAGAAGGCTGCTGCCAAGAAGGCCAAGCCCGCGGCCAAGAAGGCTGCGAAGAAGCCTGCCGCCAAGAAGGCCAAGCCGGCTGCTGCGGCCCCTGCGCCTGCTGCGGCTCCTGCAGCCCCTGCGGCCCCTGCCGCCAAGACGACGCTGAGCCCCGCGGCCGCATGGCCGTTCCCGTCGGGCAACAAGCCCTGATCCAGGCTCGGGTCTGAAGTGAAGAACCCGGCCTCGGCCGGGTTCTCTTTTTTCTGCCGACGCTCCCTCGCTCAGCGCTCGAGGGTCTGGGTGTCGGCAAAGGCCTGCAGTGTGGAGTGGCGCGGCAAGATGATCGTCTTGTCCTCGGCGCTTGCCTGCTTGAGCGACTCCTCCGCCCGTGCGGTGCGCTCGCGCCTCTCGTCCTCCGCGCTGCGGCGCGTGAGCTGCTTGCGCAGTTCGTCGATGGCCTGGTTGAGCTTGGCGACCTGCTCGCGCGCCTGGGTCGAGCGTTCGATGGCACCCGCCCGCGCCTGCTCCGAGCGCACGAGCCGGTCATTCAGGCGCGTGATCGTGCGGCGCAGGAACCAATGGCAACTCGCGGCACCGAGCGCCGCGCCGGCCAACAGCGCGCTGGCGATCCAGATCCAGTGAACAGCGTTCATCGCCCGAGTTCTTTCGGCCCCTTCCGGCCGGCACTTTAGCGGCCACGACGCCGATCCGCCTCACCCGAGGCCCTGGATGTCACACACCGACGCGTCAAAGCGGTGATTTTGCCCACCACGCTGGGCGATCTTCAGCGCTCCGAGGCGGTTGCCCAGCGCCGCGGCCCGCTCCAGCGACCACCCGCGCTCGAGACCGAACAACAGCCCCGCGCGGAAAGCGTCGCCGCACCCCGTCGGATCGACCACATCGGACGCTGTCACGCCGGGTACGCGGCTCGAGCGGCCGCCTTGCCAGATCTCGCATCCCTCGGCACCGAGCGTGACCACGATGCCCTGCAGGCCGGGAGTGCACGACAGCGCTGCCAGGTCGGCACCGATGCGCTCCGTCAGCATGCGGCCCTCGTAGTCGTTCACGGCCACCCAGCGCGCGCGCTCGACGAAACGCAGCAGCGCCGCGCCGTCGAACATCGGCAGTTGCTGGCCGGGGTCGAAGATGAACGGGATACCCGCCGCATGCATCTGCTCGGCATGCACCAGCATCGCCTCGCGACCGTCCGGCGCGATGATGCCGATCGCCAGATCGCCGCGCGCGGGGATCGACGCCAGGTGCGAATTGCTCATCGCGCCCGGGTGGAAGGCGGTGATCTGGTTGTTGTCGGCGTCGGTGATGATGATCGCCTGCGCCGTGTACTGCTCCGGGTCCACGTACACGGCGCCGGTGTCGATGCCCAGGCCGCGGAAGCGCTCCAGATAGCCGCCGCCATCGCTGCCGAGCGCGGCCAGCACCACGGGTTCGCCGCCCAGCAGCTTCAGGCTGTAGGCGATGTTGCCGGCACAGCCGCCGAACTCACGCCTGAGCGTAGGCACGAGGAAGGACACGTTGAGGATGTGCACCTGCTCGGCCAGGATCTGGTCGCTGAAGCGGCCGTGGAAGTTGGTGATGGTGTCGAAGGCGAGCGATCCGCAGACGAGGGCTGGCATGGTGGGGTCAGGGGTAGAAGAGTTCGATCGTGTAGCCCGCCACGCGGCGCGTCCCGACGTCGATCACGGCCGTCAGGTTCAGCTCGCCGCCCGGGCTCAGGCGGGGTGCGGTGCCGGGTCCGAAGTCCGCGACCGTCAGCACGCGCCGCACGACGGTGTCGCCCGCGCTGTCGGTCAGCGCCAGGTCCAGCGCCGGGCTCAGCACGGCCATGGCGTCGCGGTTGCGCAGCGACACCTGCAATTGATAGTGGTCGCTGCCCTCGAGTCGGGTGAGCGCGCTGCTTTCCACCGCCAGCGCCTCGATGTGGCGCGGCGCCTCCACCACGCAGCCCAGCACATCGCACAGCGACACGAGGGCCTGCGCGGCCTGCGGCCATCGGGCCGACAGCACGTCGCGGCGTTGCACGACCCACTGTGCCGCGAGCAGCAGCGCGAGCAGGGTTGCCGCGACACCGAGGCTGGCACGCACGCGGGGCCGCTGCCAGTCCGCCGCCCGCTGAGCGTCGCGCAGGAAGCGCGCCGTCGTGGCCGTGTCGTCGGGCGCTGCCAGGGCGGCCGCCTCGGCGAGTTCACTGTCGGTGGCTTCGAGTTGGCTGGGCGTGGCCTCGTCCCCGAGCCGCGAGTCGTCGGCGAACGGAATCGGCACCGGGGCCTGTGCATCCTCGCGCGGCAGGAGCTGCGTTTCCGTGGCGTCGAAGTCCGACACGACATCGGCCGCATCAACAGGATTCGCGGGCTCGGGCTCCCGGGCGGCCGGCGCATCGGTGCGCGCCTCGAGTGACGTGCCGTCGTCGGCTGGCCGTGGCGAGGGGGCCTCGGCGGGGCCGAGCGGCGTCGAGCCGGAGATCGGGCCTTCGCGATCGAGGTCGAAAAGGCCCTCGAGTGCATTGAAGACCTGGCCGCAGCGGCCGCAGCGCACCCAGCCCTCGGAGACCTTCAGCTGATCCTGCACGACGCGGAACGTCGTCTCGCAATGGGCACACCGCGTCGCGAGGCTCATGGCGCCGTGGCGGTCATCAGGATCCAACCGTCGAGCGCGTCGGTCACGTCGAGCTCGACTGCCGGCGCGTAGGCGGCACGCAGTTCGTCGGCCTGGCGTTCGAGGATGCCGGCCAGCACGAGGTGGGCGCCCGGCGCCAGGTGGCGGACGAGCAAGGGCGCCAGCAGCGTGAGCGGCTTGGCCAGGATGTTGGCGAGCAGCAGGTCGTATCGACCGTGTGCCAATTCGGGGGGGCCGGCGCGCAGCGACACGCCGTTGGCCCGCGCGTTGGCACGCGTGGCGTCGATTGCCGCCACGTCGATGTCCACCGCATCGACCTCGCGCGCGCCGTGCAGGGCAGCTCCGATGGCCAGGATGCCCGAGCCGCAGCCGTAGTCGAGCACGCGCGGCCACGGGCGTGCGTGAGTCGCGATCCAGCGCAGGCACATCCGGGTCGTCGGGTGCGTGCCGGTGCCGAAGGCCAGTCCGGGGTCGAGTCGGATCACGCGCTCGGCGCTCGCCGCAGGTTCGTGCCAGCTCGGCACGATCCAGAACGTGGGCGTCACCTCGACCGGGCCGAACTGGGCCTGCGTGATGCGCACCCAATCGGCGTCGGGCACGTGGTGCAGGCCCTGCAACCGCACGCTTCGCGCCCACTCCTGCGCCATCAGCAAGGTGGCGGCTTCGGTGGCGACGGCCTCGTCGGTGAACAGGGCACGAATCGTCGAGTGCTGCCAGGCCGGGCGTGGCGCTGGCAGTCCGGGTTCCCCGAACAGGGCTGCCTCGGAGGCACTGCCGGCATCGGCATCCTCGACCGATACCGACAGCGCGTCCAGGTCGTTCATCAGCGCCTCGGAGACGGCCTCGACGAGGGCCTCGTCCGCCTGCAGCACCAGCTCGTGCATCGCCGCCGCCGGGCTCAGCGCTTGTGCTGCCCCAGCCACCCTTCCAGGTAGTGGATGCTGGTGCCGCCTTCGGCGAAGCGCGTGTCGGTCATCAGCTCGCGGTGCAGCGGAATGTTCGTCAGGATGCCCTCGATCACCGTCTCGGACAGCGCGGTGCGCATGCGCGCCATCGCCTGCTCGCGCGTGTCGCCGTGCACGATGATCTTGCCGATCATCGAGTCGTAGTTCGGCGGCACGAAGTAGTTCGTGTAGGCGTGCGAGTCGACGCGCACGCCCGGACCGCCCGGGGGGTGCCACATCGTGATGCGCCCCGGCGAGGGCGTGAACTTGTACGGATCCTCGGCGTTGATGCGGCACTCGATGGCATGCCCGCGCATCTGGATCTGGCGCTGCGAGAACGGCAGCTTCTCGCCGGCGGCCACCCGGATCTGCATCTGCACGATGTCGATGCCGGTCACCAGTTCGGTCACGGGGTGCTCGACCTGCACGCGCGTGTTCATCTCGATGAAGTAGAACTCGCCGTTCTCGTACAGGAACTCGAAGGTGCCCGCGCCCCGGTAGCCGATCTTCTTGCAGGCGGTGGCGCAGCGCTCGCCGATCTTCTCGATCGTGCGGCGCGGGATGCCCGGCGCCGGCGCCTCCTCGATGATCTTCTGGTGGCGGCGCTGCATCGAGCAGTCGCGCTCGCCCAGCCAGACCGCGTTCTTGTGCTCGTCGGCCATCACCTGGATCTCCACATGGCGCGGGTTCTCGAGGAACTTCTCCATGTAGACCGCCGGATTGCCGAACGCGGCGCCGGCCTCCGCGCGCGTGGTCTGCACCGCGTGCAGCAGCGCGGCCTCGGTGTGCACGACGCGCATGCCGCGGCCGCCGCCGCCGCCGGCGGCCTTGATGATCACGGGGTAGCCGATCGAGCGCGCGATCTTGACGATCTCCTTCGGATCGTCCGGCAGCGCGCCTTCGGAACCCGGCACGCAGGGCACCCCCGACTTGAGCATCGACTGCTTGGCGGCGACCTTGTCGCCCATGATGCGGATCGAGTCCGGCGTCGGGCCGATGAAGACGAAACCCGAGCGCTCGACCCGTTCGGCGAAGTCGGCGTTCTCCGACAGGAAGCCATAGCCGGGATGGATCGCCTCGGCGTCCGTCACCTCGGCCGTCGAGATGATCGCCGGCATGTTGAGGTAGCTCTGGGCCGATGGAGCCGGGCCGATGCACACGGCCTCGTCGGCCAGCTTGACGTACTTGGCCTCGCGGTCGGCCTCGGAGTAGACGACGACGGACTTGACGCCCATCTCGCGGCAGGCGCGCTGGATGCGCAGGGCGATCTCGCCCCGGTTGGCGATCAGGATCTTCTTGAACATCGGTGCCTCAGCCGTGCCGGTCGATCACGAACAGCGGCTGCCCGAACTCGACGGCCTGGCCGTTCTCGACCAGCACCTTGGCGATCGTGCCGCCCAGATCGGCCTCGATCTCGTTCATGATCTTCATGGCCTCGATGATGCACAGCGCGTCGCCGGCCTTGATGGTCTGGCCCACCTCGGCCAACGGCTTGCCGCCCGGCGTTGCCGCGCGGTAGAACGTGCCCACCATCGGCGACTTGACCAGATGGCCGTCGTCCGCCGGCGGTTCTGCGTTCGCCATGCCGGCAGGCGTCGCCGCGGCCTCGGCCGGCGAGGCTGCCGGCGAGGGTGTGGCAGGCGCAGCCGCCGGCGCGGCCATCATCACCGGCGCCATCGCCGCGGCGGCGGTCGACTTGACGATGCGTACCTTGCCGTCGGCTTCGGTGATCTCGAGTTCCGAGATGTTCGATTCCGAGACGAGGTCTACCAACGTTTTCAGTTTGCGAAGGTCCATAGCGAGGTCTTTTCGTCCGACAACGTGTCCCGAGCGGGTCGATGCGTGCAACGGCGCCCAACTTGTTGCGTATCGGCGGCTTCTTGCCTGGTGCAAGGGGTCAAACCAAGGGCGCGCCAGGGAGGGAACTCTACGCGATTTACCTGCACTTGCGGCGAATTCGGACGATTTTGGCTTAAGAAATACCCGAAACCCAGCTGACGAGCTGCTCGAAACGGGTTTCGCCGGCATGACTCCGGACGATCCGTCCGCTGCGCTCGTAGATCACCGTGAACGGCAGACCACCGGCCTCGTTGCCGAGCTGGCGCGAGAGCTCGATGCCCGCGAAGCCGGCCAGCGCGATGTCGAAGCTCACCGGCACGCGTGCCAGGAACGCCTGCACCGCCTGAGGCTTGTCCGCAGCGATGCCCACCACGCGCCAGCCGATGGACCGGAACTCGCGCTGGAAACGGTCCAGTGCCGGCATCTCCCGCAGGCACGGCGGACACCACGTGGCCCAGAAGTTCAGCACCACCGGCTGGCCGAGGTACGGTGCCATCGACAGTCGGCTGCCGTCGGGCCTGTCGAAGCTGAGCGACCACGGGGGCCCGGACGCGGCGTCGCCATGCGGCTTGCCGCCCAGCCACTGGACCGCCACGCCGGCCCCGACGGCCAGCGCGGCAGTGGCGCCCAGCACACGCCGGCGCCCCAGCGGCATCGCGCGCTCGCGCGCCGGCTCGCCGAGGCCGTGTGCGGGACCGGGATCCTGCGGGTCGGCGCTCATTGCGGGTCCGCCTCCAGCAGGCGCCGCAGGGCCTGCAGGTCGCCGCGCCAGCTGCGGCCGCGGCTGTCGGGCTTGAGTGCCCCGCGCAGCGCGTCATGGTCGTGCACGGCCAGAAAGAGGGTCACGGGGCCGCCACCGGAGGGGGGGCGGTCGGCGATGACCAGGGTGGCCTGCGGCTCGCCGGGTCCGCCGTGTCCACTGCCGCGGGCGTCGTAGGTGACGTGCAGGTTGAGCAGCGCGATCTCCGGGGACTTGGGATCGTCGGCGTAGAGGTCGAGGTGGATCGCCGACAGGCGCGTGGCCGTGCCGCGCCATACCGCACCGCCAAGGTGAGGCCTGAAATCGGCCAGCCGCTCCATCCAGCGCAGTGCCAGCCCGCGCAGCGCGCGCAGCTCGGTCGGCTGCGAGTCGGCGTGGAACAGCGCGAGCTCCTCGCGCACCGCGTCTTCCACCGCTTCGTTGCTCGGCAGTTCCGGCCGGCGCGCCGAGGGGCTGAGCGCGCGCGCGGCCTTGCGCTTCGCGGCCGCGTACTCCAGGCCCTCCTCGACGACCAGGCGCGCGGCCGCGTGGGCCAGCTCCAGCGTGAGCGCGTTCACGGCAGCTCGACGTCGCCCATGCGCGCGACGATCGTGGCGGCACGGTCGGCCAGGTAGGCCGAGCCCATGCGTTGCTCGTAGCGCTTCGGCGCCGGCAGCATGACGGCCAGGCGCGCGGCCGGCCAATCGCCCAGACGCGCCGCATCGGTGCGGAAGTAGTGGCGCGACGCGGCCTGGGCGCCAAAGAGGCCTTCGCCCCATTCCACGTGGTTCAGGTAGATCTCCAGGATGCGCCGCTTCGACAGCAGGGCCTCGAGCGCCAGTGTGAGCACAAACTCCTGGGCCTTGCGCACCACTGTGCGCTCGCCGGACAGGAACAGGTTCTTGGCCAGCTGCTGGGTGATCGTCGAGCCGCCCACCAGCTTTGCGGGCCGAGCCGCCACGCCCGGCCGGCGCGCGGCCTGCGGCTGGCGCCGCGCGGCCTGGGCCTCGGCGCGCTGGTTGCGTTCCCAGGCCTTTTCCATCGCCTCCCAGTCGACGCCGCCATGCTCGACGAAGGCGGCATCCTCGCTGGCGATCACCGCCCGCTTCAGGCTGGCTGCGATGCGCGTGTCGTCGACCCACTGCTGGCTCCAGGCGATGCGGTGCTTGTCGAGCAGCAGCCGCCAGGCCTCGCTGCGCTGGAAGGTCGTCGATGCCGGATCGACCACCGCCATCAGCGCGATGCGGCCGACGAAGTAGGCCTGCAGCGCCAGCGTGCACAAGGCCAGCAGGGCGAGCATCCGCCCGACGTGGCGCAGTGTCGACGTGATCTTCATCGCCGCACGCTCGTTTCGGCCGTCGCTTCCATGCCCTCCTCGCGCGTGAAGCGGAAGCGCGAGGTGATGACGATCTGGTCGGACTGGCGCTTCATCTCCGGCGTGAACGTGCCGAACGGCCCGGCGGCGCGCACGATGGCGATCGCGCGCCGGTCCAGCGTGCGCGATCCCGACGCGCGCACGACGTCGGCTTCGACCACCCGGCCGGTCGCGTCGATCGTCACGTTCATGACCAGCTCGCCGTAAAGCTTGCGGCCGTTGTGCTCCGGGAAGTCGCGCGTGCCGCGTTCTTCGACCAGGCGCTTGAAGCGCTCGTAGTACGGCGCCTCGTCGCGCGCCAGCGTCGACGGGCTGATGTAGCGCTTGCGCGGCCGAGCGTTCTCCTCGTTGATGCGTTTCTCGATCTCGGCCAGCAGTCGCAGCAGTTGCTTGCGCCTTTCCTCCTGCGCGCGCTCGGTGGGCGATCCGGCCTCGCGGGCGGGGTCGGGCGGCGGCAGCAGCGCCACCTCGCGCCGGATCTGCGCCAGCAACTGCTGCTGCTGCTCCTGCAGCTGTTCGATGCGGCGCCGCGCGTCCTCGAGCGACTCGCCCGCCTCCAGCGTCGCCGACGGGGGCAGCGGCGAGGTCGCGCGGCCGCGTTCGGCGTCGCCGCCGCCGGCCAGCGCCGCCTGCGCGATGGCCTGTGCCTGGGCCACGCGCTCGTCCGAGCGCGCGTTGACGAGGATGACCTCCAGCGGCGTGTCGCGGAACATGCGGTTGAAGCGCTCCGGGTCCACGAAGCGGATCGTCAGCAGCAGCGCGTGCACCGCGACCGACACCAGCAGCGCCCACTGCAGCGTCGTCAGGACCCAGCGGCTGCGCCGCCGCCTTTCGCGCCGCTCGGTCAGGATGCTCGTGTTGGCGTAGTCGCGGCGCGGCATGGGCAGGTCAGGCGGCGGACTCGGGTGCCACCACTTCCTCTTCGACGTCGATGGCCAGTGCCAGCGCCTGGGCCTCGGCAGCCAGTTCCTCCTCCGCCTCGTCATCGGCGGGCGCCGGAGTCGCCGCGGCCTCGTCCAGGCGCATCAGCAGGCTGGCGTGCACGTCCAGTGTCAGCAAGTCGGTGCCGGTCACGCGAACGCGCACCCGCGCTCCGCGCGGCAGCGCCTCGCATCCCAGCGCGCGAAACACCAGCGGCAGCGCCTCCGCCCGCACCAGGCCCTCCTTCATCACCACCGCATCGAGCTCGCTCACGCCTTCCTGGGCGAGCCAGCGCAGCGTCCAGTAGCGCTCGATGCCGTGCTGGAAGTCGCTGTACGCCGCGTAGCTGGCATCGAAGGCCGAGATGATCGAGAACAGCGTGGCGTCCTTCGGCTTGAAGGGGGCCGCGAGCGCGGCCGTGGTGCCGTGGCGCGCGCACGCGATGATCTGCCACTGGTTGACGAGGTCGACATAGCGGCGCAGCGGCGAGGTGGCCCACGCATATTGCGGCACGCCCATGCCGGCGTGGGGCTGCGGCTTGACGCCCATGCGCACCTTGATGCCGGGTGCCAGGCTCGCCTGGCTGCGGTAGATCCCCGGCACGCCGCAATCCGCGAGCCATCCGCCCCAGGTGCTGTTGGCCAGGATCATGGCCTCGGCGACGATCAGGTCGAGCGGCGCCCCACGCTGCCGCGGGGCGATCGCCACGCGCTCGTCGCCGCGCGGCTCCCGTGCAGGATCGTCTCGCTCGAGGCGGAAGCTGTAGTCGGGCCGGTTGAAGTTCTCGGGCTTGCCGCGGACCGCTTCGCGCCGCGCCTTGAGCGCGCGCGCCAAGCGGAACAGGAACGCCAGCTCGGGGGCGAACGGGTAGTCGGCGCCGGCGGTGCCGCTGAGCGCCGCTTCGGTGACCACCGCGTCGAGCCGATCGTGCCGCAGGTTGGCGGCGACGGGCACGCGCTCGAGTCGGGTCTCGTGGCCGCCCGCCTCCAGCGTCGTCTCGTCGAAGCTGACGTACAGGCTGACCGCGGGGCAGTCGCGCCCTTCGGTGAGTGTGTAGGCCTCGACCAGCGCGTCGGGCAGCATGGTCAGCTTCCATCCGGGCATGTAGACGGTCGACAGCCGCTGAGCGGCCACCTGGTCGAGCGCATCGCCCGGTGCGAGCGCCAGTCCGGGCGCGGCGATATGGATGCCGACCACCACGCGGCCGCTGCCCAGGCCCTGCACCGACAGCGCATCGTCGATCTCGGTGGTGGCCGAATCGTCGATCGAGAACGCGCGCACCGCCGCCAGCGGCAGCGATTCCCTGACCGCCGGCGCGCCCAGCCCGGCCGGAAAGGCCGTGCCCTTGGGGAACTGCTCGTACAGGAAGCGGCGCCAGTGGAACTGGTAGGCGCTGTCGATCGCACCGGCAGCCTTCAGCAGGTCGAGCGGCGCGCGCTGCGAGCGCCGCGCTGCCTCGACCACGGCCTTGTATTCGGGCGCGTTCTTGTCGGGCTTGAAGAGGATCTTGTAGAGCTGCTCGCGCACCGGCGGCGGGCATTGCCCCGCGACCAGGTCGCCTGCCCAGGCCTCGATCTGCGCGGCCACCTGCTTCTTGCGTTCGATGGCCAGCAGCGCGGCCTTGACGGTGTCCTCGGGCGCCTTGCGGAAGCGCCCCTTGCCGAGGCGGCGGAAGTAGTGCGGCGCCTCGAACAGGCGCAGCAGCACGGCGGCGAGCATCTCGGGCCCGGCGTGGGCGTCGAAGTACTCGTGCGCCAGGTCGGCGAAGCCGAACTCGCCGTCGGGGGCGAAGGTCCACGCCAGGTCGAGGTCGATCTCGCCGGCCAGCGCCTGTGCGCGGGCCATCAGCTCCGCGGGCGACGGTTGCGCGAATCGCAGCAGCAGGTTCGCCGCCTTGACCTTGATGCGCTTGCCCGAGTCGAGCTCCACCTGCAGCGAGGCGTCGGACTCGGACATCACGCGGCCGGCCAGGAACTTGCCGGCGTCGTCGAAGAGGGCGTACATCGGCCGGATTGTGGCCGACCCGGCGCGCCCGGACGCCTCAGACGGTCATGCCGCCCGAGACCTCGATCACCGCACCGTTGACGTAGCTGGCCTCGTCGCTGGCCAGGAAGGCGTAGACGTTGGCCACCTCCTCGGCGCGCCCCAGGCGGTGCAGCGGAACCTGCTCGCGCATGTGCTGCAGCACCTTGTCGGGAATCGTCGACAGGATCGGCGTCTCGATGAAGCCGGGTGCGACCGCGTTGACGCGGATGCCCTTGGGGCCGAGTTCGCGGCTCCAGGTCTTGGTGAACCCGATGACGCCGAACTTGCTGGCCGCGTAGTTGGTCTGGCCGAAGTTGCCGTAGATGCCCACGACGCTGCTGGCGTTGAGGATGGCGCCGGAGCTCTGGGCCAGCATCGCCGGCAGCACCGCCTGGGTGGCGTGGAAGACGCCGCGCAGGTTGACGTCGATGACGCTGTCGAACTGCTCCAGCGTCATCTTCTGCAGCCGCGCGTCGCGCGTGATGCCGGCGTTGTTGACCAGCACGTCGATGCGGCCGAATCGCTCCTGCACTGCCAGCGCCATGGCGTCGAGCGCGTGGCGGTCGGTCACGTTGAGCGCGAAGCCCATCGCGTGCGCGCCGCGCGCGCGCACCACCGCCACGGCGGACTCCACGCCCTCGGGCCTGAGGTCGCACACGACGACGGTGGCGCCTTCCTCGGCGAACTTGGCCGCGGTGGCCAGGCCGATGCCCTGGGCCGCGCCGGTGACGATGGAGACCTTGTGCTTCAGTCGCATAGCTGGAGGTGGCGCAGGATGGCCGGAAGGTGGGTGTCGAAGTCGGACAGGGCGTGATCGCCGCCCTCGAGCAGCCGCAGCGACGCGCCGGGGTAGCGCGCGCTCATCTCGCGCCAGTCGAGCACCTCGTCGCCCTTGGCGATCACGGCGAGGTAGCGCTCGGGGCGCGTCACCGCGCGCGGCGTCATCACGCGCAGTTGCGTCACGTACTCGGGCCGGAAGTAGAAGTGATCGTCCGGGTCGTGGTACGAGGTCAGGTCGCCGATGTAGCCGGCCAGGTCGCGCGCCGGGTTCACCGCCGGGTTGAGCAGCACCGCGCGGCAGCCGGTGCGTTCGGCCACCACCGTCGCGTAGAAGCCGCCCAGCGAGCTGCCCATCACTGCCATGTGCTCGACCGGCCAGCGCGCCAGCTCGGCGAACACCAGGTCCATCGCCTCGCGCGGCGAGGGGGGCAACTGAGGGCACCACCAGCGCACGCCGGGGCGCTGCCGCGCCAGCCAGTCGGCCATGCGCTGCGCCTTGAACGACTTGGGTGACGAGCGGAAGCCGTGCAGGTAGAGCAGGTGGGTCGTCGACGCGGTGACTGCCGTCATGGGCGCTACGGCTTGCGCAGCCGTTCCAGGAGTTTGGCGTGGATGCCGCCGAAGCCGCCGTTGCTCATCACGAGGACATGGTCGCCCCGACGCGCCGCGGACGCCACGGCCTGCACCAGCGCGTCGACGCTGTCGGCCACCACGGCCTGCGCCCCCATCGGCGCCAGCGCTTCGCGGGCGTCCCAGCCGTACGGGCCCTGCAGGCAGAAGGCCAGGTCCGCCTCCTCGAGCGCCCACGGCAACTGGGCCTTCATCGTGCCCAGCTTCATCGTGTTGGAGCGCGGCTCGAACACCGCCAGGATGCGCTCGAGGCCGACGCGCTGGCGCAGGCCGCCCACGGTGGCGCGCATCGCGGTGGGGTGGTGGGCGAAGTCGTCGTAGACCTTGATGCCCGCCGCCTCGCCGAGCAGTTCCATGCGCCGCTTGGGGCTCTGGAAGCTGCCGAGCGCCGCCGCGGCGGCCTCCGGCGCGACGCCCACGTGATCGGCTGCGCCGATGGCGGCCAGCGCGTTGAGCTGGTTGTGCTCGCCCAGCAGCGACCATTCCACTCGACCGACCTTCAGGCTGCCGCGCAGCACGTCGAAGGCCTGCGGCTCACCGCGCGCGCGCAAGGCGCCGGTTTCCTCGCGCAGCGCGCCGAAGCGCAGCACCTCGCTCCAGCAGCCGCGTGCCAGCACGCGCTGCAGCGCCTCGTCGCGCGCGTTGACCACCAGCCGGCCCGCGCGCGGCACCGTGCGCACCAGGTGGTGGAACTGGGTCTCGATGGCGGCCAGGTCCGGGAAGATGTCCGCGTGGTCCATCTCCAGGTTGTTGAGGATCGCCGTGCGCGGCCGGTAGTGGACGAACTTGCTGCGCTTGTCGAACAGCGCGGTGTCGTACTCGTCGGCCTCGATCACGAAGTGCCGGCCTTGCCCCAGGCGCGCCGAGACGCCGAAGTTCAGGGGCACGCCACCGATCAGGAAACCGGGTTCGAGCCCGGCGCGCTCGAGGATCCACGCCAGCATCGCCGAGGTGGTGGTCTTGCCGTGCGTGCCGGCCACCGCCAGCACGTGACGCCGCTTGAGCACGTGGTCGGCCAGCCACTGCGGGCCGCTCGTGTAGTCGGCGCCGGCGTCGAGGATCGCCTCGAAGAGCGGGAAGGCGTCCGGCCGCGCGCGCGTGACCACGTTGCCGATCACGAACATGTCCGGCGCCAGGCGCATCTGCTCGGCGCCATAGCCCTCGATCAGGTCGATGCCCAGCGCACGCAACTGCTCGCTCATCGGCGGGTAGACGTTGGCATCGCAGCCGGTCACCCGGTGGCCGGCCTCGCGCGCCAGGGCCGCGAGGCCGCCCATGAAGGTGCCGCAGATGCCGAGGATGTGGATGTGCATCGCAAACCCGGGGCCGGGCCCGGCGGGGTGTCAGAGCGCGGCGAACGCCTCGCGCGCCGCGGCCACGGTGGCCGCGATGTCGGCGTCGCCGTGCGCGGCGCTCACGAAGCCGGCCTCGTACAGCGCCGGGGCCAGGTAGACGCCGCGCTCGAGCATGCCGTGGAAGAAGCGGTTGAAGCGTGCCTTGTCGGTGGCCATCACCGCGTCGTAGTGCTGCGGCAGCGCGTCGGCGAAGAAGAAGCCGAACATGCCGCCTTCGCAGTCGCCCGCCAGCGGCACGCCGGCGGCGCGGGCCGCGTCCGAAAGGCCGTCGACCAGCGCGCGCGTGCGCCGCGCCAGGGCCTCGAAGAAGCCGGGTTTCTCGATCTCGCGCAGCGTGGCCAGGCCGCAGGCCGTGGCCACCGGGTTGCCCGACAGCGTGCCGGCCTGGTAGACCGGGCCGAGCGGCGCGAGCTGGCTCATCACCGCGCGCGTGCCGCCGAAGGCGGCCAGCGGCATGCCGCCGCCGATGACCTTGCCGAACACGCTCATGTCCGGACGGAAGCCGGGGATCAACCGCGCGTAGACGGATTGCGCGCTGCCGAGTGCCACGCGGAAGCCCGTCATCACCTCGTCGAACACCAGCAGTGCGCCATGCTGCGTGCACAGCTCGCGCAGGCGCGCCATGAAGGGCACGCTGGCGCGCACGAAGTTCATGTTGCCCGCGATGGGCTCGATCATCACGCAGGCCAGCTCGCGGCCATGCTCGGCGAAGGCGGCCTCGAGCGCGGCGACGTCGTTGTAGCGCAGCACGAGCGTGTGCTGGACCACCTCGGGCGGCACGCCGGCCGAGGTCGGATGCCCGAAGGTCGCCAGCCCCGAGCCGGCCTTCACCAGCAGCGCGTCGGCATGGCCGTGGTAGCAGCCCTCGAACTTGATGATCTTGGGCCGGCCGGTGGCCCCGCGCGCGAGCCGCAGCGCGCTCATGCCGGCTTCGGTGCCCGAGGACACGAGCCGCAGCTGCTCGAGCGTCGGCACGTGGCGCAGGATCGCTTCCACCAGCTCGACTTCGCGCTCGGTGGGCGCGCCGAAGGACAGGCCCTCGACCGCGGCGCGCTGCACGGCCTCGAGCACCGCCGGATGGCCGTGGCCGAGGATCATCGGCCCCCACGAGCCGATGTAGTCGATGTAGCGCACGCCCTCGGCGTCCCACATGTAGGGCCCCTGGGCGCGGCTGATGAAGCGGGGCGTGCCGCCGACGGCGCGGAAGGCCCGCACCGGCGAGTTGACGCCGCCGGGGATGACGCGTTGCGCGCGCTCGAAGAGTTCGGCGTTGCGGGTGTTCATGCGGGACTCCGAAAGGTACGGGATCAGTGCACGCGGCGCGAGGGCGCGGGGCCGGCGCCCGCGCCGTCGTCCGGACCCGCGTCGGCTCCCTCCTCGGGCGGCGGCGCGTCGCCACCCTCGCCTTCGGCCGGCGGCAGGGCCCAGAAGAAGCGGTCGGGCACGACGTTGCCCATGCCGGGCCGGAACCCCGCGTCCAGGCTCTGGTCGAGGAACTGCAAGGCCTCGCCGACGGCGGCCGACAGCTCGGCGCCGGAGGCGAGCAGCGCGGCCAGCGCTGCCGACAGGGTGTCGCCCGCGCCGACGAAGCCGGCCTCGAAGAGCTCGAACTTCTCGCCCGTGATGGCGCCCTGCGGCGACGCGAGCACGTTGTCGATCCACTGGTCCTTGCCCTTGCTGGGCAGCATCACGCCGGTCACGAGCACGTAGCGCGTACCGTGCTCGCCGGCGGCCACGGCGAGCTCGCGCGCCGAGGGCGTGCGTTCGCTGTCCCAGTCGGGCAGCAGGAAGTCGGTCAGCGTCTTCTGGTTGCCCACCAGCACCTCGGCGGCCGGCAGCACCAGTTCGCGGAAGGCGTCGAAATAGGTCTGCTGGTCGTCGTCGTCCAGCCAGCCGAGGTTGGGCATGTAGGCCACGAGCGGGACGTCGGGATAGTCCGACAGGATCTCGGCCACGGCGCTGACATTCTCCGCGTTGCCGAGGAAGCCCACCTTCCAAGCCGCGATCGTCACGTCTTCGAGGACGGTGCGCGCCTGTTCGGCCACCACCTCGGGTTCGAGCGCGTGCTGCTCGAACACTTCAGCGCTGTCGCGCATCACGACCGTGGTGAGCACCGGCAGCGCATGGGCGCCCATGGCCGCGATGGTGGCCACGTCGCCGGCGCTGCCGCCGGCACCGGTGGCATCGCCCGCGTTGAAGCTCATCACGCACGCGGGTGCGGGCGGATCCTCGGGAGGCGTCGCGGAGGTGTCGGCAGGAGGGGTGTCAGAGCTCATCGGCAGGCTGCCAGGGTGTGCCGGCAGGGCCCAAATGCATCCGTCGGAGGCCTTGTCCGGACCTCCATCAGATTGTGAAGAATGTTGCGCAAGTGCCTACGACTGCTTGGATTTCCAGGATAGGCGATGCATACAATGCCCGCACATTGTAGTGAGTGACGACTGCTCGTGAGTGAACCTTCGCGTACCTGGATGTGCCTGATCTGCGGCTGGATCTACGACGAGGCCGCCGGCGATCCCGATCACGGTCTGGCGCCCGGCACGCGCTGGGACGCTGTGCCGATGAACTGGACCTGCCCTGAGTGCGGCGCGCGCAAGGAAGACTTCGAGATGGTGCAGATTTGACGGCGGGCGCCAGCGGCATGGCCGGCGCCGGCAAGGAGTGACAGGCGTGGACGCGACCCCCGCTGCCGGCGACGTGCCGGCTGGCGTCAAGGTGCTGGTCATCGACGACAGCAACACGATTCGGCGCAGCGCCGAGATCTTCCTCGCCCAGGGCGGGCACAACGTGGTGCTGGCCGAGGACGGCTTCGATGCGCTCGCCAAGGTCAGCGACCACACGCCCGAACTCATCTTCTGCGACATCCTGATGCCGCGCCTGGACGGCTACCAGACCTGCGCCATCATCAAGCGCAACCCCCGCTTCAAGCATGTCCCGGTGATCATGCTGTCGTCCAAGGACGGCCTGTTCGACAAGGCGCGCGGCCGCATGGTCGGCTCCGAGGATTACCTCACCAAGCCCTTCACCAAGGAGCAGTTGCTGCGCGCGGTGGAGCAGTTCCGGCGCGGCTGACGCGCGTGCCCCGCCGCGGCAGCGCTTCGAAGCAACACGATCAGAGACGAATCCCGATGCCGATCAAGAAAATCCTGCTGGTCGACGACTCGAAGACCGAACTGCACTACCTGTCGGACCTGCTCGGCAAGCGTGGCTACAGCGTTCGCACGGCCGAGAACGGCGACGAGGCGATGCGGCGCCTTGCCGAGGAGAAGCCCGACCTCATCCTGATGGACGTCGTGATGCCGGGGCAGAACGGCTTCCAGCTGACGCGCTCCATCACCCGCGACCCGCGCTTTGCCGACGTGCCCGTCATCATGTGCACCAGCAAGGGCCAGGAGACCGACAAGGTCTGGGGCATGCGCCAGGGTGCACGCGACTACGTGGTCAAGCCCGTGAATGGCGAAGAGCTGATCGCCAAGATCCGCAACTTCGACTGAACCGCGCCCCGCCCATGGCCAACCGGGAAGCCCTTCGCGAACTGCAGTCTCGTCTGGCCGAGCGCATGCAGGCGGCCCGCCGCGAGCAGCGCGGGCAGTCGTGGCTGGCGGTGGAGTGTCGCGACCACGGATTCCTGCTGCCCCTCGAGCAGGCCGGCGAGATCTTCGCCGTTCCCGCCTTGCTGCCGGTGCCCCACACGAAGCCGTGGTTCGCGGGCGTGGCCAACCTGCGCGGCGGCCTGCACGGCGTGGTCGACCTGGCGCGCTTCCTCGGCCTGCCGCCGGCGCCGGCCGCCGAGGCGCCGCGCGAGCAGGCGCGCCTGGTTGCGCTGGGCGGCGCGCTGGGCCTGAACTGCGCGCTGCTGGTCGACCGGTTGGCCGGCCTGCGCAACGCCGAGCAGCTGCAGGCGTCGGAGGCGCCGGACACGGCGGCGCGTCCGGCCTTTGCCGGCGCGCGCTGGCGCGACGCGCAGGGCCGCACCTGGCAGGCGCTCGACTTGGCGGCGCTGGCGCGGCAAGACGAGTTCCTTTCGATCGTCGCCTGAGGGCGGCATCCACGCACCGAACCCATTCCCACAGGTGGCTGAATGAGCTTTCTCGACAAGATCACCGGCAAGGCCAAGCGCGGCAAGGGTGGCCGCCAGGACAACCTCGGTTCGATGTTCGACGAGGTGGGCGCATTCGACGAGCCGGCGCTCGCCGAGAGCACCAACGCGGCCACGCTGGCGCTGGACGGCGGCATGCCGATGGTGCCGACGCAGACCGGGGAGTCCTCGTCGCTGATCTCCGAGGTCACGGCGTCCGAGGTGGGCATCGATTACTCGGAAGCGCAGCTGCCCGCCGCCGGCGCCGCGGCGGCCACCGGCCTGCCGCTGATCGGTCAGCTGCCGCTGGTGCGCCAGCAGCGCATCCTGTTCGGCGTCGTGGGCGCAGGGGTCCTGGTGCTGCTGGCCGGCGCATGGTTCGCCATCAGCGGCGCCAATCGCAGCTCGTCCCAGGTCGGCGCGGCCGGCCAGGCGCTCATGCAGTCGCAGCGCCTGGCCAAGTCCGTGTCGCAGGCCCTGCTGGGCGGGGCCAGCGCCTTTGCCGAAGTGCGCGACAGTGCCGAGGTGCTGGCGCGCAACGTGCGCGCCCTCAAGGACGGCAGCCCCGAGGTGGCGGCGGCGCCGGCGCGCGCCCAGGAGGCCATCGAGCCGCTGCTGCCGCTGGTCGAGCGCGCCGAGAAGAACGCGGGCGTCGTGCTGGCACAGCAGAAGACGCTGACCCAGGTGGGGCAGGCGCTGCGCGCCATCAACCGTCAATCGGCCGAGCTGCTCGAGATCGCCGAGACGGTCGCGGCACTCAAGCTGCAGCAGGACGCCCCGGCCTCCGAGCTGTCGGCGGCGGCGCAGGTCGTCATGCTCACGCAGCGCATCGGCAAGAGCGCCAACGAGTTCCTCACGACCGAGGGCGTGAGCCCGGAGGCGGTGTTCCTGCTGGGCAAGGACCTGAATTCCTTCCGCGACCTGTCCGCCGGCCTGCTCAACGGCAGCAGCGAACTGAGGCTCGCCGCGGCGAAGGACGCGCAGGTCCGCGAGCGGCTGCAGCAGCTGATCGCGCAGTACGAGAAGACGCGCAGCGACGCCGGCGCGATCCTGAACAACCTGCAGGGGCTGGTGGCCGCGCGCGAGGCGCAGTCGTCGATCGTCTCCGACAGCGAGGCGCTGCGGCTGGGCCTGGAGGACCTGCAAGGCAAGCTGGCCGGGCGTGGCCTGGGTGGCGGCAGCCTGCTGCTGATCCTGCTCGGGCTGGCGGTGCTGGCCTTCGGCGGCTGGGGGCTGTTGCGCCTGTTCCTGGCCGACCAGGCGCAACGCGCCCGCGTCGCGGAGGCCCAGCGCCAGCAGGCGCAGCGCCAGGAACAGGAGGCCAAGCGCGTGAACGACGCCAACCAGGCGGCGATTCTGCGCCTGATGAACGAGCTGCAGACGGTGGCCGAAGGCGACCTCACGCAGCAGGCCACAGTGACCGAGGACATCACCGGTGCCATCGCCGACTCCGTGAACTACACGGTGGAAGAGCTGCGTACCCTGGTGGCGCAGGTGCAGGGCGCGGTCACCCGCGTGACCGACACCACGCAGCAGGTCGAGAACACGTCGACCGAGCTGCTGGCGGCGTCCACCGAGCAGCTGCGCGAGATCCGCGAGACCGGCGAGTCGGTGCTGCAGATGGCCGGCCGCATCAACAGCGTGTCGGCGCAGGCGCAGCAGACCGCCGCGGTGGCGCGCCAATCGCTGGCGGCGGCCGAGTCGGGCCGTGCCGCGGTGCAGAACACGATCGGCGGCATGAACGCGATGCGCGACCAGATCCAGGAAACCGCCAAGCGCATCAAGCGCCTGGGCGAGTCGTCGCAGGAGATCGGCGAGATCACCGAGCTGATCTCGGACATCACCGAGCAGACCAACGTGCTGGCGCTCAATGCCGCCATCCAGGCGGCCTCGGCCGGCGAAGCCGGGCGCGGCTTCTCGGTGGTGGCCGAGGAAGTGCAGCGCCTGGCCGAGCGCTCGGCGGACGCGACGCGCCAGATTGCCGCTCTCGTGAAGGCGATCCAGACCGACACGCAGGACGCCGTGGCGGCCATGGAGCGCTCGACCCAGGGCGTGGTCGAGAGCACGCGCCTGTCGGACGCCGCCGGCACCGCACTGGTGGACATCGACCGCGTGACGCGCGAGCTGTCCGAACTGATCGAGCAGATCTCGCGCCAGGCGTCCGAGGAGGCACGCTCGGCGAACGTGGTTGCCAGCAACATCCAGCACATCTTCGCGGTCACCGAACAGACCGGCGAGGGCACCCGCTCGACCGCGCAGATGGTGCGCGAGCTGTCGCGCACCGCCGACGAGCTCAAGGCCTCGGTCGCTCGGTTCAAGATTGCATGACATGACGACCCTCCCCGCGCTTCGCACGGGCCCCCTCGCTGGGGGGCGCGAGCCTGACGCTCGGGAGCGGCCCGGCGCTGGCCCGCGCGCCCGCTAACGACCACCGACGAATCGCATGGACCTGCAGCAAGACTCCGAGACCATCGACGATCTGTCCGCGCTGGCCTGGGTGCACGACGAGCTGCGTCGCTCGGTCGAAGCGGCCCACAAGGCGATGCGGCGCTACCTCAAGGAATGCGAGGCCGTCGCCGGTTCCGACGTCGACGCCGTGGACCCGGCGGTGCTGCGCACCGCACGCACGCAGTTGCACCAGGGGGTGGGGGCGCTCGAGCTGGTGGGCCTGCCCACGGCGGCGCAGGTGCTGCGCGCCGGCGAGTCCGCGCTCGCCAAGCTGGGGGGGCGCGCGGGCAAGCTCGACGCGCCCGCGGTCGAGACGATCGAGCGCGCCTCGTTCGCGCTGCTCGACTACCTGGGGCGGCTGCTGGCGTCCAAGCCGGTGTCGCCGCTGGCCATGTTCCCGCAGTACCGTGCGGTGCAGGAGCTCGCCGGCGCGGACCGCGTCCACCCCGCCGACTTGTGGCCGCACGACTGGGAATGGCGCGACGTCGCCTCCGATGGCAGCGCCGCGCGCCGGCCCGATGCCGAGTTCCGCAGCGAGGTGGAGGCCTCGACACTGACGCTGATGCGCAGCGGCGATGCCGACGCCGCGCGCGCGCTGTCCGATCTGTTTGCCGGCCTGGCCGCCGGAGCCCTCCCCGAGGCGCGCCACCTCTCGACGCTGTGGCGCCTGGCCGCGGCCTTCTTCGAGGCGCAGGCGCAGCGGTTGCTCGTGCCCGACGTGTACAGCAAGCGCATCGCCTCGCGGCTGCTGGCGCAGCTGCGCATGAGCGAACAGGACGGGCCTGCGGCCGCGGGCGAGGTGTCGCAACGCCTGGCGCAGGACCTGCTCTTCTTCTGTGCCCAGTCGGCCTCGCCGGGCGACGGCCGCCGCGCACCGCGCCTGGCCGCGGTGCGTCAGGCCTGGAACCTGGCGCGTCGCGCGCCGGTGGACTACCTGGCGGCCTCGCTCGGCCGTCACGACCCGACGTCGATCGCGCAGGCGCGCAAACGCGTCACGGCCGCCAAGGACGGCTGGGCTGCCGTGGCCGGCGGCGAGCTGCGCCGCAGCGCCTCGCTGGGCGAACAGTTCCACCTCGTCGGCGATTCGCTGCGCAAGCTCTACCCCTCCGGCGACACGCTCGCCGTTGTGCTGGAGGCGGCGGCGGCGGCGGTGGCCGCCAGCGGCGCCGAGCCTGCGCCGACGCTGGGCATGGAAGTGGCCACCGCGCTGCTCTACCTGGATGCATCGCTGGAGGACGGCGAGTTCGACCACCCGCAGCAGGCCGGGCGCCTGCAGCGTCTGGCGCAGCGCATGCAGATCGCCCTGGGTGGCGCCACGCCGCCGGCGCTCGACGCCTGGATGGAGGAGCTCTACCGGCGCGTGTCCGACCGCCACACCATGGGCAGCGTCGTGCAGGAGCTCAAGACCTCGCTGGGCGAGGCGGAGAAGGCGATCGACCTGTTCTTCCGCCAGCCGGCCCGGCGCGACCTGCTGCACCCCGTGCCGGGTTGGCTCAATGCGATGCGCGGCGTGTTCTCGGTGCTGGGCCTGGATGCCGCGTCGCAGGCGGTGGTGCGCATGCGCGACGACGTCGACGCGTTGGCCGCCGGCAGCGGGGACGCGTCGGCGCCGGCCGAGACCGAGCGCCTGGCCAGCAATCTGGGCGCGCTCGGCTTCCTGATCGACATGCTGAACGTGCAGCCGGCGCTGGTGAAGTCCGTGTTCGCCTTCGATCCGCAGCAGGGGTTGCTGCGCGCGGTCGCTGCCGCCGGCAGCCATCGCGCGTCCGGCTTCGGCGCGCTCGACGAAAGCGCGGCGCGCCCGGGGCCGGTCGAGCCGCGCCTGATCGAGCAGGCCCAGTCGCTCGCCTACGCCGCGGCGCAGCCCGAGGTGCCGCTCGAAGCGGTGCGCGGCGAGCTCGACCGGCTGTCGCAGGAAGCCCTGGTGGCGGACCAGCCCGAACTGGCGCACACCATGCACCAGGTGCAAAGCGCGTTCGAGGTGGCGCGCAGCGATGACGAGCTCAGCGCCGTGCGCGAGGAACTGGCACAGGCCATGGCCGATTTCGTGCACAGCACGTCGGAGCCGATGGCGCTGGACATGCCCGCGCCGCGACCGTTGCCGGTGCTGCCGAGCACGCCGACGCCCGAGGGCCAGACCGGCCTCGAGGAAGACGACGAGATGCGAGGCGTCTTCCTCGAGGAGGCGCGCGAGGTCATCGCCGGTGCCGAATCGGCGCTGGCCGCGCTGCTGCATGCGCCCGAGGACCTGGGCGAGATGACGACCGTGCGGCGTGCGTTCCACACCCTCAAGGGCAGTTCGCGCATGGTCGGGCTCAAGGAGTTCGGCGAGGCCGCCTGGGCCTGCGAGCAGACCTACAACGCCAAGCTGGCCGAGCAACAGCCGGCCGACCCGGGCTTGCTGGCCCTGAGCACCGAGATCCTCGCCTACCTGGCCGACTGGGTCGAGGCCATCGCCGTGCGGCGCGACGGCGGGCATGCGTCTTCGGACGTGCGCGCGGCGCTCGAGGCCTACCAGCGCGACGGCGAGGCGCCGCCCCTGGCGCTGCCGGGGACTCCCCTGCCGCTGCGGCGCGAGCTGGCGCAGGGCGCTGCCGAAACGGCCGGCTTCGTGCCGGAGGACGCGCAGGCCGGGCTCGCCCTGCCCGTGGTGTCGTCGCCGATCCCGCTGATCGACCTGCCGGCCGACCTGCCGAGCGCGCAGGACCTGGAACTGGTGCCGGCCGCCTCCGCGGTGCGCCCGCTCGACGAGGTGCTGGCGGCCGAAGAGGAGGTGTCCTTCGAGCTCGATCTCGGGGAGGCGGCGCGCATGCCCGCGGGCGAACGCGATGCGCTGCAGGCGCTGGCGCTGCCGGACGCCGCGCCCGGGGCGCCCGCGCCCGATGCGGTGTCGTCGATGATGTCGCTCGACCTGGCGGCGCCCGAGCCGCCGCCCATACCCGCGGGCGAGGCGACGCCGCTGCCGGCGGAGTCGGTGCGCGGCCCCTTGTCGCTGGAGTTGCCCGGCGCTGGCGTAGACGACGCGCCGCCGCCGCCGCAGGTCGAGGATCTCGAACCACAGCCCTTGCCGGAGCCCGAGCCCGAGTCCTTCAGGATGATCGGGCCGCTGCGCGTCAGCATCCCGCTGTTCAACATCTACCTCAGCGAGGCCGACGAGCAGTCACGCCGCCTCGGGACCGAACTCGCCGAATGGGCGCACGAGGCGGACCGGCCGGTGGCCGACAGCACCATCGCGCTGGCGCACTCGCTGGCCGGGAACTCGGCGACGGTCGGCTTCGCGGACCTCTCGCACCTGGCGCGCCTGCTCGAGCACGCGCTGATGCGCTCGCAGTCGCTCGGTGCGGGCCACGCCGACGAGCTCGCCCTGTTCAACGAGACGGCCGACGAGATCCGGCGCCTGCTGCACCAGTTCGCGGCGGGCCTGCTCAGGAGCCCGTCGCCCGAACTCGTGCAGCGCCTGGTCGACCACGAGCGCTGGACGGCCGAGCGCCTGGAGGCCCAGGTCGCGCAGCCGGAGGAGCCCGAGGCGGTGCCCGAGCCCGAACCGGTGCCCGCGCCGACCGTTGCGGCGCCCGGCGCGTTGCAGGAAACGGTGCACAGCCTGCTCACGTCGCTGGGCCGCGCCGAATACCACGAGCTGTCGGCGCTGGCCCCGTTGGAGGCGGCGCGTGCCGCTGCGCACGGGGGCCCGGTGGCCGCCACCGACGACGACATCGAGGCGGTCGACGCGGTCGATGCCGAGCTGTTCCCGATCTTCCAGGAAGAGGCGCTCGAGTTGTTGCCGCAGCTGGCCTCGCGCATGCGCGCCTGGGCCTCGCACGCGTCCGACGCCGCGGGAGCCGCCGCGTGCATGCGCACGCTGCACACGCTCAAGGGTGGCGCGCGACTGGCCGGCGCGATGCGGCTGGGCGAGATGGCGCACCGCCTGGAGTCCCTGATCGATCGTCTTGCCGCGCGCGGCGAGGCCACCGCGGACGAGGTCGAGGCGCTGTTCCCGCGCGTCGATGCGCTGGGGGCCACCTTCGACGCCTTGCTGGCAGGTCCCGCGCCCGCCGAACCGGCGGCGCCCGAGCCCGCCCCCGCCGAGGCCGCGCCGCATGCCGGCGACGGGCCCGCGGCGGCACGGCCGGCCGAGTTGCCGACCGCGGTGCCGGCGCCGCAGGCCGCGCCTGCCGAGGCGGCCCTGGCGCCGCAGCCCGGCCCGGCCGTCGAGCCGACCGGGACATCGATCGACTGGCAGCGCTTCGTCGCCATGCCTGCCGTGCCCGCGGCAGGGCCTGCGGAACGCGCCGGCGCCGGTGCGGGCGCCAGCGGCACGGTGCGCGTGCGCTCGGCGCTGCTCGACCGACTGGTCAACCACGCCGGCGAGGTGTCGATCGCCCGCTCGCGCATCGAGTCCGAGGTGGGCCAGATCCGCGGCTCGCTCGCCGACCTCGGCGAGAACCTGGAGCGCCTGCGCAGCCAGCTGCGCGACCTTGAGCTGCAGGCCGAGACACAGATCGCCTCGCGCATGGAGGCCGCGAAGTCGCACGGCGAGACCTTCGACCCGCTCGAGATGGACCGCTTCACGCGCTTCCAGGAGCTCACGCGCATGATGGCCGAGTCGGTCAACGACGTCGCCACCGTGCAGCGCACCCTGCAGCGCACCTTGCAGGGTACCGAGGACGACCTGGCCGCCCAGGCGCGCCTCACGCGCGACCTGCAGGACGACCTGCTGCGCACGCGCATGGTCGAGTTCGAGAGCCTGTCGGAGCGCCTGTACCGTGTGGCGCGCCAGGCGGCCAAGGAATTGCAGAAGCAGGTGCGGCTGGACATCGCCGGCGGCACGATCGAAGTCGACCGCGGCGTGCTCGAGCGCATGGGCGGTGCCTTCGAGCATCTGGTGCGCAACAGCGTCACGCACGGCATCGAGGCGCCCGAGGTGCGCAGCGCGCGCGGCAAGGACGCCTCCGGCCAGATCACCGTCGCGGTGGCGCAGGAGGGCAACGAAGTCACCGTCGAGTTCCGCGACGACGGCGGCGGGCTCGACCTGGCGCGCATCCGCGAGCGGGGCATCGCGATGGGCCTGCTCGCCGCCGAGGCCGCCGCCGGCGACGCCGACCTCGCCAACCTGATCTTCGCGCCCGGGTTCACGACCGCGGACACCGTGACCGAGCTGGCCGGACGCGGCATCGGCATGGACGTGGTCAAGAACGAGGTCGTCGCGCTGGGCGGCCGCATCGAAACCGCGAGCGCCCCCGGCCAGGGCACCAGCTTCCGCCTCGTGCTGCCGCTCACCACGGCCGTGACCCAGGTCGTGCTGCTGCGCGCCGGCAGCGTGACGGTGGCGGTGCCGGCCACGCTGGTCGAGATCGTGCGCCGTGTCGGCGTCGACGAGGTCGAGGCCTCGTATGCGCGCGCGGCCTTCGACTTCGGCGAGCGCCCGATCCCCTTCTTCTGGCTCGGCGCGCTGCTGCAGGGTGGCGGCCGCAGCAGCGAGGCCGCGGGACGCGCGCTGCCGGTGGTGGTGATCAAGAGCGCGCAGCAGCGCATCGCCGTCCACGTCGACGAGGTGATCGGCAACCAGGAAGTGGTGGTCAAGAACCTGGGCGCGCAACTCGCGCGCCTGCCCGGCCTGGCCGGCGTGACGCTGCTGGCCTCGGGCGTCCCGGCGCTGATCTACAACCCGGTGGCGCTGGCCACGCTGTACGGCGACCAGGCGCGCGCGGCCATGCGGTCCGCGCCCCAGGGGGCGCTCGCGCAGGCGCTGCCGCAGACCGCGCCGCAGCAGGCGCCGCTGGTGATGGTGGTGGACGATTCGCTGACCGTGCGCCGCGTGACGCAGCGCCTGCTGCAACGCGAGGGCTACCGCGTGGTGGTCGCCAAGGACGGGCTGGACGCGCTCGAGCGCCTGGCGGAGGAAGTGCCGGTGGTCGTGCTGTCGGACATCGAGATGCCGCGCATGGACGGCTTCGACCTGGTGCGCAACCTGCGCGCCGACGCGCGCCTGGCAGGCCTGCCGGTGATCATGATCACCTCGCGCATCGCGCAGAAGCACCGCGACCATGCGGCCGAGCTGGGCGTCAACCACTACCTCGGCAAGCCCTATGCCGAGGAGGAGTTGCTGGCGCTCGTCGCGCGTCATGTGTCGTCCGTGAGCGCCTGACGACGCCGCCGCTGCGCCCATGCGCGAACTGGTCGACCACCTCGCGGACCTGACGGTCCACCGCGACCGCGAGGTGCTCGACGTCGCGCTGGTCGAGGCCCTGAACGAGATGCTCGCGCCCTTGTCGGTGGCGGTGCATCGTGCGGTGGGCGACGCCGACAAGCGGCGCTGGCTGACGCGCGCAAGCATCACGCCAGGGGACATCGCGCCGCGTGCCGAGGGCTCCATCGTCGAGCTCGAACTGCTGCCGGCCTTCGACGAGCGCCCCGCGTGGCGCGACTGCGTCCAGCACGCCCACGTGCTGAGCTTCGAGGACGGCGCCGCGGTGTCGCTGTTCCCGCTCGGCAGCGAGGCGGGGGAGGCCGGGGTGCTGGAGGTGCGCAGCGCGCAACCCCTGCTGCCCAGCGAGCGCCGCACGGTGGCCGCCGTGCTCCGGATCTGCCGCAATTTCGAGTCCCTGCTGGACTACAGCGAGCGCGACACGCTGACCGGCCTGCTCAACCGCAAGACCTTCGACGCGTGGTTCCTCAAGGTCGCCCTGACCGCGCCGTCGCCGGCGCCGCAGGGTGAGCCGGATGGCGGCGACCGGCGCCGCGAGATCCCCGGGCGCCCGTATCTCGCGGTCATCGATGTCGATCACTTCAAGGGCGTCAACGACCGCTACGGGCACCTCATCGGCGACGAGGTGCTGGTGCTGATCGCGCGCGTGATGCGGTCGACGTTCCGCTACCACGACCGTCTGTACCGCTTCGGCGGCGAGGAGTTCGTGGTGCTGCTGCGGGCCGCCGACCAGGCCGGGGCGGGCGCCGCGTTCGAGCGGCTGCGGGCCAATGTCGCGCGCTACCCGTTTCCGCAGGTGGGGCACGTCACCGCCAGCATCGGCTACACGGAGGTGCGCCACGGCGACACGCCGACGGCCGCGTTCGAACGCGCCGACCGTGCGGTCTACCACGCGAAGGCGGCCGGGCGCGACCAGGTCCATGATCACGCGGCGCTGGTCAGCGCCGGCGTGCTTGCCGACGCCGCGCGCGGCGGTGAGGTGAGCCTGTTCGATTGATCGCGCAGGGCGCGGCCGGCCGCGTGGTCAGTAGCTGACGCGCGCCAGATAGGTGCGTTGCGAGGCCTCCAGGGCCTGGCCGAGCGTGTGGATGCCGTGCTCGGCCAGCAGCGGGATCAGCTTGAGGAACACCTCGGCGGTGACCATCGCGTCGCCGAGCGCGGTGTGGCGGCCCAGCACCGGCACGCCCAGCCGTTCGGCGATCGCCTCCAGCCCGTGCGAGGCCTGCGACGGGTGCACCACGGCCGACAGCAGCAGCGTGTCGAGCACCGGCTGGCTGAACACCACGCCGGTGCGGGCCTGCTTGAGCTCGAGGAAGCGCATGTCGAAGGCGGCGTTGTGCGCCACCAGCACCGTGTCGGCGGCCCAGGCGTGGAAGGCCGGCAGCACCTCGTCGATGGTCGGTGCGCCGGCCACCATCTCGGGCCGGATGCCGTGGATCGGGATCCCCGCGGGCGGGATGTCGCGCTGCGGATCGACCAGCTGTTCGAAGCAGTCCTCGCGCCGCAGCTTGCCCGCCACGATGCGCGTGGCCCCGATCTGCAGGATCTCGTCGCCGGCGGCCGGCGCGAGCCCGGTGGTCTCGGTGTCGAACACGGTGTAGGCCAGCTCCACCAGCCGCTGCTGGGCCCGCTCGCGCGCCTGCGGCGTGCTGCGGAACAGGTCGAAGTCGTAGACCTCGGGCCGACTCTGGCCGCGCAGCAGCGCCGCGGCCTCGATCGGCTCCGCGGCGGCCGCCAGCGGCACCAGCAGCCGGAAGAAGGCCTCGCCGCGCGCCCGGTCGCGCTCGAACCAGAACTCGCCGCCATGGCGCTCGACCACGTCGCGCACGGTCAGCGCGACGCTCTGGCCGCCGGTGCGCATCGGCTCGGTCTCCCAGCCGATCACCGTCTCGGTGCTGATCGACGGGCCCTGCCACACCAGGTCCAGCCGCGCGTGGCCGTCGCCTGGCGCCACGCGCAGGCGCACCAGCCGGACCTCGACCTCGTCGACCAGGCGTGCGGCCAGGCTGGCGAGCGCCTGGATCAGCGAGTAGCTGTCCACCTGCAGCCACAGGCCCTCGGCCACCTCGCCGGCGGCGGCGCGGCAGCCCGCCGCGGCCTCGATGCGGCGGCAGGCGGCGGCGACGAGGTCGGCCGCCAGCATGTCCTCCAGCGGCCAGCGCGTCTTCATGGCCTGCGTGCTGTGGCGTGCCAGGTCCTGCAGTCGCTGTGCCATCGAACGCACTTCGTCGCGCACGACGCCCATGAAGCGCTCGCGCGTCGCGGCGTCGAGGTCGGGGAAGTCGAGCATCTCGAGGGCGGCCTGCACGTTGCCGAGCGAGGCGCGCGAGCCTTCGCCCAGCGCGTGCAGCAGGCGGTCGCGCTCGGACTCGGCCGCGAAGTCGCGCGTCACGTTGTCGAGCATCAGCACGAAGCCGTCGAGCGCCGCGTCGGCCGGGGTACCGGCCTCGCGCACCGGCGCGAGCTGCACCCGCAGCAGCTGGCCGCTGTGCGTGCCGGTGACGAACTGCGCCGACGGATGCGCCGCCCCGCGCGCGAGGCGCTGCTGCACGCTGTCGAGCGCGTGGGCGATCAGCGCGCGGTCCAGCAACGCGTAGATCGAGCGGCCGAGGCCGACCAGTTCGCTCGCACCGCCCAGCGCCGCGGCGGCGGACAGGGCACGCAGCTGCCAGCGCGCGCGGTTGTTGTAGAGCAGGATGCGTCCGTCGAGGTTGCACACCACCACGCTCTGCGTGAGCTCGGCCATCAGCGCGGCCAGGCGGTTGCGCTCCTGCTCGACGCTGCGCGAGGCGGCCTGCACCTGCGCCGCGACGTCCTCGCGCAGGCCGGCCCGCTCGGCGAGCAGCCGGTTGAGGACCACGGCCAGGGCCTGCACCTGCGGCGCACCGTCGCTCGCCAGGGTGCGCCGGGCATCGCCGGCCTGCAGCGCCTGCGCCTCCTCGGCCAGGCGGGCGGCCGCCCTCAGCGAGCGCAGGTACGCGCGGCGCAGCGCGGTGCCGGCGCCGGCGGCCAGCAGGCCCAGCGCAAAGCCGCCCACGGCGAGCCGGCCCTCGGCGTCGGGCACGATGTGCACCACGGCCAGTGCCAGCAGCGCGCCCGCGCCCAGCAGCGCAGCCGGCAGCAGTGCCGCGGCGATCTCGCGCCGGTCGACGGGCTTCATGGGCCGAGCAGCGCGCGCACGCGGTCGGCCAGCTCGCGCGTCGAGAAGGGCTTGGTCATGTAGGCGTCCGCGCCCAGGGCCTGGCCCTTGGCGACATCGGTGTCGCGGCCCTTGGCGCTGAGCATCAGGATCTTCACGCCGGCCAGCGCATCGTCGCCGCGCACCGCCTGGCAGACCTCGAAACCGCTGCGCCCCGGCATCATGACGTCGAGCAGCACGAGGTCGGGCCGCTCGCGGCGGATCAGGTCCAGCGCGGCATCGCCGTCGCGCGCGATGCTGACGCGGTGGCCCTCGCGCTTCATCAGGAACTCGAGCGAAATGACGATGTTGGCCTCGTCATCGGCGATCAGCACGTGCTTCGCGCTCATGGTCGGTCTCCTCGTCGTTGTCGGGTGCGGCCGGTGGCGCCCACGGAAGGTGGAAGCCGAAGCAGGCGCCCTGGCCGGGCGGGCTCTCGAGCCAGAGCGTGCCGCCGAAATGCTCCACGATCTTGCGGCTGATCGGCAGGCCCAGGCCCGTGCCCTGCGGGCGGTGTGCCGCGTCGCCGCCCTGGCGGAAGCGCTCGAAGATCGCGCGTTGCTGCGCTGCAGGGACGCCCGGGCCGTTGTCGCGCACTTCGACGGTGGCGCCGTGCGGCTCGCTGCGCAGCGTCACCGTGACCTCGCCGCGCCCTTCGGGCACGAACTTCGCCGCGTTGGACAGCAGGTTGAGCAGCACCTGCAGCAGGCGGTCGCGGTCGGCCTGCAGCTTCGGCATCGCGTCCGGCGCGTGCACCGTCACGCGGGCACCGCGCTCGCGGAAGACCTCCGAAGTGGTGTGCACCGCGTGCCCGACGAGCTCGCGCAGGTCGACCGCCTCGCTGCGCCACTCGGCGTGGCCGGCGTCGAGCTTGGCCATGTCGAGCACCTGGTTCACGAGGCGCGACAGGCGCTCGGACTCGGCCACAAGCAGGCTCAGGAACTGCTGGCGCTGCGCGGCGTCCATGCCGGGGTCGTCGCGCATGAGCTCGGCGAAGGCACGGATCGCAGTGAGCGGCGTGCGCAGCTCGTGCGTCACCGAGGAGATGAAGTCGTCCTTGAGCCGGTCCAGGCTCTCGAGCTGGCGGTTGAGCGCGCGCACCTGCGAGGCCTCGTCGAGCAGGCGCAGCAGGTCGCTGCGCCCGAGCGGCTCCTCCTCGACCAGCGTGGCCACGACGGCATGGGCCGACGCGCTGCCGATGGCGCCGGCCAGCTGCGTCTCGACGTGGCCCACCAGCGCCGCGTCGGGGGTGAGGCGCTCGACGCGCCCGGCGCCGCTGCGCTGCGCGTAGTCGGCGAACAGCCGCTGCGTCGCCTCGGCGCCGAGGAAGCGCGACGCCAGCGCGCGCAGCTCGACCAGCGGCGCGCCGGCGCGCCAGCGCAGCGCCGCCGCGCCGTCGCGGCCCTCGTCGCGCCAGGTGTCGACGAAGCGCAGGGCCTGCTGCATCTCGCGCGGCGAGGGCCCGCGCGCCAGCGAGACGGCGACGAACAGGCCGACGTTGGCCAGCAGGCTCCACAGCAGCGCGTGGGTCAGGTTGTCCAGCCCCGCGAGCCCGAACAGCTGCTCGGGCCGCAGCAGCGCCAGGCCGAACGGCCCCTCGGTCAGGAAGCCCCGCGGCAGCCAGCCCGACTTGGCGATCGACGGCAGCAGCAGGGTCCAGGTCCACAGCGCGAAGCCGGCCACGAGCCCGGCCAGCGCGCCGGCGCGCGTGGCGCCCTTCCAGTACAGGCCGCCGATCAGCGCCGGCGCGAACTGCGCCACCGCGGCGAAGCTGATCAGGCCGATGCTGACCAGCGCGTAGGCCTCGCCGGCGACTCGGAAGTAGAGGTAGCCCAGCAGCAGCAGCGCGACGATCACCGCGCGGCGCACGTGCAGCGGCAGGCGGCTCAGGTCGCGCTGCGGCTGCACGCGCAGCAGCCACGGCATCACGAGGTCGTTGCACACCATCGTCGACACGGCGATGGCCTCGACGATCACCATGCCGGTGGCCGCCGACAGTCCGCCGACGAAGGCCAGCAGCGCCAGCGCGCCGTGGCCGCTGGCCAGCGGCAGCGACAGCACGAAGGTCTCCGGGTCGGCACCGCCGCGGCCGAAGAACAGCAGGCCGCCCAGGGCGATCGGCAGCACGAACAGGTTGATCAGCAGCAGGTACAGCGGAAAGGCCCAGGTTGCGCGCCGCAGGTGGCGCTCGTCGACCAGCTCGACCACCATGACCTGGAACTGCCGCGGCAGGAACAGCAGCGACAAGCCCGCCAGCAGCGTCAGCGCGAACCACTGGCCGCCGGCGAACCGTGTGTCGCCGCCGCCGGCGCCGGTGAGCGTGAGCAGCGGCGCCAGCGACGCGTCGGCCGCGGCGCGCGCCGCGATGTCGCGCGGCCCGTCGAACAGGCCCCAGGTGACGAAGACGCCGATCGCCAGGAACGCCAGCAGCTTGACCACCGACTCGAGCGCGACGGCGGCCACCATGCCCTCGTGGCGCTCCGAGGCGTCGAGGTGGCGTGTGCCGAAGGCGATCGTGAAGCCGGCCAGCAGCAGCGCGATGACGAAGGTGCTGTCGCGCCAGAACGGCGCATCGGCGCTGCCGTGCGTGCCGGTGAGCAGCATGAAGCCGCTGGCGATCGCCTTCAGCTGCAGCGCGATGTAGGGCAGGATGCCCACCAGCGCGATCAGCGTCACCAGGGCCGCGAGCGCGCGGCTCTTGCCGTAGCGGCTGGCCACGAAGTCGGCGATCGAGGTGATGCGGTGGCGGTGCGCGATGCGCACCACGCGCCGCAGCAGCGTCCAGGCCAGCAGCATGGCCAGCGTCGGGCCGAGGTAGATCGGCAGGAACCACAGGCCCGCGCCCGCCGCGCGACCGACGCTGCCGAAGTAGGTCCAGGCGGTGCAGTACACGCCGATCGACAGCGTGTAGACCCAGGCATTGCCGATCACCGAGCGCCCGGCCGCGGCGCGCCGGTCGGCCCACCACGCCACCGCGAACAGCAGCAGCAGGTAGGCGAACGAGGCGCCGAGGACGAGGGGCAGGGGCAGCGCGCTCACGGCGTGCACGGCCTCAGGGGCTACCGTCGCTCGGGCCGGGGGCGTCGCTCGCGGCCTGGTCGTCGTCGCGCTCGACGAGCACCGCGGCGGCAGCGATCAGTCCGGCCCACAGCGCGAACAGCGCCAGGGCCATCAGCGGCAGCCCCAGCACGGAGACGCCGCGGTCCCACAGTGTGATCAATGGGAAGTTGAAGACGAGCGCGCCGAGCGCGAACAGGCCGACGAGGCGGGCACCGGGGGAGGGCAGGTTGCGCATCGCGGGTCGTGCCCTCACAGCGCGTCGAGCCGCAGCCTCTGGCGCAGCAGCGCGCGGAAGCGCCCGTTGATCGCCAGCGCGTTCTTGAACTGGTCGCGCTCCATCGTGCTGAGCGCCGAGGGCCGCACCTCGTTGCCCGCCGGCTGGCCCGCCGCGCGCTGGCGCAGCTGGTGGCGCAGCTTCAGGCCCATCAGGAAGTGCAGCGCCTCGGTGAGGTCCTGCGCCAGGGCGTCGTCGAGCACCCCCTGGCCGCGCAGCTGCTCGATGCGCTCGGCCGTGCCGGCGGCGCGCACGCCATGCTTGAGGCACAGCGCGCGCACGCCGTGCACGAGCGGGAAGGTGCCGAGCTTCTTGAGGTCGAGCGGCTGCTCGTCGGCGCTGCCGGTCAGGTGGGCCCACCAGCGCGTGGGCACGTGGAACTGGTCGGCCGCGGCGCCGAAGCGTGCGATGAAGGCGTCGCTCGCGGCGACCACGCGATCCAGGTGCCCGCGCACCTCGGCCAGCAGCGTGGCGTCGCCGGCCACGGCAGCGGCGTCGAAGAAGATCGCCAGGTGCATCGGGCCGTCCGGCGCGTGGCCGTGCACCCAGTCGCGCACCGTCTCGCGGAACGCCGCCACCGGCGCGCACCAGGCCGGGTTGGTCAGCATGATGTCGCCCGGGCAGGGTGGCCAGCCGAGCGCGGCCAGGCCCCTGTTGAAGGCCTGCGTCGCGGCGCCGAGCTCCGCACACCGGAAGCCGTCGCGCAGCAGCAGCGCGTTGTCCTGGTCGGTCTTCTGGATCTGCTCGCCGCGGCCCTCGCTGCCCATCACGAGCAGGCAGCTGTTGGCCACCAGCTCGGCCGGAGCGACCAGCGCCCACAGGCGCGCGAACAGGCGCCGGTTGAGGTTGCCCACCAGGTGGGCGACGCGCTCGATGCGCAGGCCACCGTCGTGCAGCAGCGCCACCAGCGCGTCGACGCGGCGCGCCGCGGCGGCGAGGTCATCCACCGTGCACGCGTCGTCGATCTGCAGCGCCACCACGTGCGAGTGGTTGGACAGGAAGCCCACCAGCTCAACCTGCGACAGCACGCCCAGCGGGGCGTCGCCGCGGCGCACCAGCAGACGGTGCACGCGGTGGTGCACCATCGACCACAGCGCCTCGAACAGGCTGGCGTCGGGCGCGATCTCGATCAGGTCGAAGTGCGCGAACTCGCGCGCGCTCACGGCCTGGGGCGCGCGCCCGTCGAGCAGGGCGTCGCGCAGGTCGGTGGTGGTGAAGATGCCCAGGCGCGCGCCGTCGCGCACCAGCGCGCCGGTGCGCCCGGCCGCGGCCAGTTGCCGGCACACCGTGAGCAGGTCGTCGCCGCCGTCGACCCACAGGGGCTCGCGCAGTGCCGTGTCGCGCACGCGTGCCGTCAGCAGCGTGAGCATCTCGCGGTGCAGGTCGCCTTCGGGTGCGGTCATCGCGCCGTCGTCGTGAGGAAAAAAAAGGGGACCGGGGCAGTGTGCCCGCGGTCCCGCGTTGGCGGAAGGCCGGTGGCGCGCTGGCGCGGCCGGCCTTGTGCCAGGTCAATGGCCGCTGGCGCCTGCGGCCCCGATGCCGGTCTCCGAGCGCACCTGCTGCGCCAGGAAGCCGTCGCGGTCCTGCTGGCCGCGCTTGCTGCCGTCGAGCAGCGAGAACAGCCAGATGCCGACGAAGCCGATGGTCATCGAGAACAGCGCCGGCGAGGTGTAGGGGAACAGCGCCGAGCCCTTGGGGTTGCCCAGCGTGGCCTCCCACACCGCCGGCGACACCACGGTCAGCACCACCGAGCTGATGAGGCCGAGGAAGCCGCCGATGACCGCGCCGCGCGTGGTGCAGCCCTTCCACAGCACGCTCATCAGCAGCACCGGGAAGTTGGCCGACGCCGCGATCGCGAAGGCCAGGCTGACCATGAAGGCGATGTTCTGCTTCTCGAAGGCGATGCCCAGCGCCACCGCGACGATGCCCAGCACGACGGTGGTGATGCGCGAGACGCCCAGTTCGCTCTTGCTGTCGGCCTTGCCGGCCTTGATCACGGTGGCGTACAGGTCGTGCGAGACGGCCGAGGCGCCCGACAGCGTGAGCCCGGCCACCACCGCGAGGATGGTCGCGAAGGCCACCGCCGAGATGAAGCCCAGGAACACGTTGCCGCCCACCGCGTTGGCCAGGTGGATGGCGGCCATGTTGCCGCCGCCCTTGAGCGCACCCTTGGCATCGAGGAACTCGGGGTTGGTCAGCACGAAGGCGATGGCGCCGAAGCCGATGATGAAGGTCAGGATGTAGAAGTAAGCGATCCAGGTCGTGGCCCAGCCCACCGACTTGCGCGCTTCCTTGGCGTTGGGCACCGTGAAGAAGCGCATCAGGATGTGCGGCAGGCCGGCGGTGCCGAACATCAGGGCCATGCCGAAGCTGATGGCCGAGATCGGATCCTTCACGAAACCCCCGGGCCCCATGATCGAGAAGCCCTGCTTGGCAGCCTCCGCGGCGTCCTTGCCGCCCTTGGCCGCGAGGTCGGTCTTGATGCGCACCGCCTCCGCGAACATCGCCTCGGTGCTGAAGCCGAACTTCCACAGCACCATGAAGGCCATGAAGGAGGCGCCGCCCAGCAGCATGATGGCCTTGATGATCTGCACCCAGGTGGTGGCGGTCATGCCGCCGAACAGCACGTAGACCATCATCAGCGCACCGACGATCACCACCGCGATCCAGTACTCGAGGCCGAACAGCAGCTTGATGAGCTGGCCCGCGCCGACCATCTGCGCGATCAGGTAGAAGGCCACCACCACCAGCGTGCCCGAGGCGGCGAACATGCGCACCGGGGTCTGGGCGAAGCGGAAAGAGGCCACGTCGGCGAAGGTGAACTTGCCCAGGTTGCGCAGGCGCTCGGCCAGCAGGAAGGTCACCACCGGCCAGCCGACCAGGAAGCCGATCGAGTAGATCAGGCCGTCGAAGCCGGAGGCCATCACCGCGGCCGAGATGCCGAGGAAGGAGGCCGCCGACATGTAGTCGCCGGCGATCGCCAGGCCGTTCTGGAAGCCGGTGATGCCGCCGCCGGCGGTGTAGAAGTCGGCGGCGCTCTTGGTCTTGGCCGCCGCCCACTTGGTGATCCACAGCGTGAAGGCCACGAAGATGCCGAACATGCCGATGGCCGTCCAGTTGGTGGTCTGCTTCTCGGCCTGGCCGAGATCGGCGCCGGCGGCCTGGGCGACGGCGGCCACGCCGAGCAGGGCGGTGGCGGCCAGCGCCGCCTTGAGGGAGGGGATGAGGCGCTTCACTTCAGGACGCTCCGGGTGATGCGTTCCGACAGGTCGTCGAACTCGCGGTTGGCGCGGCGGATGTAGATCACGGTGATGAGCACCGTGAACAGGATGACGCCCAGGCCGACGGGCATGCCCATCGTCGTGACGCCCTCGCCCAGGCGCTGCGCCAGGAAGGGCTTGTTGAAGGCCACCAGCAGGATGAAGCCGTAATAGACGACCAGCATCGCGATGGCCAGCGTCCAGCCGAAGCGGCTGCGCCGGGACTTGAGCGCGATGTAGTCGGGGTGGGCGGCGATGCGCCGTGCGAGATCGTCTTCCATGAGAAGCTCCGAGTGCGGGAACAGGGCGCGACTCTGAGCGCGCGCACTGACCGTGCTCTGACGCCCAGCCAACACGGGCTGACGTGAAACTGAGCTGAAACTGACACTGCCGAGCGACGCGGATAATCGCCGCCCAGACTCCAGGGAAAGCCTCCATGCCCCGCCAGACCAAGATCGTCGCCACGCTCGGCCCCGCATCGTCCTCGTCCGAGGTGATGGAGCGCCTCATCGCCGCCGGTGTCGACGTCGTGCGCCTGAACTTCTCGCACGGCACGGCGCAGGACCACATCGACCGCGCGGCGCTGGTGCGCGCGGCGGCCGAGCGCGCCGGCAGGGCGGTGGCCATCATGGCCGACCTGCAGGGCCCGAAGATCCGCGTCGGCAAGTTCGCCGAAGGCAAGACGATGCTGGTGGCCGGGCAGCGCTTCGTGCTCGACGCGTCGCGCACCGAGCCGGGCGACGAGGGCGCCGTCGGGCTCGACTACAAGGAACTGCCGCGCGACGTGAAGCCGGGCGACACGCTGCTGCTCAACGACGGCCTGCTGATGCTCACCGTGGAGGACGTGCAGGGCGAGCGGGTCGTGACCACCGTCAAGGTCGGCGGCGTGCTGTCCAACAACAAGGGCATCAACAAGCAGGGCGGCGGGCTCACCGCGCCGGCGCTGACCGCCAAGGACATGGACGACATCAAGACCGCGATGAGCTTCCAGTGCGAGTACCTGGCGGTGAGCTTCCCCAAGAGCGCCACCGACATGGAGATGGCGCGCCA